>CAYGAJ010000091.1:0-9172 GCA_964347815.1 uncultured Gemmatimonadota bacterium | reverse complement strand
TGCCGATCGCGTCGTGCGAGCGGCCGGTATGAACGGCGATGACGCCGGCGGCGACCGCCCCGGACGGACTGAAGATCGGAAGTGCGCCGACCGCGGCCCTGGGCTGGGTTTGCGTGCGCAGCCAACGCAGACGCGGCCCGGCGTACCCGACGAACAGGTAAAGCGCGAACAGCGCCGCGACGATGCGACCGATCCGCTTGCGGGTCCGGCGGCGTGACACCCGTCTTCGAGGCCCGAGAAGGCTAAGCGGGGCCGGCGTCAAACGTCCAGGTTCTTGACGAAGCGGGCGTTCTCCTCGATGAAGGCGCGGCGCGGCTCGACCTCATCACCCATGAGGAGCGTGAACAGCCGGTCCGCCTCGACGGCATCGTCCATCGTGACTCGAAGGATCGTGCGCCGCTCGGGGTCCATCGTCGTGCTCCAGAGCTGATCCGGGTTCATCTCGCCGAGGCCCTTGTACCGCTGCACATCGGGCCGCCCGCTCTTCCCGTCTTCGCCCATGCGGCCCATGATCTGGTCCCGCTCGTCATCGCTGTAGGCGTAGTGCTCCTCCCTGCCGCGCTTGACGCGATAGAGGGGCGGCTGGGCGATGTAGACGTAGCCCGCCTCGATGAGCTGTCGCATGTGGCGGAAGAAGAAGGTGAGCAAGAGGGTGCGGATGTGGGCGCCGTCCACATCAGCGTCGGTCATGATGATGATCCGGTGGTAACGGGCGTTCTCGAGGTTGAACTCATCGTCGCCGATCCCGGTACCCACCGCTGTGATGATCGTCCGAATCTCTTCGTTGGAAAGCACCCGATCCAGTCGGGCCTTCTCGACGTTGAGGATCTTGCCACGCAAGGGCAGAATCGCCTGGAAATTGCGGTCGCGCCCCTGCTTGGCCGAACCGCCGGCCGAGTCACCCTCCACGAGGTACAGCTCGCTCACGTTGGGGTCGTCGAGCGAGCAATCCGCCAGCTTGCCGGGCAGGATCGAGCCTTCCAGCGCCGACTTGCGACGCGTCAGATCCCGGGCCTGACGCGCCGCCTCGCGGGCGCGAGCCGCCTGCAGGACCTTGTCGACGATCCGTCGAGCGACCGAAGGGCTTTCCGCCAGGAAGTTGGAAAGCCCTTCATTGACCACGGACTCGACGACGCCCCTCACTTCGCTGTTACCGAGCTTCGTCTTTGTTTGACCCTCGAACTGCGGGTCCATCACGCGCGCCGAGAGGATCGCGATCAATCCCTCGCGGACGTCCTCTCCCGTGAGCGCGAAGCTCGACTTCTTGAACAGGCCGTTGCGCCGCGCGTAGTCGTTCAGGGTCCGAGTCAGGGCGGCCTTGAAGCCGGTCAGGTGAGTGCCACCTTCGTGGGTATTGATGTTGTTGACGAAGGTGAAGGTGTCCTCCTTGTAGCCGTCGTTGTACTGAAGAGCCAGCTCGACCTCACACTCGGGGCGCTTGGCCTCCATGAAGACGACCTCTGAGTGCAGCGCCTTGCGGTTGCCTCGCAGATACCTGACGAACTCTTTGATGCCGCCCTCGTACTGGAACTTGTTCTGCTTCTCCTGGCCGGGCCGCTCGTCTGTGAGGGCGATCTTTACGCCGCGATTCAGGAAGGCAAGCTCACGCAGTCGCGTGGCCAACATGTCGTAGTTGAAGTCGAGCTCGCTGAAGACCTGAGAATCCGGTCGAAACGTAACTTTGGTGCCCGTGCGGTCGGTTTTTCCCGTCGTCTTAAGCTCGGACTTCTTCTGACCGCGCCCGTAGCTCTGGTGCCAGATCTGGCCGTCGCGGTGAACTTCGACCTCGAGCCACTCCGACAGCGCGTTGACGACAGAAACGCCCACGCCGTGGAGGCCGCCGGAAACTTTGTACGATTCCTTATCGAACTTCCCTCCGGCGTGCAGCGTGAGCATGGCCAGCTCGACGCCCGGAACTTTCTCGGTGGGGTGTGTGTCGACGGGAATCCCACGGCCGTTATCGCTCACCGTGACCGAGTTGTCGGAGTGGACGACCACCTCGATCTGATCGCAGTAGCCCGACATCGCCTCGTCGATCGAGTTGTCCACCACCTCATAGACCAGATGGTGAAGGCCGCGCGCCGACGTGGAGCCGATGTACATGCTCGGTCGCCGTCGCACGCCTTCCAGCCCCTTGAGGACCTGGATCTTGCCCGCCGTATAGCTCGCCGCGGATGACGCGGCCCGGGCGCTCGTCGTATCGCCGGTCTTCGCTGCCGCCGCCGGCGCTGTCTTACCCGCGGCTCGCGCCGCCGGCTTCTTGGCTCCCGTCGAAGGCTTCGCCGACGCCTTCTTCCTAGCTTTGTGTCCCATCACCTCTCCTCATGATTGCCAACAGCCCACCTCAAGCTGTCTTGCCGCGTTCGCCTCGACGCCCCGCGGCGAGCCTGAATACAATCTTCCTGAACTTGCCGTGCCTCCGTCCAGCGTTGAGCTTGGCAAGAATCCGTCGTTCCAACATCTCCAGCTCCATCATCCAGGCCGACGAGCTGACCTCCACGAAAAGCGTCTCGCGCTCGAAGCCCGTGGGCGTCGCCACCCGCGCCACCTCCGGGCCCACCAGCTCGGGCCACTCTGGAACCACCGAGGCGCGCTCGACGTTCTCCGCCAGACCGCGCGCTCGCAGCACCGCATCGACCACCGCACCGACGTGCCGCAGGCTGCCGCCGCGCTCGCTCACACGCGCCGCACCTTTCCGGCGGCGATGCGGAATTCCTCCAGGCTGCCGCCCATCAGCGCCAATTCGCTCGGCTTAGGAGAGGTCACGAACACCTGTCCCCATTCCTCCGCAGCCACGAGTTCCACCACGCGCTCGGCCCGGGCAGGATCGAGCTCGGCCAGTACGTCGTCCAGCATGATGATCGGCCGCCGACCTCGTGCGCCCCGCACGACGCCCGCTTCCACCATGCGCAACGCCACCGCCGCAGTCCGCTGCTGGCCGGCCGAGCCGAACCCACGCAGTGCCACGCGTTGGGGCTCTTCCTCGACCCAGAATCTCAGATCGTCGCGGTGGGGGCCGATCAGCGTCAGACCGCGCCGCCGTTCCCGCTCCCGATGCAAATCCATCGCTCCGCGGAACGCCGCGGCCCACGACTCCGTCGCGTCTCCGCCCCCGCTGGTTCCGTCCGGTCGCGGAACCGACGGCATGTACTCCACCCCCGCCGCCTGACCGCCCGATATCGCCGCGTAGAAGCCGCGGAAAGCGTCACGGCTCGCCGCAACCCAGCGAGAGCGGGCGTCGACGATCCGGCTTCCCACCTCGACCAGTCCGTCATCCCAGGCGGCCAGCTCTTCTCGCTGCGCCCGGTCACGCAACAGGCCGTTCCGCTGTGCCAGGATCTGACGGTACCGCTGAAGCGCCGATAGATAACCCGGCTCGACCAGGGAGAGGAGGATGTCGAGAAAGCGCCGGCGTGCGCTGGGCCCACCCGCCACGATATCGATGTCGCTGGCGGTGAACACGATGGCGCCGACCCGGCCGATCGCGTTCGCCACGCGCTCGGGCTCCCACCCGTCCAAGCTGACCTTCTTTCGACGGCCCTCGCGCAGGTAGCCCGCCGCCACCTCGCTCTCCCCTTCACCACCCTCGACACCTGCAAGGTGGCCTACCACTCTGAAGTGGTCTCTTCCAAATGTGATGAGCTGCTCGTCCCGCGCCCCGCGGAACGAGCGAAAAATCTCGAGATAGTAGATGGACTCCAGCAGGTTGGTCTTGCCCTGACCGTTGTCGCCGATCAGGGCGGCGCCGCGCTCCGGAAGCTCGACGTCCACGTCCTCAAAATTCCGGAAATTCCGGAGCCCAAGCCGCTGGAGAAACACCCCTAAAATATAAGTAAATGCAAGCGATTTTCAAATCCGCATCCCCACCCGGTCGGCCCGTCAATTTTGCGCTTTTTCGGGTCGGGAACACCTGTTCCCCCGGCCCGGCGCCCCACGGCTCAGAGGGGGTACCGGGCCCGGCGGCTCCGACCTCAAAGGTTCGCACATGTAATCGGAAACACGTTGCACTCGATCACCACGGCGACCACTGGTTCCGACAGGTGCCGGGTTCCGGTGACGTCTTCGGCGACGGCCTGAAACTGAACCTGCGCTCCGGTCTGAAGGTGGCCGGGGATGCGGATTCCGAAGACCAGCTCCACGGTTTCCAAGGGCGGGTCAAAGTCGCGGCGCTCCATCGCCAGAGTGTCGGGCAAAGTGTTCAGCGTGAGGACCACTTCCACCGCCTGGATCAGCCCCGCGCCCTCCACCACCACGATCGTCGTCGAATCGGCCGGCACGAATTGCTGTGAGCGCGGCGCGATGACGGCGATCGTCGTCGCAGGAAGCGGCTCGCTCAGACCGGTGGGACGGTCGCGGGTGGTCTCACAAGCGACCAGGAGCAGCAGGCCGGCCACCATGATCGATCGCTCGGGTGGCCAGGCACGTGACCGACGGATTTGGAATAACATCGCCGTGAAGCCTCACGCAGGTCGCCGGATCAGGCGTCGAACCGTTTCTGGTGTCCCCCGAGTCTATATGAACCGCGCTCCCCCTCACGCGCTGTGATCACTTCAGCAGATCGCGCCACGACGTCCGCAGCGGCTCGAGCGAGTCGCCATGTTCCAGCCGGTCGAGCAGGCCTTCCAGGCTCACGCGCATCCGATCGGTCGCCCGCGCGTACCCCAGCCGCGCCGCCGCCAGCGTAACCGCAATCAGGGGCAGCCCTGCGACCAGCAAGGGGGCGACCCCGCTGATCGCCGCCGTCGTGACACCGACCCCCGTGGCCAAGGGCACGCCGCCGCCGATCCCCAACCCCCAGAACCAACCGGCGCGCTCGTTGCCGAGGTCGGCCGTGAGCGTGACCTGCGCCGTCGTCTCCGCCAGCGGGGTCAGACGTAGCTCGACTGCGCGAGATTTTTTGGCCAACTGATAGCCCCGGCCGAACAGGTCGACCGACCGCAGGATAGACACGAGCACCCCGCGATCCGGCTCCCAAAGCGAGCCGGAATGCGACCGCCGCACCAGGCGAAGGCTCTCATTCGTCTGGAAGTGCGACTCGAGCACCTCTCGCAGCTCGCCTGCCGGCCGGTCGATGCTCCGCGTCGCCGTCACCAACCCGGGCCCGCAGAGTCGCGACAGCCACCCCGGATCCACCAGCAGGCCGCCCGCACCGGCGAAGTGCTCGGCCAGCGCCCGCCGTGTGCTCACCTCCGAGAGTCCGACTTCGCCGGCGATGCGAAGGACGTCGTCTTCGCTCAGCTCGGGATTGTCGCTTCCCGAACGCGCCTCGAGCTCGGCGGCACGTCGAATCACGACCTCGAGGTCGCGCCGTGTGAGCTGGCGTCCTCCGGTCGGCTCACCCACGCCCTAGCTCCTGCCCGAGCGCGTTGCCCGCCCCGCCCGTGCGTGTCGCGGACCCAGCACCGAACCCGTCAATCTTCTCGTCGCTTCGCGCGAACCGTCTCCGGCGCCCGCGGTTCGGGAAGCCCGACCGACGGTGCCGGCAGTTCGCGGGTCTGTGCCGAATCCGCCTCCTCGCCGACTCCCTCTTCCTCCAGCCCTTCCACATCGATCAGACTGGTGGCCGCTTTCCGCATGAACGGCCCGAACAGGTCCATCGGTATCGGAAACAGGGTCGTCGAGTTGTTCTCGGCTGCGATCTCGGAGACTGTCTGCAGAAAGCGGAGCTGCAGGGCCGCTGGGTCCGCGCTCATGATCTGGGCCGCCGCCACCAGCTTGCGCGACGCCTGGTATTCGCCCTGGGCGTTCACAACCTTCGCCCGCCGTTCACGTTCCGCCTCGGCCTGCTTCGCCATCGCCCGCTTCATCTCCTGCGGCAGGTCGATGTCCTTCACCTCGACGGCCGTGACCTCGATGCCCCAAACGTCGGTCTGTTCGTCGATGATCGTCCGCAGCATATCGTTGTACTTCTCGCGCTCGGCCAGCAGATCGTCCAACTCCGCCTGGCCGATCACCGATCGCAGCGTGGTCTGGGCGAGCTGAGATGTGGCGAACAGGAAGTCTTCCACTTCCATAATCGCCTTCACCGGAACGTTGACGCGGAAATAGAGCACCGCGTTGACCTTCACCGACACGTTGTCGCGTGTGATCACGTCCTGCGGCGGTATGTCCATCGCCACGATCCGCAGGCTCACCCGCTGCATGCGCTCGATGCCGAAGGGAACGAGGAAGATCAGACCCGGACCGCGGGCCCCGCGCAGACGGCCGAGCCGAAAGACCACGGCTCGCTCGTACTCCCACATAATTCTCAGGCTTGTGGCCAGCGCGGTGGCTCCGGCCACGGCCAGGGCTGACAGTAGGATTTCCAAAACGACCTCCCGGCCGAGACGGCCGACGTGTTATGAGCTACGGAGGAAGAACTCGTCGCGATAGATCCCGAACAATGCCATGCGCCACCTCGCGTGGTGGGTAACGCCACGCCTGCCGGGGCACGCCCGGCCTCGTTGTGGGAGCTTTAAAATTAGCCGCAGAATCAGGCTCGCGCGAGCGTCGGCGGAAGGGGGGGGCGACCTTGGCGAAAGAGCAGAAACAACCCCCGGCGGCCGGGGTCGGTTGGCTGCCCGACCTCCAGGCCTCCGGGGGTTCGATCGTGGTGTCGCCGACTACTTCGCGCGCTTGCTAATCGAGAACACGTAGGCGGCGACGGCCTTCACTTGCTCGTCGGTAATGCCGCTACCACCCTTGGCCGGCATCGCCGCACCCGTGGTCGATTTGCTCGCATCGACGCCCTTCATGATGCTCTGGGTGATGCCGGCGAGCGATCCGTCACCTTGCACCCACTCGGCGTCGGTCAGGTCGGCACCCAGACCCGGTACGCCCTTGCCCTCGGGACCGTGGCACACACTGCAGAGACCCGCGCCGACGAAAAGCGACTTGCCCTGGGTGATCATCTCCTGGGTCACACCCTCGGGGAGCTTGGCCTGCTGCTGCTCGCCGCCCATGGCGTGGCCTTCCATCTCGTGGCCCGCCATCTCCTGGCCCTGAGCCATCTGGGTCGGCTGAGCCGCTGGCTGAGCTGCTGGCTGAGCTGCTGGCTGAGCCGCCGCCGTCTGGCCCGCCGCCGCCTGCTGCTGACCCGACTCGGCGCCCCCGCACGCCAGCGCCACCGTGAGGCTCAGCGCGAGGGCAGCCACCGCAAAACCGCTCTTACGAAACATCCTGTCCTCCGTTGGGGGGGTAAAACGCAGCGCGCCTTGATCGACGGACCCCGTGCCGCGACCGTTGCCGCCGGCCAAAAAGCGAGCTGTGCGACGCCGGCGTGCTGCTGGTAACTCGATTGAGATGCTCTGAAAGTTTTGCGCCCCGATGATACCGGGCGCCTTCCTGCACGTCAAGCTACCCGCCTGGCCTGCCCGGCCGCGGCGTGCCGCAGCGAGCACAGAAGCGCCAGGCGCGATCGAGCTCGGAGCCGCACGATCGACACGTGGTGGCCGCGAGCTGATAGCCGCAGAAGGGGCAATAGAGAGCCGTTTCGGGCAACGCGGCGTCGCATTCGGGGCAGGCCGCGAGTGACGCGGTAGACGAGTCTTCCGTCGACGCCGCCGACGGCGAGTACAGCGGATCGAGCAGCTGGTCCTCCTCGCTCCCCTCGGCGACCGGCGCGGGCACGTCGGCCTCCGGGTACGACTCGGTTGGCGGAGCCTCGGTGCGCGCCGACTCGATTCGACGGGCCTCATCCGCCTCGGCATCCCGCTCGACCTGCTCGCGCAGCGCCGGCGGCGCGTAGCGGATATCGCCGGGCGGCGGGATCTCCTCCGGGTTGAGCCAGACCCGGCTGTCACCGAAGGCGCGGTAGCGCCGGATGTCGGGCAACGGCTCCTCGAGACCGGCTCTCAGCTCTTGTTGCATTGGGCCTTCGCTCAGAACGTAGCCGCGCTCACCCGAGAGCAAGCGCGAGAGGGCCGTCTCGTAGTCGTCGTTCGACCTGAACCCCGCCCGGTTGCGCACCTTCGAGTAGGGGATGATGCGCCCCGTCACCTCGGAGACAGCGAACGGCTCTTTGACCTCCGCCGGACGCTCCCGGCGCAAGATGTCGACGAACTCGATGAAGAGCCGGTCGAGGTCATCCATCTCGTTAGGCCTGCGTCTAGCGGGCGCGCTCGAACAGGTAGGCGCTGTCCATGTGGCGATGGCCCACTGAATCGAAGACGGCGTAGCGGCTGCCCGACCATATCGCCGCGGCCCCATGCACGCCCTGCTTGTTCACGGCGTAAAAGTTCACATTGAAGTTCGGTCGCCCCTCTTCGTTCAGGAGGCGCTTTTCCACGGTGAAGCGAACGATTCGCCGCAGCGCTTCGAGACACGCGTCGGTCGGCGCGAGCCCGCGGCGCATCTGCTCCACCACCAACATCGATCCGCAGCTCTTTATCACGGCCTCGCCACGGCCCGTGGAGCCGGCGGCACCGACGTCGTTGTCCACGTAAAGACCGGCACCGATGATGGGGCTGTCTCCAACCCGCCCCGGCACCTTGAAGGCGAGGCCCGAGGTCGTGGTCACGCCTGAGAGGCTGCCCGCCCCGTCGAGGGCACAGCAGTTGATCGTACCGTAGCGGCGACCGCCTTCCCAAGCGTCCTCGAGCCCGAAGTCCGTTATCCCTTCCTCCGACTGATCCGGCGTCAGGTAGTCATCCTCACGGCTCAAACGGGCGCGCCAGCGCAGCCACGTCCGCCGAGCGCGATCGGTTAGCAGGTTCTCTTCGCCGAATCCCATCTCGAGCGCGAAACGCCGCGCGCCGTCGCCCACCAGAAACACGTGATCGGTGTACCGCATCACCGCCGCCGCCACCTGGGCCGGATGCATGAAGCCCTCGAGCGCGCCAACCGCTCCAGCCCCGCGGGTCGGGCCGTGCATGACCGACGCATCGAGCTGGACCACACCGAGCGCGTTGGGCAAGCCGCCGTAGCCGACGCTGGTATCCTCGGGGTCGGCTTCGACCAACCCGACGCCCGACACCACGGCCTCGAGCGTGTCGGTCCCGGAGCGCAGCAACTCCATGGCGCGTTGCGTCGCCTGCAGACCGTTGGCGCTGGCGATCACCACCGGCCCGCCCTGGCCGCGCCCCGTGCCCGTTCCCACGGCGGACGATGATCGCGCGGACAGGCCGCCGCCGAGGGCGCCGATCCCTGCCAGGGCTCCGGTCTTCAGAAAGTCACGACGCGTCGGCCAGGTCAT
>CAYGAJ010000090.1:7872-9181 GCA_964347815.1 uncultured Gemmatimonadota bacterium | reverse complement strand
CGGCTGGCGCCGACTCCCGCACTTGAAGTTGTGATGTACCCCTTCTCGCGCAGCATTTCCTCGTAGAGAATCCCTGCGCGTCGCACCATCCGCTCGACCGAAAACTCGCGTTCCGCCTTCTTGCGTGCGTTTCGGCCGATCCGCTCCGCTGCGATCGGGTCGCGCAGCAGCGCCGTGATCGCGTCCGCCAGCGCCGTGGCGTCGCCTGCCGCCACCACACGCCCATCGACGCCGTCGCTGACAGCATCCGCCGCGTCCTCCGAGTCCAGTGCCACGACGGGCCGGGCCATGGCCATCGCTTCCCGGATGCCGATCGTGTCGCCTCCGCCCCCGAGACCCAGAACGAGATCCGCATCGCCCAGCAGCTCCGGCGTGGCCTCACCGGGTTCAGCGAACCGCACACGATCCCCCAGATCGAGCGACCGGGCCCTGTCCTCCAGCTCTTCCAGCGACGAGCCCGCCCCGAAGACCACCGCCAGCCAGCCGGCGGGAGGCTCGATCGTCCGCAGCACGCGCAACAGCAAGGCACCGACGGCTTCGCGATCGCGCCCCAGGAACGCGCAAATCAGGGTCACATCCGCAGGAAATCCGACGCGGCTCCGCCAGGCGCCCCGGCGTACCCGGTCCGGTGCGAACCGATCCAGCTCGACCCCTGCGGGGATCATGAGAATTTTGGCCGGATCGACACCGGCATCATCCGTGAGCGCCCGCACCGCTCGGCGGCTCATCGCCACATGGCGATCGATCAGCCGGTCGGCCGCCCGCACTAGCAGCCGCCGCCCGTGCCGCCGCCAGCCCGAGGCTGGGATCGGGTCACCCGGGATGTCACGGCTGCACAACACGGCGGGAACCCGGGCCAACCGCGCCGCCGTCGCCAAAGCCGGTCCCGCGCAGCCGTACAGGTGCGCGACGTGGGCGCCATGTCGTCGAACCTCTCGCACCGGGCCCAGCACGGCGTCGATGCCAAAGCCGACCGGGCCCGGCAGGGGCGTCACGGTCACGCCGCTGCGTTGAAGCGCCTCCACCAGTTCTGTATCACGTTTGCAGGCGACGACGGTCTCGAAACGCCGCCGCGGCAGGCGACTCGCCAGCTGCAGCACCGCCTGGCGACCGGGCCCGGAGAGCCTGCCCTCGACCACGTAGAGCACGCGGATCGTTCGGTCTTGTGAACTTGCAACCATCGTTTGCAGCGTCGAACCGGGGGCGGCTCGCAAGCACGCTCCCACGCAACGGTGACGTCGAAGGGGGATCGGTACGGAACGGGCGGTCGTTTAAAGATCCGAGCCGCGTTCGCCGCCGTCAACTCGGT
>CAYGAJ010000090.1:0-7772 GCA_964347815.1 uncultured Gemmatimonadota bacterium | reverse complement strand
GCTTGACAGCCTCGCCAGCTCGTCCGGCGTCGGTCGCCCCCGGCTCGTTGCGTTGCTGTTATCGGCGGGTAGGTTTTAGGCGATTCCGTATCGATCGCGCCGCGACGCTCGGGTGGAAGGACTGTCTCAACACGTTTAACGGCTGGGCCTCTAGGAAACCCGAATCTCACAGTCTCTTTGAGCACCACCCTCAGCCTCTACGCCGTCGAGCCCGGCTCCCCCGGCCGGCCCGCCGCCTCTCGAGGTGGCGCGCTCGTCGCAGGTCTGCTGAGCGTCATTCGGGCGTCGGGACTCGAGGTGCGATTCCGCCACCTGCGACCCGAGGCCCCCCCGAAGCAGAGAATCCCGGCGGACCTCGCCCGGCTCCGGGAGCGGCTGGCCGAACTGGCCGGGCTGCTCGGCGACAACTCGCGAATCCTGTTGCTCATCTACCCGGAGCTGCCCGGGACGGTGCGGCTTCTAACACCCGAGAGCAGATCGGGCACTTCGCTGCAGTTGGCGCAAAGATCTTATACCACCCTCGGCGCCAAGTCGCGGCTCACACGCCAGCGCCTCGTGGTGATCGTGAAGGAGCTACCGCTCGAGGCCGCGGCGGGGCGCGCGCGAGCGGGGGAACCGAAGCCTCTCTTCGACGACCCACGGCTCGAGGCGCTGGAGGGCGCGCTGTTTCGGGCCGCTCACTTCCTGGTCACCCCGGCCGGTTTCATGAACGCGATCCGCTCGCGCCACGGCCTGGACGATTCGCGCTTTCGCACCTTCCGCCGCCACGTCTACGTGCCGAGCCTGGAGCCCGGCTCACCGCCGCCGGCACAGATCGACTTCGAGCCCGGCACCGTGAATTTCTTCTATTCCGGGGCCGTCGACTCGCGCGCCGCCTCGAATTTTCGCGAGGTCCTCCGGGCCATCCGTAACGCACCGCAAAGCCGGCTTCATGTTTGTGGGCCGGGTCAGGATGAGGTGCGCCACTGGCTCGACGAGCTGGAGGTACCCAACGCGCGGCACCACGGGCTCCTGTCGCCTGCCGTCCACGATTGGCTCGCCCGACGCTGCGATGTGGGCCTGATACTCTATAGCGTCGACGACCCCTATCATCACCTGCGGCCTACCCTCAAGTACTCCGCTTACCTCGCCAACGGGCTCGCCGTGCTGAGCACCGACCTCGATCAGGTCGCCGCAAACATCAAGCTCGACGGTGTCGGCCAGGCGATGCCGATCCGCGAGCTGAGCGTCGAACTGCTGCGCTGGGCCACCCGACCCTCCCTCTGGGCCCAGGCCAAAGCACGAGCGGCCGAGCAGGCCCGCGAGATCCAGTCCGGCACCGAGATGACGGCCTGGATCGCAGAGCTGACCGAAACCGGCTGAGCGGCCCGCCGACGTTCCCTGGCACGATCCTCGCCTTCAAGCAAAGCACGGCACACGAGACGTGCCGAGTCTTCCGGCTCGATGAACCTGGAGCGAGCCCGTGAGCGATTGGAATCCACCGGCGATGCGTTCAGCCAGCGACCCGAAGTCCGAACCCTCGGGCCCGGCCCACGATAGTCAATATTTCCGATCTCGGTCGGGCAGAATGACCGTCACCGGCGCCGCGTGTGAACTTCCCCGGCTTCAGGACTCGCGCGACTCCACCACCGGCCGTACCTCGTGCTTCCGGCATCTCGAGGTCGATGACGACGACCTGATGCTGGTCAGCTTCGGCTGGCTGGCCTCCATCCCACAGCCGGACCCACCGACCACCCAACCCTGGGCGACGGCGTTTCGGCCGGTGGTCGCCCCGCAGGCGCGGGTCCCTCGACCCGCGCCTGCACCGACTCGATCCAGCCGGTGGCATGAGATCAGCGAATTCTCGACTTGCAGCTTCCCCGGCGCAGCCCCAACGCGAGGTGTGGAATGAGATTCGTGATGAGGTCCGCTTTGCTCCTCTCCGTTCTGGTCGTGGCGGTCGTCGGCCTCTGCGGCAAAGCGAAAAACGAGACGCGTCGGGCCGCCGAGCACGGCGCGCCGGCTGAGGAAGGGTCCGCTCTCTTCATCGGCTAGCCCCCGCATCACCGGCCGTCGGTCGGAACGGATCGACACGCCGGCCCATCCGCCTTGCTCGTCGCCCCGGCCCGCGAGATTTTGCCAAAGGTGCCCCACCCCGCGGCACCCGTTCGACCACGACAAGAAGAGCAGGAGAGATCGCTTTGCACCGTTTGGTCGAAGCCAGACACGGCTCGATCTGCACCGTGATCCGCCACGTGCAAATCGAAGATCTCGGTTATCTGGGCGCGTCGCTCGAAGATCACGGGATCCGCTTCCGCTACCTGGACGCGGAGGCGTTGAGGGACCCCGGTCTCGAGTTGCCGTCCGGGCCGCTGATCGTTCTCGGTGGTCCGATGGGAGCCTACGAGCTCGACAAGCACCCCTTTCTGGCGCCCGAGATCGAAGTCATCCGCCGACAGCTCGAGCGTGGCGAGCCCCTGCTCGGTGTCTGTCTGGGTGCCCAGCTTCTGGCCGCGGCCGCCGGGGGCCGGGTCTATCCCGGAGCGCGAGGCACGGAGATCGGCTGGGCACCGGTCGAGCTGACCGAGGCCGGGATGGTCGACCCTCTCTGGAAGGGATTCCCCCGACGCTTCGACACCTTCCACTGGCACGGCGACACGTTCGACCTGCCGGCCGGCGCCGAAGTCCTGGCTCGGACCGCACGCTACCCCCAGGCCTTCCGACTTACACCGCGCGCATATGGCGTGCAGTTCCACCCGGAGGTCGTTCCAAAGCAGCTCGTAGCCTGGATACGTGTTTACCGACTCGAGCTGGAGCGCGAGCGGCTAACGTCGAGAGATGTGCTTGACGTTCCGGACGAGGGCGTTCACCGGGCCCACGCCGTCAGGTTCGGCCGGAATCTGGCCGCGATCCTGAGGAGCTAGCCGCGTCCAGCACCTCACGCACCTTCTCGGCGAGCGCGCCGGCGGCGAACGGCTTTTCGAGGATAGGCGTGCCGGGCTCCACGGTTCCCTGTCGGACGATCGCGTCGTCGGCATAGCCCGAAACGTACAGCACCTTCATTCTGGGGTGAGTGGCGGTGAGCCGACGAGCCAGGTCCGGGCCACTCATCAACGGCATCACCACATCAGTCACGAGCAGTTGAATCCTCTGGCCGTGTGACGCCGCGATCTGGAGCGCCTCCTCTCCGCCCGCCGCCTCGAGAACCACGTAACCGTGCCGCTCGAGCTCTTTTCGCAACACCCGCCGCACCGCGTCTTCGTCTTCCACGAGCAGCACCGTTTCGGACCCGCGGACCATCGGCGCAGCCTTTTCGGCGTGCTCGACGTGCTCCGCGGTCTCGGCGACCGCCGGCAGATAGACTTTGAAGGTGGAGCCTCGACCCGGAGCGCTGCTCACGAACACGTGGCCGCCGCTCTGTTTCACGATTCCGTAGGCGGTGGAGAGGCCGAGGCCCGTTCCTTTCCCCTGACCTTTCGTCGTGAAGAACGGCTCGAAGATCCGCGCCTGCGTCGCTTCGTCCATGCCGTGCCCGGTGTCGCTGACCGAGATCATCGCGTAGGAGCCGGCCCGCACGGCCTCGCTCTCCCAGGTGTACCCGCCTTCCAACTCCACGTTGGCTGTTTCGATGACCAGACGGCCGCCGCCTGGCATCGCATCCCGCGCGTTCACCGCCAGATTGACGATCACCTGCTCGATCTGCCCGGGATCGGCCTTGACACTCCGCAGCTCGGACCCCAACAGCGTCACCAGCTCGACATCCTCGCCGATCAACCGCTGCAACATGCTGCTGATGTCGGCCACCACGTGGTTCAGGTCGAGTACCCGCGGCTGCATGATCTGGCGCCGCCCAAAGGCCAGCAGCTGCCGGGTGAGCGACGCGGCGCGTCGTCCGGCCCGCGCCACCTCTTCCACGTCGGCCCGCCGCGGGTCGCTGGGGTCGAGCTCCGCCAGCAGCAGCTCGGAGCTCCCGAGTATCGCGGTGAGCAGGTTGTTGAAGTCGTGGGCGACCCCGCCCGCCAGCTTGCCGACGGCCTCCAGCTTCTGAGACAGGAAGAACTGCTGCTCCAGCCGCTTGCGCTCGCTGATATCGACGCCCATGCCGATCACGCACCGCTCGCCATCGAGCGAAACGCGCGTGCCGGTCAAGTAATAGGGAGTCGGTCTACCACCTTTGGCGACGAACTCAGCTTCCAGGCTAGCCCGGCCGCGCGACAATACCTCGACGAACATCTCCTCGACCGTCCGCCGGTCTCCCGCGGAGAAGAAGTCGACCAAGCGCAGCTCGGACAGCTCCTCCGCCGTGTAGCCCGAGACCTCTTCCAGGTTGTGGTTCCAGCGCAGAAGCTGTGCTTTGGGCCCGAACAGACAGAAAATGCCAGGTAGGCTTTCGATCAGCGTATCCGAGAATCCCTTCTCGCGTCGCAGGCTCTCCTCGGCCCGCTTGCGCTCGCTCACATCCTCGACCATCACCTGCCAGCCGAGATGGGCGCCCAGCCGGATCGGTGTCAGGCTGAGCAGCGCGTCGTAGTACCCTCCATCCTTGCGTCTGAACCGCGTCTCGTACTTTCGCAGCGAGCCAAAACGCTGTGCCGCCGCCATCGTCCGCCTGACTTCGTGCGGATCGTAGAACAGCTCGGCCACGCTGTTCAGCCGCGCGATGTCCTCCGGCCGGTAGCCACCCGGCTCGAGCAGCGCCTCGTTGAACGCCAGCAGGTGACCCTCATCATCGGCCACGCCGAGGCCGATCGGAGTTCGCTCGAACAGCGTCCGGTATTTCTCCTCGCCGTCCCTCAGCGCCTCCTCGACCCGCTTGCGGAAGGTGATGTCGCGGATGATCCCCTGGTAGCCCAGGACTTTTCCGTTATCGTCGACCCGCGAGCTGGCGCTGAGTAGACAGTCGATCTCTCGCCCGTCTTTGCGACGCAGCTTCAAGTCGTAGTCCTTGACCGTCCCTTGCCGCGCCATCACGTACTGAAACATCCGGCGGTCGCCCTGCCGCGCATACAGCTCGCCGAAGTCGAGGTGCAGCAGCTCCCGGCGCGTATACCCGACAAGCTCCTCCATCGCCTGATTGCAGTCGACGATCCGCTTACGCCGATCGGTCACATACATGGCGTCGCCGGCGCTCACGAAGAACTGCCGGTAGCCGCTCTCATCTCGCGTCTGACCCGAACGCCCGCGTGGCCAGAAGAGCCACAAGGTCAGGCCCATCAGGGCCAAGACGGCCAGAGCCAGAAGGGTGAGGTCGAGAGCCTTCACCCCGGGCGAGATGGAGGGACCGGCGGCCACGCCCAGGCGCAAAAGGTACACGCCCAGAGCGCCCCAGCAGATCACGAGCCCGATTCTCAGCGTGATAGCCGTTCGCCTGTCCACCGTTTCCTGCTTGCGGAGGCAATTGGGAAGCAAGTGCCGACGGGGGCGTCGGCCGGGGGAGGCTAGTAATATAAGGGCAAGTTGTGTGCCCGGCCTAGGACCCCTGCGATCGGGCAAGCGCGCGCAGGGCGCGCCTCGCGCAACCTACTGTAAACTTGCGATTTGACGGGCCGGGCCCCCACGACTCGGACGGGTATCGGCAATCCAACCCGGCAGGTCGACGGAGGACGGACGCCCCGAGCCGGTGGACAACTCGACCCGTGTCCGGCCGAATCGGCACGGAGGCGCGGCCACCGACCCACGACGCCCCCCCTGGCCTCAGCGCCCGGCCATCGCCCGGCACGGCCCTGTCGCGTATCTTGATCCCCCGTTCAACCTCAACGCCGTTCGAGAAATGTCGCACCGTTCTCCTCAAGCTTTCCGCACACCGCGCCGCCTGGCGACGGTAGCCGCCACCCTCGCTGCCGCCGCGATCGCTCCGGCGGCGCGGGCTCAACAGACCGGGCTCACCGTCGAGCGCATCTACGGGACCCGCGACCTCAGTCCCGAGCGGGTCAGCCTGGAGTGGATGGGCGACGGTCGTCACTTCACGCTCGTTGAACGTGACGGTGACGGCCGCACCGACTTGTACCGAGTCGACGCCCGAAACGGTCGGCGCGAGTTGCTTGTCGCCGGTGCCGAGCTGGTCCCCGCCGCCAGCGCTGAGCCGGTCGCCATCGAGGGATACACCTTCGCGCCGGACGGCTCGAAGCTGCTGATCGAGACCGAAGTGGAGCGGATCTGGCGGCGCAGCCGCCGCGCCACCTACTACGTCTGGGACTTCAAGGCCCGGACGCTCACACCGTTGAGCCCCCAGCCGGGGCGCCAGGCTTACGCGAAGTTCGCGCCCGACGGACAAAAGGTGGCCTTCGTCAGGGACAATGACATCTTCGTCGTCGACCTCGAGAGCAGCGTTGAGCGGGCCCTCACCACCGACGGCGGGGACGACATCATCAATGGCACGACCGATTGGGTCCACGAGGAGGAGCTGTCGCTGGTCGACGCCTTCCGCTGGAGTCCGGATGGCCGGCGGATCGCATTCTGGCGTTTTGACCAGACGGCAATCCCGGCCTTCTACCTGATCGACGAGACCACGCTCTACCCTGAGCTGACACCGGTGCGTTACCCCAAAGCGGGCACGGCGAACTCCGAGGTGCGCCTGGGCGTCGTCGACGTCGCCAGCGGTGAGACGATCTTCATCGACGTCGCGCCGACAGGTTACGGCGACTTCTACATCGCGCGCATGGACTTCGCCGACTCGCCGGAGACGATCTGGTTCCAGCGGCTGAACCGCCATCAAAACCGGATGGACCTCGTGCTGGCCGACGTGCGCACGGGAGGCTCTCGGGTGATCCTGACGGACAGCGACGAGGCTTGGCTCGACGTCAACGAGCCGATCTGGATCAAGGGCGGCCGGCAGTTCGTGTACCTCAGCGAGCGCGACGGTTACGCCCGGCTTTACCTCCACGCCCGGGACGGCTCGCTCGTGAACGAGATCACGACCGGAGACTGGGACGTGCTCGACACCTACGGCGTCGACCAGAAGCGCAGCGTCGTTTACTTCAGTGCCGCCGCCGACGGCCCGCTGGCGCGTCCGCTCTACCGAGTCAATCTGGACGGAACCGGTTTCCAGCGCCTCTCCAGCGCCGAGGGGACGCACCGAGTGAGCTTCGATCCTTCCTATACTTTCTACCTTCACACCGTCTCCAGCGCCGGTGTGCCGCCCGTGCAGACGCTGCGACGGGCGGACGGCCAGAGCATCCGCACATTGGATGACAACAGCAAGCTGAGGCAGGAGCTCGAGGCGCTGCGGCTTCGGGTGCCGGAGTTCCTCAAGGTTCAGGTGAACGGAGTCGAGCTCAACGCCTGGATGATCAAGCCGCCCGATTTCGATCCGACCCGACGCTACCCCCTGCTCATGTACGTGTACGGGGGGCCCGGCTCGCAGACGGTCACCGATGCCTGGTGGGGCGACCGTTACCTCTGGCATCAGCTACTGGCGGCGGAAGGCTACCTGGTGGCAAGCGTGGACAACCGGGGGACGGGAGCCCGCGGGTCTCGCTTCAAGAAGATCACCTACCTGAACCTGGGCCGATACGAGTCGGCCGATCAGATCGCGGCGGCCCGCTACTTCGCGGAGCTGCCCTACGTGGACGGCGATCGCATCGGAATCTGGGGGTGGAGCTACGGAGGTTACATGGCCTCGCTCTCCATCCTCAAGGGGGCAGATGTATTCAAAGCTGCGATCGCCGTTGCGCCGGTCACCGATTGGCGGCTTTACGACACGATCTACACCGAGCGCTACATGCGCACGCCTCAGGAGAACCCGGATGGCTACGCCGAGAGCGCCCCGCTGGCTTACGCCGATCGCCTGCAGG
>CAYGAJ010000089.1:0-9221 GCA_964347815.1 uncultured Gemmatimonadota bacterium | reverse complement strand
TTCCCCCCGGCTCCAACACTTCTCACCAGATGTCGCCCACGGTGAACCCGTTCGGGAACGGGTCTTCGGCGTCCACCACGTATTGGGCCACACCCGTGATCCAGGCTCGTCCGCTCAGCGTCGTCACGATCGCCGGGTGCGAGCCGACCGATGTCTTTCCGACCACCCGGCCGCTGAACAGCGTGCCGAGGATGCCCTCATGGTGAAAGTGGTCGCCGAGGTCCAGCTCGCCTTTGGCGAACAGCGCCGCCATCTGGGCGCAGGTGCCGGTGCCGCAGGGCGAGCGGTCGAGGGCGCCGGTCCACGTCTCGGGGCGCGCCCAGTCCAGCTCGCCGGTGGAGACGACGACCGCGTTCTTGCGAGCCGCCTCGGGATGGTCGGGCGCGCCCGAGAGCTGTGAGATGGTGACGCCGGCGATGGCGGGGTTGTCGGGGTGCACGGCCGGGAGCTGCTCCCGGGCAGCGGCGGTGATCATGCGCCCCAACCGCGCGATGCGCCGGCCCTCCCCGGGAACGAGCCGGACGCCGAGCGCCTGCGCGCTGGCGATGGCGTAGAACATGCCGCCGTAAGCTACGTCCACCGTCACCCGGCCCACCTCGGGCAGTTCGATCTCGGCGTCGAGGTGGACGGCGAAGGCCGGCAGATTCTGAAACGTCACCTTCGTGACTTTGCCGTTGGACACTTCGGCCGAGACGGACACCAATCCAGCCGGCGTGTCCAGGACGAGGTCGGTCTTGGGCTCCCGGGCCGGCACCATGCCGGTCTCGAGCAGAACGGTGGCGACGCAGATCGTGTTGCTTCCCGACATTGGCGGGTACTCGGTCTGCTCCATGATGACGAAGCCCGCGTCGGCGTCGGGGTGGGTCGGGGGAAGAATGAGGTTGCAGCACAGGGCCGGGTACCCACGCGGCTCGCGGAGCATACGCTTGCGGAGGTCATCTGCGTAGGTCTCGAGATACACCTTCTTCTCGAACATCGTCTTCCCGGGGACATCGACGACCCCACCCACGATGACCCTTCCCGGCTCGCCGCCGGCGTGGACGTCCACCGCGGTGACCATCTGGGAGAGTCGCATCCCGAACCTCCAGCGCGCTTAGGTTCCGACCGACCTGTAAACGTTTTTCCCTTCCCGTCCGTCTAATACGGTAAAGGGGGAGGCGTGGCGACCGAAACCCCGGAGGGGCGGCGCCCGTAGTAAGGCGTGGAACATAAACTGGCGGGAGAATTGTCGGTGTTCGAGCTGGGGTGGTTGTTCTGGATATTGGTGGCTTTCCTCTTCGCGGAGCGCTGGTTCCGGGTTTGGGCCGCGCATCACCGGGGGGACAGAGCGCAGGTCGTTTCCGGTGACGGATCGTGTTCCTCCTGTGAGACGTCGGCGCCGGCGGGCTGAGCCGCGCGCCGCGGTGCCCGGCTGAGACCGGGTCTTGCCGCCCTCCCCTCGATCAAGCCGCCGCCCACGGGCGGCGGCTTTGCATCATCCTCCCGACATGACTAACTCTTGACGTCGCCGCCGTAGGAGTGCTTGGGGCGCCCCGGCTTCGCGCGGCGCCCTTCGAGGCGAACTCTTCAAGCAGAGTGAGACCCTTCATGCAACGCCGATGCTGGCACTTTTCGCTCGTCACCATCGCCCTGGCGCTGGCGGCGGGCTGCGACGCTGACCGACGAAGCGAACCCGGGTCGGAAAGCCGCGGCGACTCGGTTCTGGCCCGGGTCATGACTCGAAACGTCTATGCCGGCGCGCCGATCGAGCGGCTGTTCGACTCCGGGCTGGCGGCAAGCGAAATTCCCGCGGCGGCGGCGGCGCTCTGGGCCAGCGTCCAGGCGACGGACTTCGGCGAACGTGCGGTGGCGCTTGCCGAAGAGGTGGCGCGTGAGCGTCCGCACCTCATTGGGTTGCAGGAGGTATCGGCCTATCTCACCCAGACCCCGGGTGACGCGGCCTTCGGTGGCGCGACGCCCGCTGCAGACACGGCGCTGGACTTTCGCCGCCTGCTGCTGTCGGCGCTGGCTGCGCGCGGTCTCGACTACGTGCCCGTCTCGGCCTCTCGCAACTTCGACGGCGAGCTTCCGATCCTCGACCCCGACTCGCCAAACTCGACCACGGACATCCGACTCATCGATTCCGATGTTATCCTCGCTCGTGGGGATATCGAAGTCTTCAACCCGCAGGATGGACAGTTCGAAACCTCACTGAACGCCTCGATTGGTCCCCGGCCACTTCCCGTGCGTCGCGGCTGGGCCTCGATCGACGCGCGGATTGCAGGCTCGACCGTGCGCTTCTTGACGACACATCTCGAACCGGGAGATACCGAGCCCCAGATACAGGTCGCCCAGAGCCAGGAGTTGCTCGCGGCGATCGATCGACTGGATCGAGATCACGGAGCGCTCCCGACTATTCTGACTGGCGATCTGAACTCCGCCGCCGACGGGAGCGGCACACCGACATACGGCAACCTGATCGCCGCCCGCTTCTCAGATGCCTGGGACGGGGGCGATGAGGGACCGACCTGCTGCCAGGCGTCCGACCTGCGAAATGAACGCTCGTTGTTGGACCGAAGGGTCGATCTCATTCTGTTGCGCGGCGATCTGAGACGGCCGACCGCGATGTCCCGGAGCCGTCGATTCTCGAGGCGCGTGGGGGCGGAGCCCGGCGATCGGACGCCGTCGGGACTCTGGCCATCGGACCACGCGGGGGTAGTCGCGACGGTCCTCCTGTGGAAGGGCCCGGCTTCGCCCCGCTGACAAAGGCGCGATTCAGATCACAAACCTGGTGGGTTTCACGTCGCAGGCACGCAACGAGCCTGTTGCGACATCGTCGCGTGCACTCGGCGCCAACGAGTTTCAAAACGACGTATCACGGGCAATGACAAGGCCGTCGCAGGTGGCATGGGACTTGTTATAGGATAGAGACGCTTGTGCATCTCTTCCCTTGTGGTGGGGTGCTCCTTGACGTTCCTTCGACCGCCTACTTCCGCGGCGGCCATCGAACAGCCTGGGGCGCCCCGCCGCCACTTTGGGGGCCGGGCTCCTCGCCCGATGCGGGCGCGCCTCCGTTCAGCTGGCGAAGGGCGACGCCACTACGGGGTTCCGCAGCGTGCCGACGCCCTCGATTTCGACCTCGACGACGTCCCCCGGGCTCATGGCTGCGGTGGTTCCCGGTGTTCCGGTGAAGATCAGGTCGCCGGGCAGCAAGGTGAAATAGCGGCTCGCGAAGCTCACGAGCGTCTCGATATCGAAAAAGGTCTCGCGCGTGCGTTCCGACTGGCGCAGCTCGCCGTTGAGCCGCGTCTGCAAGAGCAGATCGTTGTATCGCAGGCCTTGAACGATCGCGGGGCCCAGCGGCGCGAACGTGTCGGTCGCCTTGGCGCGCAGCCATTGAAGGTCGCTGCGCTGCCAAGTGCGCTCGCTCACGTCGTTGCCGGCGGTCACCCCGAACACATGGGCGCTCGCTTCTTCGATTGAGACGTTTCTGGCCTTCTTGCCGATCACCACGACCAGCTCGCCCTCGTAGTGGACGCTGCCCGCGTCCACTGGGATGACGATGGCCGCGCCCGGACCGATAATCGAGGAAGGAAACTTCGCAAACAGGCCCGGGTACTCGGGTGCCGGCCGGTCGCCCAGATGGCTGGGGTAGTTGCGGCCGACCGCGATGACCTTTGATGGAGCGCACGGTGCCAGCAAACGAACCGCCTCGAGCGCCTGGGAATGGCCGGTCGCCTCGGGGGCTCCGAACGGGTCTCCCGACAGCTCATGAACGGTGTCGTCTTCGAGCAGCCCGAAGGCGACACGGCCGTTTTGCGAATAGCGAACGTACTTCCGGACCACGCCGTGTCCCAAGTGATCCTCCAGACGTGAACGATGACGAAGAGCTGCGCACCCGAGGGACAATCTGGCCATGGTGTGCGAGTAACACTACTCTTTAAAACCTAAGTGATGAGCTATTGGATCGACAGCGAGACCAGGTGCCAACCGCCGCGATGGCGACGGGGTAACCTTCGACGTGTCTAAACCCACGCACGCCGCCCTGATATCGGCGGCGCTTTTCACCGTTTCCCTTGTCTTCGCGTCCCCGGCCCACCCGCAAAGCGGCCGGGTGCGAGTGATAATCGAAGGCGTGGGCGGCGCGGTGCGGGACAACGTGCGCTCCGTGCTCAGCATCGCGGCGGCGGCCCGCGAGGGCGAGCTGACGATCGAGCGCGTGCGACGGCTGCACGCCCGGGCGCCGGGCGAGATCAGGTTGGCGTTGCAGCCTTTCGGCTTCTACCGGCCGGAGATCGAAGCTGAACTGCAAACGCCGGGTGACCGCTGGACAGCCCGTTACCGCATCGACCCAGGGCCGCCGCTCCGCATCCGGCGACTGACGCTCGAGCTAACCGGCGACGGCGCGCAAGACGCGCAGCTCCGGACGGCCGCCGCGCAATTCCCCCTCCGGGAAGGCGATCCGCTCCAGCACGCCGCCTACGAAGCGGGGAAGTCGTCCCTGACCCGTGAGGCGGCCGATCGCGGCTATCTCGACGCCCGCTTCACCACCAGCGAGATACGGATCGATCTCGAGGCGTATTCGTCGGAGATCGCGCTCGCTTTCGCAACGGGGCCGCGATTCTTCTTCGGGCCTGTCGTTTTCAACCAGAGCGTGCTCAATCCCGACGTGCTGCGCGGCTACGTGAACTTCCGCCCGGGCGAGCCGTTTAGTTCGGCTCGGCTGCTGGAGCTGCAGAGGGCATTGAGCGGCGGGCCCTATTTCAGCCGGGTGGAAGTCCTGCCGCGCCGCGACCGAGCCGACAGCCTCAGGGTTCCCATCGAGGTGGATCTCGAGCCGCGCAAGCCACAGCGTTACGAGCTGGGCGTGGGCTACGGAACGGACACGGGGCTGCGGGGGACGTTCGAGGCCGAGCACCGTCGTGCCAACCGGCAGGGACATCGGGTACGGGCCGAGCTGAAGGCCTCGGACGTCGAGCAAAGCATCACCGGGCGTTACCTCATACCTAGTCGCTACCCGCGCACCTCTATCCTGACGTTATTCGCCGGTTTCGCCCGCCTCGACCCGCGGTCGAGTGACAGCGACAAGATTCTGGTCGGCGCAAGCCTCAGCCGCCTGCGCGGCTCCTGGGAGGAGACCCTCTCTCTCACGTTCGAACGCGAGGCCTTCGAGGTTGGCCCGGACACTGGCAAGACCAACCTGCTGATTCCCAGCGCCGGCTGGTCCCGAACCTGGGCCGACGACCGCATCTTCCCCCGTCACGGTCAGCGGCTCCGCTTCGATGTCATGGCCAGCCACGAGGCCGTCCTTTCGAGTGGTTCGTTCGCGCAGGCACGGCTCAACGGGAAGCTCATCCGCAGCTTGACCGCTCGCACCCGCCTGATCGCCCGGGCCGATGTGGGCGCTACCTACACGTCAAGCTTTGCCGAGTTTCGAGAGCTGCCCCCCACCGTTCGCTTCTTTGCGGGCGGTGACCAGAGCGTACGCGGGTATCGGTTCCGCTCCCTGGGGCCCGCCGAGGTGGGGGCCGACGGAATCCGCCGGGTCATCGGCGGTCGCGGTATGGCCGTGCTCAGCATCGAGCTCGAGCAGCGGCTCCTGAATCGTTGGGGTCTAGCCGCGTTCTTCGACGCCGGTAACGCCTTCGAGTTCGATTCGGACAACGTGCCCGGCTCAGCTGGCACACTGAAGCAAGGTGTCGGTGCGGGTCTGCGCTGGCTGTCGCCCATCGGCATGGTGCGCGCCGATGCGGCCTTCGGTGTGAGCGAAGACAACGTGCCGTTCCGGTTTCACCTCGTGATCGGGCCCGACCTGTGAAGCTGCCCTGGCCCGCTGGCCGTTGGCGCCGCGTCCTGCTGGCCGTCGCCCTGCTAGGGGCGCTGGCCGGGGTGCTGTTCTGGATCGTCGTGTCGACATCGGCCGGGGCCCACTGGTTCATGCGACAGCTGCCGCGTCTCGGGGCCCCGATCACAGTTGCCGAGGTCCGCGGGAAGCTTCGAGGTCCGCTGGAGCTTTACGGCGTCCGCATCGGCCTGGAGTCGGCGTCGCTTCAAATCGACCGGACAGTGATCGAACCCCGCCTGCTCGGCTTGTTGCGCGCGCGCCTGACCGTGGATGAGATCGAGGTCGACGGCGTCTCGCTGATCATCCGGTCAGCCGAAGACGAGCCACGGCCCACCCCTGAGGCGCAAGACCGTGATGCGAAAGCGCCCCAATCGCCCATCGATATCGTCATCCGCAAAGGTGTGGTGCGCGACTTATCCGTTCGCGCACCGAATCAGATCGAGATCGCCGACGGCGAACTGACGATCACGGGCACGCTCGAGAGCTACCAGCTGGAAGCGACCGCGGTCGTCCGTGGCCCGCGGCTTCCGGAAGCCCGGCTCGCCCTGCGCGGACGCGGCGCGCTCGACCGGCTCGAGATCGACGCGTCGCGACTCGACGTGCTCGACGGCTCGGTGCTGGCCCAGGGACGGATCGCCTGGCTGCCCGACCTCGAATGGGATATCGCGGTCGAAGCCAGCGACGTGGCGCCGGCCGCGCTGTTCCCGGACCCCGACTCGTGGCCGGGCGCCGTGAGGCTGCGCGCCGGTAGCCGCGGCGTGTTGAGCGAACGCGGCCCCGTCGGCTCCGTTCAGCTCGACACGCTGACGGGCCGGCTGCGTGACCAGCCGCTGAGCGGCCGAGGCGCCCTCGCGCTCGAGGGCGCCGGGTACCGCCTCGAGGGGCTCGGTCTGGCGTGGGGCGAAACGAGGCTCGACGCCGCTGGCGTGGTCGGCGACTCACTGAACGTCGCGTTCGAGCTTGATGCCCCGAACCTCGGCGCGACGCTGCCCAACGCCGCCGGGACGCTGCGGATGGACGGCAAGGTCGAGGGCTCTCGTTCCGCCCCCTCGGTCCGGGCACAGGTGGAAGCGCAAGGCCTGCGGCTGGCGCAGATGCGCCTCGATCAGTTGACGGGCGAGGTCAGTTTCGACGCCGGGCGGCCGGACGCTGCACGCCTCGACCTGCAAGCGACCCGGGTCGCGCTGGGGAACCGCAGCGTCGCTCGCATCGACATCCGAGCGCGCGGTGTGCGCGCGCCGGATGATCCCGGCTCGATCGTCCTGGAGCGGGCCGAGGCGGACCTGCTGGGCGGTCAGCTTCAAGTGGCCGGGGTGTTCAGTTGGAAGCCGCAGCCGCGTTGGGACCTGCAACTGCGCGCCGAACGCCTCGCGCCCGGGTCGCTCTTGCCCGAGCCCAGCCTGTGGCCCGGCCGCGTGACGCTGCAAGCCAATTCGGCGGGACGGATCATGGAGGCCGGCCCGGTTGGGCATGTGCAGATCGACACGCTGTACGGCTCGTTGCGTGGCCAGCGGCTGAGCGGTCACGCGCGGGCTCTTGTCGATGGCTCCCGTTATTCGCTGCCGTGGCTCGACCTGGAGTGGGGAGCCACGCGATTGGAGGCCGCGGGTGAGGTTGCCGCCGACATGAATCTCAGCTTCGAGATCGACGCACCCGACCTCGGCCTGGCATACCCCGGAGCAGCGGGATCGCTGCGGGCCAGCGGACGTATCGGCGGCACCCGGGCGCTTCCCACCATTCAGGCGCAGCTGGCGGCCGAGGATTTGGAGTTGCGCGGCTACCGGCTCGACCGCGTGAGCGGTCAGGTCGACCTCGGGCGGGGGGAGACGCAAGAAATAGAGTTGGACCTGCAAGCAGAGCAGCTCGCCTGGGCACAGCTACAGGTCGATCGAGTGATTCTGAAGGGCCACGGCTTGCGCAGCGAACGTGCCCTGGTCGGACTTGCCCTCGACACCGTCAGGGCTGAGACGCTCGGCGGCGTCATACGGGCCGAGGGAGACGTGACCTGGCGGCCACGCCGGAGCTGGAGGTTGGCGATGGTGGGCGAAGGGCTGGCCCCTGCCCCACTGTTCCCACAGCCGGATCGCTGGCCCGGTGAGCTGAGCTTCAGGGCGCGCAGCGAGGGCACCGTCGAGGCCGCCGGCCCGGCGTTCGAGCTTCAGCTGGACACCTTGAACGGATCGCTGCGGGGACAGCCGATCGGCGCTCGAGCCGTGGCGATCGCCGACCCGCCCGGCTACCGGCTGCCGGAGCTGCAGCTGGTCTGGGGGCCGTCGCGCCTTGAGGCGAGCGGTACGATCGCGGACGAGCTCGACCTGCGCTTCGAGGTCAACGCACCGGATCTCGCCATGGCCTGGCCGGATGCCGCTGGGGAGCTCGCACTTAGCGGGCGATTGAGCGGCACGCGGGAGATCCCCCAGTTGCAAGGACGCGTGTCCGGTCGCTCGATCGTGCTGCGCGATTACGAAGTGGGCGAACTGACGGGACGAATCGACGTCGATCTCGGCGACCCCGGGACCGCCGACATCACCCTCGAGGCCAGCGACCTGCGCGCCGGGCCGCGACGGATCGATCAGCTCAGCCTTCGTAGCCGAGGTAGCCGGGCAGATCACACCGTCGCCCTCGCGCTGAGGAGCGCCGAACCGAACGTCGATCTCGAGGTCCGGGGTGGTCTGGACGGACGCGACTGGGCCGGCGCGATTCGGCGTTTCGACGTCCGCAGCGGTACCGCAGGAAACTACCGGCTTGTGCAGCCGGTGGCCGTCAGCGCCGGCCGAAACGAGGTTCGGGTCGGCGACCTCTGTCTGGAGTCAGCCAGCGCCGCCGCGTGCGGCACGGGGAATTGGAGACGAGAGGCGGGCTGGGACTTCACCTCTTCCTTCCGCCAGGTGCCCCTGGCCGCGGTGCGTCCCCTGCTGCCACCCGGCTGGTCGATGGACGGGACGCTCGAGGGGTCTGCCGCGGCCGGGGTCGCCGCGGACGGGGCGCTGGCGGCGACGATCGAGCTCTATCCCGGCCCCGGTACGATCACCTATCCCATCGGCGTGGACACGCAAAGCGTCCGCTACGACCGCGGATCGCTCCAGCTATTTGCCGGGCCTGAAGGCACGCGAGGTGGCGCCCGTCTCAACCTGACGACGGCGGGCGGTGCGGCGTTCGGTCGCCTGAACCTGGATCTTGAATTGCCGACCTATACGAGCCTCGCCGACTCGCTGCGGGATCAGACCGTACGCGGGCGTCTCGACGTCCGCCTCGAAGACCTATCGCTGCTGGAAGCGGTGTCGACGCGTATCACTCGCGCCGGTGGCCGGATCGAGGCTGATGTGGAAGTCTCGGGCACGGTGGAGTCGCCGCGACTCCTGGGCGAGCTGCGCCTGGTCGAGGGGCGAGCCGACTT
>CAYGAJ010000088.1:0-9287 GCA_964347815.1 uncultured Gemmatimonadota bacterium | reverse complement strand
TGTCGGCCACAACAGCCTCGCCCCGACAGGTCAGGCTCTCGACACCGGCGGCGGGCGCCGAGACCCGTAGGCGCGAGTCACGAATGATTAAATCCTGCCCCCGGGCCTCACCAAGCGGCAAGATGATTAGCAAAGTCGCAAGTGCCCAGCTTCGCCCGAGAAGCATCTCTCCCCTTCCTCGCTGAAATCGCTGGCGGCTTAGCTGCTCGCCGATCACTGAGGCGACGCCGCCCGCTCGGCTCCCTGCCCCAGCCAACGATCCAGCCACGCCAGCACCGTCTCATGCCAGAGCACGCTGTTGGCCGGGCTCAGCACCCAGTGGTTCTCGTCCGGGAAATAGAGTAACTGGCTGGGCACCCCCTTACGCTGCAGCGCCGTGAAGGCGGCGAGCCCCTGCTCCAGCGGCACGCGAAAGTCCTGAGCGCCGTGGATGACCAGCATCGGCGTCCGCCACTTCGCCACGTGCGCCGCCGGGTTGTGCCGCTCGTAGCCCTCCGGGTTGCCCCAGTAGGTGCCGCCATGCTCCCACTCGGGAAACCACAGCTCTTCGGTGGCATAGTACATCATCCGCTGATCGAAGACCCCGTCGTGGTTCACCAGGCAGCGGAAGCCGTCCGACCAGTTGCCGGCGATCCAGTTGACCATGTAACCGCCGTACGACGCACCCAGGGCGCAGGCGCGAGTGCCGTCCATCCAGGGATAGCGCTCGAGCGCCGCCGCCAGCCCTTTCTGCAGATCGACCAGCGGCTTGCCGCCCCAATCACCGCGGATCGCGTCGGTGAACGCCTGCCCGTAGCCGGTGGAGCCGTGGAAATCGACCATGATCGCGGCGTAGCCGGCGGCGGCGTAGACCTGCGGGTTCCAGCGGTAGTGGAAGTCGTTGTCGAACGAGCCCTGCGGCCCCCCGTGGATCAGGAAGGCGACGGGGTATTTGCGGGCCGGATCGAAGTCGGCCGGCTTGACCATCCAGGCGTAGACCGTCTCGTCGTTCCAACCCTTGAAGGTGAACTGCTCCCCCTCGCCCAGCCGCACCTGCGCCAGCTTCTCGGCGTTGATCCGCGTGATCGGCCGAACGTCCGAGCCGTCGCGCCGCATCGAGTACAGCTCGACCGGCGAGCGGAAGTGGTCCAGGCCGAAGACGATGCGATCGCCGGCGTAGGCCGGGTAGCGGACGTGGCCGTCGCTGCGCAGGGTCCGCACCTGTCCGCTGCGCACGTCGATGGCGAACAGGGCGACATTGCCCAGGTTGCCGGCCGTGACGAGCAGCGTCCTTCCGTCCGGAGACCAGGTCATCGAGCCCGGCGAGCGATCCCAGTCGGCGGTCAATACGCGGGGCGTGCCGCTGGGCCACGGCTGCAAGACGATGCGGAAGCGATCCGACTCGTAGCCCGGCCGCTCCATCGCCAGATACGCCAGCGTGTTGCCGTCGGGGGCGAAGACCGGGTTGGTGTCCCAGGCGCGGTTCTCGGTAGTGATCTTCCGAGGCTGGGCCGACCCATCGGCCGGGACAAAGAAGAGATCGAAGTCAGTGGACCAGGGCTCCTCGCGGCCGACGTTACGGGCGGCGAAGACGAGCCCTTCTCCGTCGGGGGTGAAGGTCAGCTCCTCCGCCCCACCGAACGGCTTGGACGGCGAATCGGCGTCCATCCCCGCCATGACGTCGCGAACCGCACCGTCAGCCAGGCTCATCACGAACGGGTGTGAGCGCGTTCCGTCCTTCCAGCTGTCCCAGTGGCGTACGAAGATCTCGTCGTACAATTGGCCGCTCGACTTCTCCGCCTCACGCTCGTCGAGTCGCGTCCGTGTGCAGGCCAGCGTCGTACAGTCCGGAAATACATCCAGCGTGAAGGCGAGGCTGGCACCGTCGGGCGACACGATCAGGTTGCCGACGCCCAGCGGCAGATCGGTGACCTGCTGGGCCTCGCCGGGGCCGACCGGCAGCTGCCAGACCTGGGCGCTCCCCGAGCGGGTGGAGAGGAAGAAGACCGAGCCGCCGTCCGGCGACCAGCGCGGGTTGAAGTCGGACGCCTCGTGGGTCGTGAGCCGCCGGAGACCCGTCCCATCGGTTCGCACCATCCAGAGGTCGCTACGCCGGCGGTTCGCTTCACGGTCGAGCGAGCTCAGGACGAAGACGATCCGGCTGCCATTCGGGGCGACCTGCGGGTCGGCGATGCGGTCCATGGCGATGAGATCCTCGACCGAGAAGGCCCGGGCTTGCTGAGCCGGAGCCGGCGTCGACCCGGCCAGCCCCATGCCGACCAAGATGATGAGAGCACCAACACTGCGTCGCATGTCTGCCTCCTCTGTATCGTCTCACGCACTCGGCGTGCGAGCTTCCACAATGTTTGCCACTCGGTCAGCCGGCTGCCGCGTCCGATTTTTTACGGCAACGGCTTCCAGTCCGGCCACGCATCGAAGGCGCGATTCCGGGTCAAGTTGAGACGCCCGGTTCCGTCGGGACGAATCAGTATCACCTCGGCGTCGCCTCCAGGCTGCTGCGAGGAGAAAGCGATCCAGCGACCGTCGGGTGACCAGGCCGGTGCCCCGTCCAGCGCCGCGTCCCTGGTCAATGCGCGGGTGTTGGACCCATCGGCGTCCATCACATAGATGTCGCCCACGCCCGCACGATCGGACTGGAAGACGATTTGGGCACCGTCGGGCGACCAGGCGGGCCGAGCGTTGAACGCGTCGATATCAGTGATGGGGCGCGGGTCGCTACCATCCGCCTCTGCTACATAGATGTTTGTAAACCCGGCGAGTTCCCGGTGATAGGCGATCCGTGACCCGTCCGGTGACCAGGCGGCGAAGCCCTGATCGCCGGGCTGGCCGGCCGTCAGGTTCAGAGGCGACGTGCCATCCGCGTTCATCACCCACAGGTCCCAATCCCCCGACCGGTTGGAATGGAAGAGGATGCGGGCTCCGTCGGGCGACCAGTCCGGGTGCCCGTCTTCGGCCGGGTCGTTCGTCAGGTTGCGGGGGTTCGACCCGTCAGCGTCCACCACATAGATCTCCGTGTTTCCGTCGCGGTCGCTGTAGAACGCGATGCGAAGGCCATCGGGCGACCAATCGGGCGAACCGTCAAAGGCCGGGTCGGCGGTGATCAGGCGAACCCGGCCGTCGGCCTCGAACACGAACACGTCGCGGTTACCCGTACGGTCCGAGTCGAAGGCGATCGCCGACGGTAGCTCCACCGGCAGCTCTGGCCCGGTGCCGTCGCCGCACGCGGACCCCAGGGCCATCGCCGCGACGATGGGACAGCGACGTCGCGCCAAGCGTCTGTTACGCCGATCCATGCCGACTCACCAACTCGCTGGCCAGCCGCTCCAGCTCGGCCTTGGTGCGTCCCTCGAAGTGCCGGGCGCAAACGACATCATATTGCTGGCAAAGACGCTGGCAGCCCGGCGCGTCCACCATGAAGTCGGCCATGTTGAACAGCACGTTGTCCTCTTTGTGGATGTGGTTGCGCAGCAGCTGCAGGTAGCCACGCGCCGCCGCCGTCAGCTTGGCGCGTGCGGCTTCGTCTTTGGCCCGAGCGCCGTTCAACGCCTCGGCCATCTGCGCCACCAGCGCCCTCCCCTGCTTGTGCTCGAACAGCATGACGGCGATAGGGCCCTGTTCCCGCGGCATCCCCCGGGACTCCAGCTCGGGAAAGAGCAGGTCTTCCTCTTTGCCGTGGTGGCAGGCGTCGGCGAACAGGCGGAAGAAGGCGACGCACTCGTCCAGCGCCTCGAAGTCCCAGTCGCCGCCCTCACCCCTGACGACCAGGCCCTCGAGCACGTCGAGTACCTGCAGGATGACCTGGTGTTCTTCGCGGAGCATGCGGGTCGGAGTCTGACGCTCGGGCATGGATCCCCCTTCGGAGCGGGTCGGGTTGGGGAACGAGACCAGGCTACGGGCTGTATACGAGACAGCGGTACAGGTGGCACAAATCGTGCCCCACCGTATCAAACGCCGCCGCCCGGCCACTCCCCGTCGTCGGCCACGGTACAGGCTCGGCGAACTCGTTTGTCTCTAACCCTGTTCCAAACTGAGGACGCCAGCCCGGCGCGGCAACGTCCGACGGAAATCCTCGGTCGATCCTTGTAGAAAGCGAAGCGAACCATGGCCACCACACTCAAGGCGCCCCAGCAGCAAGATCCCAAGATCAGCGAGCAGGAGTCGCGTGCCGTCGCCGAGGCGGCGCGCGAGACTCAATGGACGAGCCCGAGTTTCGTGCGCGAGCTGTTCGAGGGGAAGCTGCGGCTGGACCTGATCCACCCGTATCCCGAAGACGACCCCGAGGAGGAAGAGCGGGCCCGGCCGTTCCTCGAGCGCCTGGACGCGCTGCTGCGGCGCGTCGACTCGGACAAGATCGACCGGGAGCGCGAGATCCCCGAAGATGTCGTCGCGGAGCTGAAGGAAATGGGCGCCTTCGGGATCAAGATCCCGACCGAGTACGGCGGCCTGGGGCTGTCGCAGCGCACGTACGTGAAAGCGATCGGCAGGGTCTCCAGCGTGGACGGATCGCTGACGGCGTTGCTCTCCGCTCACCAGTCGATCGGGCTGCCGCAGCCGCTCAAGCTGTTCGGCACCGAGGAACAGAAGCAGAAGTACTTCCCGCGTCTGGCCCAGGGGGCGATCTCGGCATTTGCGCTCACCGAGATGGACGTCGGCTCCGATCCGGCCCGGATGACCACCACGGCCGAGCTGAGCGACGACGGCGAAGCCTACGTGCTGAACGGCGAGAAGCTGTGGACGACCAACGGGACTCTGGCCGAGCTGCTGGTGGTGATGGCGCGGACGGGGCCACGGCGGATCTCGGCGTTCATCGTCGAGACCGACTGGCCGGGTGTCGAGGTGGTCCAGCGCTGCCACTTCATGGGACTGAACGCCATCTACAACGGCGTGATGCGCTTTACCAACGTGCGGGTGCCACGCGAGAACCTGCTGTGGAAAGAGGGAGCGGGCCTGAAGCTCGCGCTGATCACGCTGAACACCGGGCGGCTGACGCTGCCGTCCAGCGCCGCCTGGGGCAGCAAGCGGGCGCTGGAGATCTCGCGGGCGTGGGCCGACGAGCGGATGCAGTGGGGCGCGAAGATCGGCAAGCACGACGCGATCGCGCAGATGTTGGGCGGGATGGCGGCGAAAGCGCTGGCTCTCGAGTCGGTCTCCGATCTGGCGTCGGCGATGGCCGACCGCGGGAGCGTGGACATCCGGCTGGAGGCGGCGATCGCCAAGCTGTACAACACCGAGCTCGGCTGGCAGCTGGCGGACGACGCGCTACAGATCCGCGGGGGCCGCGGCTACGAGAAGGCCGACTCGTTGCGCGAGCGCGGAGAGAAGCCGGTCGCCGTCGAGCGGATGCTCCGCGACGCGCGGATCAACCGCATCTTCGAAGGCTCCAGCGAGATCATGAGGCTGTTCATCGCGCGCGAGGCGCTGGACACGCACCTGAGCGTGGCCGGCGACCTGGTCGACCCCAAAGCGTCGGCCGGCCAGAAGCTCAGGGCGCTGCTGCGCGCCGTCGCCTTCTACGCCTGGTGGTACCCGACACGCTGGCTCGGCTGGGGACGCTGGCCGCGGTACTCGGAGTTTGGCCCGCTGGCCGGGCACGTTCGCTTCATCGAGCGCGCGTCGCGCCGCCTGGCACGCACGCTGTTTCACGCCATCGTCCGTTTCGGACCGCGCCTCGAGAAGCGGCAGGCGGTGCTCGCCCGAACCGTCGACATCGGGGCCGAGCTGTTCGCCCTTGCCGCCACATGCTCCCGTGCGCTCGCCCTCCACAAGAGTGGCGTGGGAGCCGACGGCGCTGGCCCGTTGCAAGCTGCCGACGTCTTCTGCCGTCAGAGTCGGCGCCGCATCGCGACGCTGTTCCGACAGGTGTTCAAGAACGACGACGTCGCAGTCTACCGCTTCGCCCAGCAGGTTTTGGTGGGCAAGCATCGCTGGCTGGAGGACGGTTTGCCGCCGCTCGACGAGGTCACGCCTGCCCCGTAGCTTTTCCGCTTTCCGTGGCGAAAACGGGAAGCCGTTCAGGTCTTGCCCGGAACGCCGGCGGGCGCTGAGGCCAGTCGACAACGGCGAGCATCCAGGTATGTGCCGAAACATTAAGAAACTGCGAAGCCCGGACGGTCCACCCAGCGACGCCCAGCTCGAGGACGCCGCGCTGCAGTTCGTGCGCAAGATCAGCGGCTACCGCGTGCCCTCTCAGGCCAACAAGGCGCCGTTCGATCGGGCCGTTGCGGAGATCGTGGCTGCGACGCGAGATCTGTTCGATAAGCTGGTGACCCGCTGAGCGCGGTTGGGCGGGGCGGGGGCGGCTCAGCCGAGGATCTCGCGGATCCTTCGCACCAGCTCCGAGGGGGTGTAGGGCTTTTGCAGGAAAGCCACGCCCGGCTCTACCAGGCCGTGACGGGTGACCTCGCTGTCCGTGTAGCCGGAGGTGAAGAGAACTTTCATGTCGGGACGCATCGACTCGACGTGGCGCGCCAGCTCGACGCCATCCATGCCCGGCATGACCAGGTCTGTCACCATGATGTGGATCAAGCCATCGAAGGTCTCACAGATCGCGATGGCCTCGCGGGCGTTGCCCGCCTCCAGCACCGTGTACCCTTCCCGTTCGAGCCCGCGGCGCATCGGGCCCCTCAGCGCCTCCTCGTCCTCGACCAGCAAGACCGTTTCAGATCCCCGGGTGGCAACGGGTAGCTCGACCGGAGCGGCATCGGACTCCGCTTCCTCGGCCTCCTGAGCCTGGCGGAAGAAGATGCGAAACGTCGTGCCCTGGCCGGGCTCGCTCAGCACCTCGATGTAGCCACCGCTCTGCTTGACGATACCGTAGACGGTGGAAAGACCGAGTCCTGTGCCTTTGGTCTTGTGCTTGGTGGTGAAGAAGGGCTCGAAGATCCGCTCCAGCGTTTCGTCGTCCATCCCCACCCCGCTGTCCCGGATCGTCAGCGCGACGTAGCGTCCCGGTGGAATGGCCTCGCCGTGCGCCGGCGCGCGGCGCTCGAGGGCGACGTTCTCGGTCTTGATGGTCAGGCGTCCACCGCTGGGCATCGCGTCGCGGGCGTTCACGGCAAGGTTGATGAGCACCTGGCCCAACTCGATGGGGTCGGCCCGAGTGGTGAAAAGGGCGGGCTCCAACTCGGTGATTAACTCGATGTTTTCGCCGATGAGGCGCCCCAACATCTCCAGGGTCTCGCTGACGACGGTGTTGAGGCTGAGAACGCGCGGCTGCAAGATCTGTCGCCGACTGAACGCCAGCAGCTGACGTGTGAGCGCTGCCGCGTGATCGGCGGCGTTCCGAATATCCTCGACATCCGGCCGCTGAGGGCTGTCGGAAGGCAGACCGTTCAGAACGATCTCGCAGTTGCCCCCGATGACGGTCCGCAGGTTGTTGAAGTCGTGGGCGATGCCGCCGGCCAGCTGCCCGACGCTCTCCATCTTCTGTGACTGGGCGAGACGCGCCTCCAGCTCCTTGCGCTCGGTCACATCGACCAGGACGCCCATGATACCGACCACATCGTCTTCCGCCCCGAACAGCGGCGCCGCGTATACGTTGAGGTCGATCGACGAGCCGTCGCGCTTCTGCCGGCGCACCTCGACCCCTATCAACAGCTCGCCCTTCAACACTCGCTCACGCAGCCGGCGGAACTCGTCTTGCTGCGACTCGCTCACGGTGGGGAGCCTCTTGCCGACGACCTCTTGCTCGCTCCAGCCGAGCATGCGCTCGGCGGCGGCGTTCCAGCTTTGCACCCGGCCCTCCGGATCCAGGGCCATGACCGCGATCGGGGCGGCGTCGAACACGGCGCGCAACTTCTCGTTCGCCCTCAGCAGCTCCTCTTCGGCACGCTTCTGGGTGGTGATATCCTCGAGTACGCCCTGGTAGTAGCGGAATTGGCCTTCCGCCCCCACCACCATCCGCGCGCTGTTGCGCCCCCAGAAGATCGAGCCGTCATAGCGCCGCAGCCGGACCTCGAAATCGCGCACGGTGGTCTCGGCCACCAGCCGTTCTTGCCAGCGCGCGCGATCGGCCGGATCGGTATAGAGCTCCCGGGCGTTCAGCGTGATCAGGCTCTGCCGGTCCGGGTATCCGAACATCCGCACGAGGGCCGGGTTGGCATCGAGGATCTGACCGTCGAGGGTCGCTCGGTATAGCCCGACGGGCACGCCATCGAACAGCTTACGATAGCGGACCTCCGCATCTTCCATCGCCTGCCGCCGCCAGGCGGTCTCGAACGCGGCCTGCATGTCCGCCGGCAGCTCGGCCAGGGCCCGAGGCAGACGCCCGATCCCCTCATCCACCGTTTCGACGGTCACGCGGTTACCACCGGCGCTGCGCGCGCTCCGCTGCGCCTTCGCCACGAGATCCATCAACTCCGCCGTCGTGCGCATCCACGGCTCGCAGCCGGCGATCCCCACGCTCACCCGCGGCTTCAGCCCCGTGGGCAAGGTGATGCCAGCGATCGCCTCCCGCGTCCGTTCCGCGAACACCCAGGCGCCGTCGGTCTTTTCGCCCGAGAGGATGGCGAGGAAAGCGTCCGACTCGTAACGGCCGCCGATGTTCATCAACCGCATATGCCGGTCGAACATCGCGCCGACCTGTCGGATTGCTTCGTCCCCGACCGCACGCCCATAGCGGGCGTTGTAGGACGAGAACCCGTCGATATCGAACAGCACGACGCTCAACGGCCGGCCACGCATCGCGGCGGCGAACTCCTTCTCGAGCATGAACTCGAGCAGCCGCCGGTTCGGCAGTCCCGTGAGCGGATCGCTGTACGCCAGGACCAGCGCGTCACGGCGTTCTCGGTGGAGCAACTCGGTGACGACCGCCAACCCGACGCCGATGGCCAGCAGCGACATCGTCACCCAGAACAGCAGGCTCCACGCCACCGAACGGCCCAGGGCATACTCCGCCAGCAGCTCCAGCGCCAGGATGGCCAGCGTGCCCGCCGCCAGAACACGGAGCGTGGCCCGCCAGCCGCGATAAAAGGCGAGCAAGAAGGCGGGGACCAGGATGAGCAGCCAGGAGAGCGCGTCGTATCCCTGCAGAAACTGCGGCTCCGTCAGCGCGCCCCAGATCGCCACGGCTAGCGCGCCAAGGCTGAGCCAGAGGGCCCGGGTCGGGATGACCTTTGTGGCCCCGGGCAGCTGCTCCGGCTCGATCTGAGGTGACAACGGATGCTGGCGTTGCCGTTCCATCGCTGGGCGCATTTCTAACTGCACATGGCCGTCACGGCAGGAAGCCGCGCATGGGAGGCTAGAGCAGGCGCGAGCCGATGCCGCCTAAGTGATAGGGGGTACGGGGG
>CAYGAJ010000087.1:0-9362 GCA_964347815.1 uncultured Gemmatimonadota bacterium | reverse complement strand
AGTGCCAGCCTGGCGTCACCGCCATGGCGAAGTCCCACGACACGACGCTGTGCACCGAGAGCACGAGCGGTGTGGCGATCGCCGCCATGTACAGGTAGGCGCGGCGGTAGTTCTTCCACTGGCTGTCGGTTCCCTGCCAGCCCAGCGACAGCAACCCGTAGACCGTCTCCTTGAATCGCGCCATCCGGCCCGACAGGCCGCGCATCTTGTCGCGGATCGACGCCATGTCGGGGATCAGGCCCGAGTACCAGAAGAGCAGGCTGATGGTGAAGTACGTGCTGATGGCGAAGAAGTCCCAGATCAGCGGCGACCGGAAGTTGGGCCAGAGCAGCCGCTGGTTGGGATACGGCGCCAGGAAATAGAAGTACCAGACGCGACCCAGGTGGATGAGCGGGAAGAGGCCGGCCGTCATCACCGCGAAGATCGTCATCGCCTCCGCCGCCCGGTTGATCGTGGTGCGCCAGCCGGAGCGAAGCAGATAGAGGATCGCGGAGATCAGGGTGCCGGAGTGGGCGATGCCGACCCAAAAGACGAAGTTGGTGATATAGACGCCCCACATCACCGGATGGGTGATGCCGGCGACGCCCATCCCGACCTTGATCTGGTAAATCCAGGCGAAGGTCGCCCAGCCGAGCACGGCGAGCAGGACGACGATCATCGCCCGGTAGCGCCAGTCGGGCTCCCAAAGCGCTCCGATGATGTCGCGGCTGACCCGCGCGAACGGTGACCGCGCCGGGGGTGCGACCGTCGCCATCTAAGCCTCCTCCCCGGTTCGCGCCACGTCCTTCAGATAGGTGATCGCGGGTCGCGTGTTCACTTCGCCCAGCACGTGGTAGGCGCGCCCGTTGCGCGTCAGCCTCGACACCCGGCTATTCGGATCGCGCAGGTTGCCGAACACGATCGCCTCGGTGGGGCACGTCTGGGCGCACGCCGGCACGACCTCGCCGTCCTGCACGTCACGGCCCTCGGCGTTCGCATCGTTCCGCGCCTTCATGATGCGCTGCACGCAGAACGTGCACTTCTCCATCACGCCCTTCTGACGCACCGTCACGTCCGGGTTCAGCTGGAGGTTGAGCGGGTATGGGAACTCGTAATCGAAGTACTCGAAGCGGCGAACCTTATACGGGCAGTTGTTCGAGCAGTAACGCGTGCCGACGCAACGGTTGTAAACCTGAATGTTCAACCCCTCGGGGTTGTGATAGGTCGCATACACCGGGCAGACGGGCTCGCAGGGCGCGTTGCCGCAATGCTGGCACAGCATCGGCAGATGCACCACGTGAGGGCTCCCCGTCTCGTTCCCGTGCAAGCCGCCGGCCTGGCCGTTGTGCCCCTCTTCCGAGATCACGTGCTCTTGATAGCTCTCGATCCGGAGCCAGGCCATCTCGCGGCCCTCGGCGCAGCGCACTTCGCCCACCACGGGGATGTTGTTCTCGGCATAGCACGCCGTCACGCAGGCCGAGCACCCGATGCAGCTCGACAGGTCGATCGACATGCCCCAACGGTACGGGCTCTTCGGGTCGGCGTCCTCGGCGGCATCCACCAGCGCCGCGGGGTCGTGCCGCAGCGCCTCTTCCCCGTGCTCCTCCTCCTCGCGCGCCAGCGCCAAACTCACGACCTCCGCGATCTCGCGGTCGAGATCGTGGTCTGACTCTTGGGTGCGAACCAGACGCGCCCGCCGGCCGGTCGCCGCCAGGGAGGCGCCGGTCGTGAGCCACGCCGCGCCGCCCGAGGCGTCGTCGCTGGCGGCGGGCAGCAACGCCAGCGGGTTCACCCCCCGGCCGCTCGCCCAGCGGCCGTAGGCGGTGTGTCCCTGGCCGATAGGCAGAGCCACGACGTCGGGTCGCACGCCATCGTGGACGTAGGCCGCGACCTCGAGCCGGCCGTGCGCCGTCGTCACCTCGAGCACGTCGCCCGTGCGGACGCCGAGCTGATCGGCCGTCTGAGGGTGTATCTCGATCCACGAATTCCAGACGATTTTGGTGACGGGATCCGGAAGCTCTTGCAGCCACGGGCGGTTCGCGGATCGTCCGTCGTAGAGCGTCGGCGACGGGTAGACGAGCAGCGTGTACGACGAACGCTCGCCGCCTTCCAGCGTGGGCTCATCGAAATCGACACCGGCCACCGCTCGGTTCAGCGTGACCGGTACCGCCGCCGTCTCGCGCCAGACACCGCCACGGGCGAGCGCGGCGCGCCAGAACTCTTCGAAGCTCTCCCGTGCGGCCAGGTCGCGGTGCACCGCACGCCAGGCGTCCTGCAAGTAGGAACGGTAGTCCGGGTGTTGGAACCGGCCGGCGACCTCGTCGCCGATACGGGCCGCCAGTGAGATCAGAACGTCACCCGTCGCGCGCGTGTCGAAGAGCGGGTCGATCGTTGGCTGCATCAAGGTGCGGACGCCGACTTCCGGCTCGTGGTCGCCCCAGCTTTCCAGTGGCGTGTGATCCGGAAAGATGAGATCGGCAACGGACGCGGTCTCGTCCATGAAGCTCGCAAAGCTGACCACGAGGTTCACGTTGCCCAGCGCTTCGCCGAACCCCAGGGCGGGCGGAAGCGTGTGCGCGGGATTGCAACCGTGCAGCAGAGCGATCTCGACTTCACCGTCGCGCATCCGCTGAACCGCCTCGGCCAGCTGGCCCGGTCCCGCGGCGCGCCGGCGCAGCACGGCGGGACCGAAGCGCAAAGTGCGGCCCACGTTGCCCGCGGCGTAGTTAAGCAGGTTGACGGCCACGTGAGCGGCGGTGGCCTGGCGGCCGGCCAACTCCGTGCCGGGCGGCAAAGCCAGACTGGAGGGCGCGTCGCCGAACTCGTGGGCGAGGCGGGCGATCGTCTCGGCGGAGACGCCGGTCGCCTCGGCGACCCGCTCCGGCGTGAACGGCTCTACGATTGGCCGGATCACCGCCGCCCGCTCGCCGGCCCGGCCGTCGGCGATCAGCGCGCGGGTCATCGCGAGGGCCAGCAACATCGCGCCGGTGGGCCGAGCCGGCACCCACTCATCGGCGTTGGTCGCCGTCAGCGAGCGTCGCGGCCCCACGAAAATGAAGCGCCCTTTGTGACCCTCGTGGAAGCTCTGGGATCGGGAGAACAGCCGGGCGTACTGTACGGGCGAGATCCACGTCTCCAGAAAGTCCGCGCCGAACGCGAGGATGAGCTCGGCCTGGTCGAGCTCGTACCGCGGGATCTCGGCCCGGCCGAAGGTCAGGCGGTTGGCCTCACGCAGGGGCTCGAGGTCGAAGCTTTCGTGGATCAGCCGATTCGTCGAGCCGATCGCGTCCATCCAGGCGTCGAACAGCCGATCGAGCGTACCGTGGGCTCCATCCGTGAACAGATAGAGCCGATCGGCCTGTCCGCCCGCACGCAGCTGGTTGATCCGATCGGCCAGCAGCGCCTCGGCGTCCTCCCACGATACGGGTTCGAACTCGCCGTTCGCGCCTCGTCGCAGCGGCGTGGTGATGCGGTCGGGATTATACAGTCCCTGGAGCGAAGCCTGACCGCGTGCGCACAGGCGGCCGGCGTTTACAGGGTGGTCGGGATTCCCCTCCACCTTGATGGGCCGTCCCTCTCGCACCTTGACGTGCACGCCGCACCCGGCGGGACACTCCCGGCAGGCGCTGGCGTAGTAGGTGGGGATGCCGGGGATGATCTCTTCCGGCTGCACGAGATAAGGGATGAGCTTCTGCGCCGGCTCCTGGGCGCAGCCGACCAACCCCGTTCCGGCACCGCTCAGCCCAAGGATCTTGAGGAAGTCGCGACGTTTTATCCCGGACATGTAATAGTGATCCCTATCAAGCGGCGCGGTCGTGTCGGGCTAATAATGGCAGGCCGCACAGTCGATCGGTCCCGCCAGCACGCCGTAGTCCGAGTCGATCGATCGCGGGTACAAGCCGTGCGATTCGCGACCCGCCTCGCCGAACCGTGCGGCGTTCTCCGCGGCCTGCGCCAGCTTCGCCTCGTCCTCTTGCGGCTCCCAATGGCACTCCAGGCACCAGCCCATCGTAAGCGGCGACCATTGCCAGAGGACGTCATGCTCCTCGACCTTGCCGTGGCATTCTTCGCACTCGACCTCGGCACGAATGTGCCGGCCGTGATTGAATTGGACGAAGTCAGCCACCTTGTAAAGGCGTTCCCAGGGGATCGGCTCGCCGCGCTCCTGATATCCGCGCAGCTTCTGGATCTCCGTGCTCGCCGCCTTGACCACGAGATGACACCCTAAACACAAGTCCACCGTCGGCATCGGCGCGACCGGCGACCGGTCGGTGTTGGTGTGACAGTACAGGCAGTCGATCTCGTACACGCCCGCGTGTCGGCGGTGGCTGAAGAAGATCGGCTGCGCGGGACCCCGGTCCCAGCCGACGAGTGTGTCGGGATCGAGCGAGAACTGTGCACCCTGCACGCTGGCCGACGCGGCGATGACGCTCGCTCCGGCGCGTGAGCTTTGCGGCCGAACGGCGAGCGCGGTCAGTGCAATGAGCGCGGTGCCGAGAAGGGTCGCAGAGAGAAGGATTGGGTTTCGCAGCGTCATCCCCCGGTGCGGACGGCATGTGCGACGGAAAGCCGGGCTGAGACTACGATTCGGTACGGAAGGCGTCAAGAGCGAGTTCGCCCAAAGCGCCCACGTTGGTGGCGGGAAAACCTGTGGCAGGCAGTCCACAGCTCGCGGCGTGCGGATCGCGGCGACGGGTCAGCCGCGCACGGCTCTGAAACAGCCGTTTACCGCTCCAGACGGGTGCGCCGCCCGTCGTGGCACCGGCGCCCGCGGCCCCGCACGACTCTTGCCCAATAGGGCTCGTTCGGGGGGTGGCCCGAAGCCCGGATTCAGGCGCGGGCGGAAGACTGGAACGTGGAGGGTGCGGCGGAGCGCGAAATGCGAAACGCGGATTCCACAGGCGCAAAACGCCCGGGCATCAATCGCTCCGGCGCCGTCGGACTTGCCATCGCCGTGCTTCTCCTATGGTGGGCGCTGCGCGACGTGGCCTTCGTCGACGTCGCCACGCGGGTCCGCGACATGCGCCTGCTTCCGTTCCTCGCGGCGATCGTGCTGGCCGTCACTGCCCAGCTCGGTCTGCGTGCGCTTCGCTGGCAGCATGTGCTGCGCCCCAACGGAAAAAGCTTGCCCTACATCCCGTTGTTTCACGCCACGGCGGCCGGGGCGCTGGCGAACTGTGTGCTTCCGGCTCGAGCCGGTGAGCTGGTTCGTGCCTACGCCGCACGCGAGCTCACGGATTCTCGTTTTTCGACGGCCTTCGGGTCGATCGCCGTCGAGCGGGTGATGGACGGGCTCACCCTCGTCGCGTTCATGGTGTTGGCCCTCGCCGCGGGTGATTTCGGTAACGGTGGAAAAGTGGGTGGCATCACCCTGGCCGGCGTTGCCGGGATCGCGGCGGCGATCTTCGGTCTGGCCATGCTCGCGTCGCTGCTGGTGGTCTGGAAGCCGGGGTTGGTTCGCTGGCTGAGCGCAAGGACCATTGAGCCGCTGCTGCCCGAGCGCCTGGCGACGCGTGTGCGTCAGATCCTCGAGGGCGTGATCGAGGGGTTCGAAGTGTTGAGGAGCGTAAACCGCACCGTGGCCGTGATCTTCTGGTCGGTGGTGCTTTGGGCCGTCAATGCGTTGAGCATATGGCTTGGACTGATCGCCTTCGACATCTCGGTACCGTGGACGGCGGCGATCATCGTGCAGGCGCTGCTCGGCTTCGCGGTGGCGCTTCCCTCATCTCCCGGCTTCTTTGGGCCGTTCGAAGCGGCGGGCAAGGCGGCGTTGGCGCTTTACGGCGTGGATGCGTCCCGGGCTCTGGCGTTCTCGGCCCCCTACCACCTCTTCGCGTTCGTCATACCGGTGATGCTGATCGGCCTGTGGTCGCTCTCTCGAACCGGGCTTCGGATTTCGAGGCTGAGTCGGTCGAAAGCGGCGGCGCTGAGCGCACCGGCCGGCGGCTCAGCGGCCGCGGACTAGCGTCGGAACAGGTGCTGGCTCTGCGCCACGGTCTCCAGGGCTCGGGTGGCGATCCAGGTCTGAGCCGCCTGGTGACGGCGGCCCCAGGCGCCGTACTTGAGCTGGGTCTCGAGCAGGCGATCGACGGTTTGCGATACCAGCCTCTGGGCCAGCGGGTGGTCGATCTCCAACAGCGCCTCGACCACAAAGAAAAGCTCCACGTTGGGCCAGCTGCCGTCCGACTCCTGAGCCCCGGCCAGCGTCTCGAGGCCGGCCTGCACCTCGGCCAGCAACGGTCCATCGGCCCAGGCCAGCGCCTGCAAGGCCCCCACCAGCACCGCAGGTGTGTTGCTCCCACCGTACTCGAGATAGAGCGGTACGCTCCGCAGCCCCGAGATTGAAGCGCTCGCCCGCGGGTCGGAGGCATGGGCCCGCAGCGCCACACGCAGCACGCGCTCGGACGCCAGCAGTCGGGCTCCCACATCGGACGTCACGCCCTGCCCGTTGGCTAGTGTGATCTCCTGAGATTCCTCGGCCGGACCGGGGCTGAAGAAGCCGCTCAGGTAGTGCTCACAGATCCGCTGCTCGTGCCGGGCCGGCGTGCAGCCCGAGCCGAATGAGCCGTCTTGGTCTCGGCGGCTGTAGAGCCAGTCGAGCCCCCGCTGAACCGGCAGCGAGTCCGCGGCTTGACCGAGGTCGAGGAGCTGCCAGATAGCTTCCGCCGAAGCCGCCAGATCCCCCTCGCCCCAGAACCCTTCGCGGTTCTGCTTGGCCAGCAGGTCTCCGCGCAGGTGGCGGCCCAGCTCCGGCGCGCCCCGCCCGCTCGAGCGGCGGCAAAGGTAGCCGTAGTAGTCGTGGCGCTCCCTCAGCCAGTCCCGGGCGCGGTCGGTCGCGTCCAGGATCGCCCGCGCCGAGGTCTGGTCACTCTCTTTTTTCGAGGGGCTTCGCCGCTTCTGCGTGGCGGCCTGACCGCGCTTGGGCACTCTCCCTCCCCGTCGTCAAGAAGTCAGAATCGACCTAGATTATCACATCCTTGCTGTCGATGCGAGCCATTAAGCGCAAGCGCCCCGGAGACCGTAAGATATGATACGTACCGCGGTAGTTTCGACGGGTTACTACGTCCCAGAGCGTGTGGTAACCAACAAAGAGCTCACCCAGTGGATGGACACGAGCGACGAGTGGATCCGCCAGCGGTCGGGGATCGAGGAGCGCCGTTGGGTGTCCGAGGGTGAGAGCAACTCCGACCTGGCGAAGGAGGCGTCGACACGGGCCCTCGAGCGTGCGGGTCTGAGCCCGGGCGACATCGACTGTGTGATCGTGGCGACGCTGAGCCCCGATCACTACTTCCCGGGCAGCGGGGTGTTTCTGCAGCGGAAGTTGGGGATCGACGGCGTCCCCTGTCTCGACGTCCGAAACCAGTGCACCGGCTTTCTCTATGGACTTTCGGTCGCCGACGCCTGGATCCGGGCAGGGGTTTACCGGAAGATCCTGCTCGTGGGTACGGAGGTACACTCGAGGGGGCTGGAGAAGTCGACGGCGGGTCGGGACACGGCGGTGCTGTTCGGCGATGGCGCCGGGGCGGTGATCCTGGAGCCGACGGATGCCGATCGAGGCGTGTTGTCCGTGCACCTCCACGCCGATGGCCGACACGCGGAAAAACTCTGGATCGGCGCTCCGGGCTCTTCCTACAACCCCTGGCTGGTGCCCGAGCATATCGAGCAGGGGCTGACGCGCCCGCAGATGGAAGGCCGCGAGGTGTTCAAGCACGCCTCCGTGCGGATGCCCGAGGCGGTACGCGAGGCGCTGGAGGCGAACGGCCTTTCCCTCGACGACATCGCGATTGTCATCCCGCATCAAGCGAACCTGCGAATCACGCAGGCGCTGCAGAAGGCGCTCGGTCTACCGGACGAGAAAGTCGTGAGCAACATCCACAAGTATGGCAACACGACGGCGGCCAGCATCCCGATCGCGCTGCACGAGGCGCTGGAGGAGGGGAGGATCAAGCGCGGCGACCTCGTCTGCCTCACGGCGTTCGGATCGGGCTTCACCTGGGGCAGCGCGCTGATCCGCTGGTGAAGGCCGGTGGGCGGTGGACGGTGGGCGGTGGTGGCCGGTAGAGGTCTCGACATGTACGCTGCTTTGCCTGGGAACGAACGAAGGAGAGTCTTGATGTCGAAGATCGTCTTGGGTGTGTCGCTGGTCGTGCTCGGTTTGGGGGTCGGGGTGCCCGGGTTGTGTCAAGCGCAGGAGAGCGGTGAGACATCGTCGGCGGTGACGCGGGTGATGATCCGCGTCGTATCACGCGACGCGAAGATCATCGGCAGCGGTGTGGGTGGTGTGCGGGTGCGAGTCGTGGACGCCAAGACGGGTGAGGTTCTGGCCGAGGGGGTGCAAGAGGGCGGCACCGGCGACACGCAACTGATCATGTCGACCGCGCATGGGCGCGGCATGAAGGTCTTCGACACCGAGGGCGCCGCGGGCTTCCTGGCGGAGCTGCGGCTGAACGAGCCCACCATCGTGACCATTTCGGCTGTTGGACCGCTCGGTCACCCCCAGGCCACCCAGTCGGCGAGCAAGCAGATGCTGATCATGCCCGGCGGGCACGTCGAAGGCGACGGGGTGATCCTCGAGCTGCACGGTTTCATCGTCGAGATCCTTCAGCCCGAGCCGCTGGTGCCTGCCGCGGGCACGCTGGACGTGCGGGCCCGGGTGCGGATGATGTGCGGTTGCCCGCTGACGCCCGGCGGTATGTGGAACTCCGATCGGATCGCGATCGAGGCGCGGCTGTGGGCCGACGGGAAGATCGTGGCCCGGGCACCGCTGAGCTTCGCGGGTGAAGCCAGCCTGTTCTCCGGCAAGCTGCCGGTCCCCGGCGGTCAGAAGTGGCGCGACGTCGAGCTGGAGGTCGCGGCGGCACAGCCCGAAACTCAGAACTTCGGCCGCCACGTCTTACCTCTCGGTGTTCGGTAGGCGGTCTTTCGATAGACGGTTCTTCGGTAGACGGTAGGCTGTAATGGTACGGTCTATTGTTTACCGCCAACCGTCTACCGCCTACCGAAAGGAGTCGCGTTGACGGCCTGCGTCACCGGGATAGATTCGGGATCCTTTTCGGCCGGCGGCGGGGGGTAGGCAGATGCCGGACGGTCGCGCTGGCGGCCGGGCTCCCGCGAAGGGTCCCGTGGCCGAGTGGCTAGGCGGAGGCCTGCAAAGCCTCTTACGGTGGTTCGATTCCACCCGGGACCTTTTCGGTTAGCGGTGGACAGTAGACGGTAGGCGGTTTCTCGGTAGGCGGTGGCCGGTGGGCGCGTCGATGCTTGCCTCCGTTACCCGGCTAGGCGAGAATACAGTCGGAGCACGTGCTGCGGCAGGCGGGCGTAGCTCAGTTGGTAGAGCGCGAGCTTCCCAAGCTCGAGGTCGCGGGTTCGAGACCCGTCGCCCG
>CAYGAJ010000086.1:0-9465 GCA_964347815.1 uncultured Gemmatimonadota bacterium | reverse complement strand
GGACTCGAAAACGTGCGCCGGGCCGTGGGGCAAGGGCACCGGGCATCCGCATGGCACTGACCTCACCAGGGATCGAGCCGGCCGGCACGGGCACGGCCGGCCGAGCGCGCCGTCGGCCTCTCCGCACGCGCGGACCGGCGGGGCTGGGGGCACGCGTGCTGGTGCTGGTCGCGGCGCTGCAGGCGGCGGCTTGCGGATATCGAGACATGCAGCAGCTGGAGGAGCAGGCCGGCGTGGCCCGCAACGAGATCGAGGTTCAGCTTCAGCGCAAGGCGGAGCTGGTGCCCAGTCTGCTGGAGACGGTCCAGGAATACGGCGGCGCGACCGATAGTGTCATCGCCCGGGTGGCCGACGCACGCATCGCGTTGGCCGCTGCCGTGGAGGCGGGCAACCTGGCGCGGATGCGCGAGACGTGCGTCGCGCTGACCTCAGCACTCGACGAGCTTCTGGATTCGGCGCGCCGGTATCGAGGCCTGGACGAGGATCCGGGTTTCCAGGTGCTGCGTTCGCAGCTGGCCGGGACTGAGGAGCGGATTCAACAGGCAGGTGGCCGCTACAACGAGGCGGCGAGCGAGTACAACGCGTACATCGCTGAGTTTCCGCAGCTGGTCACGGCCAAGGTGGTGGGTGCTCGGCGGCTCGATCTGTTCGACGTAACGCCCGGCGACTGAGCTTCGGGCCAGGCGCGCCGCCGCTGCTGGAGCAGGTCAGATCAGGATGCGTTTGACCAGCTCGAGACCGATGAGAACGATGAGGGGCGAGAGATCGACACCCCCCGTCACCGGCAGAACACTGCGTACCGGTTCGAGCACCGGGTCGGTCAGCTTTTTCAACGTCTCGACGACCGGGTGGGTCGAGTGAGGCTCGGCGAACCAGGAGACGATCGCCCGCAGGATGATGAGTCCCTCGTAGAACGTGATGATGACGCCGAGTAGTGCCCCGATTCTCACTGTGTGTACCCTGTCTTTGTTTGAAGTAACTCTGCCCGGCCTCACTACGCGTGGCCCGGCGGCCGGGTTTCAAGGCGAACCTCAGGCCCCCCTGACGGGTTAACAAGACAGGGCTTTCGTGAAACGAGACGGAGCGCGGGCGTGTGCGGGGCCGTGCGGCGATGCGGCCGCCGGCCGTCGCTCGCAATCAAGAGAGGATGGCGATGTCGAGTCAGAAGGAGAGAGGACAGCTGGTTCGGTACCTGTTTTTCAAGCTCGACCCGGCGTGGCGACGGCTGAGCGCTGAAAGGCAGATCGAGCACAAGGTCGAGTTCGCCCAGACACTCCGCGGCTTTCAGGGGCGCGCGCTGCTCCGCTCTTACAGCCTCATGGGTACGCGGGGCGATGTCGACCTGATGCTGTGGCAGGCGACTGAGGCGATGGAGACGCTGCAGGCGCTGGAGACGTCGATCTTCTCCACGAGGATCGGCGCGTACCTGACGACGCCGTACAGCTATCTGGCGATGACAAAGCGTTCGATCTACGAGTTTCCGGATGACCCGGAGGTTGGCGATCAAATCCGGGTGAGTCCGCAGGACTCGAAGTACCTGTTTCTCTACCCCTTCGTCAAAACGCGAGCCTGGTACAAGCTGCCGTTCGACCAGCGGCAGGAGATGATGAACGAGCACGTTCGTGTCGGCCGCAAGTATCCGACAATTCGCATCAACACATCCTACTCGTTCGGGCTCGACGATCAGGAGTTCATGGTCGCGTTCGAAGGCGATGATCCAGGCGAGTTTCTCGAGCTGGTGATGGAGCTGCGCGAGAGCGGCGCCTCGGCCTACACGCTGCAGGACACTCCGATCTTCACCTGCATCCAGATGTCGATATGGGATGCGCTCGATTCCCTGGGCGGCGCCTCGGTGGCCGAGATGGCGCGGTCGCTCGAGCGCGACGCCCAGGGCTTCACGGTCGTGGCCCGCTTGAGCGAACTGCCACCCGGGACCTCGAAGCGGGTCTACAGCGGAGCCGAGGCCATCGCGCTGTTCAATGTCGGGGGCGAGGTGCACGCGGTGAGCGACCGCTGTACCCATGGGCGTGCGTCGCTGAGCGAGGGTTCGGTCGGCGACGATCGCTGCACCCTCAATTGCCCCTGGCACGGCGGCCAATTCGACATACGGACGGGCGAGCCGGCCGGCGGCCCGGTCAAGGTGCCGATACGGGTGTACATGGTGAAGGTCGAGGGCGACCGCATTCTGGTGGGGCCAAAAAAAGAGCGGGTTGAAGTCCCGCTCTGACGCCCGCCGCCGCGCCCGTTACCCGCAGGTGCGCGGCTATTCCACGATCACTTCGTGGAGCCGGTAATTCTCCGGATCCACCGCCCGCCCGTTCAGCAAGATCTCGTAGTGGACGTGCGGGCCTTTCGCCAATCCGCTGCTCCCGACGTGGGCGATCGTATCGCCCCGCCGAACCCGATCACCCACCCGCACCTTCAAGTTCTTCTGATTGTGCGCGTAACGGGTCTTGAGCCCGTTGCCGTGGTCGATTTCCACCGTCCACCCGAAGCCCGGACGCCAACCGGCGAAAGTGACCTGGCCGTCCGCGGTCGACACCACGGCGGCTCCGGGCATGGCGGAGAGATCGATGCCTTCGTGGGGCCGCCGCACATTCAACAGCGGATGCCAGCGGCTGCGGCTGTAGGTCGAGCTCAGCCAGCCGTTGGTGGGATCGATCGATGGGTAGCCGGCCAGACGCTCCCGGTGCGTCTCCATCTTACGCGCCGCCTCGCCCAGGCTGACTTTCAGCAGATTCGACTGGCGCAGAAGGCGCGTCAGGTCCGTGGTCGTCGAATAGACCTGGCCGCCCAACTCCGCGTCCATCTCCAGCAGCGGCTCGCCCTCGATCGAGCCGGTTCCCGGACCGCCGATACCCACCTGCCGTACCTCCGGGTCGAGCTCGGGAAGCCCGGCGAGCAAACGGAAGCGCTGCTCGCGCTCGGAGATCGCGTCGATCGACTCGGTCAGGCTCGCCACCGTTTCACGCATCCGCGCCACATCCGCGACCAGCAGTTGGTTCTGGCGCTCGAGCTTCGACGCTTGCGACAGATCGGCCAGCTTGAGCATCAAGGCGCCGGATGCGAAGAGGATGAAAAGAACCAAACCGGTGAGCCCGCCCAGAGCCGCCCGCACCAGGCGTTGGGAAACCTGGAAGGTATGCGCCGGCCGTGCAGGGTCGGCTATGATGAGGAACGTAAAGCGGTTTCGCTCCATTCGCCCTCGGGTCGCGAGGTCCTTCGGCTTTAAGGCTTGTCCACCGACGCGCACAGCCGAGTGCCCGGCGCTTAAGCGCGAAATACTGGCGACTGCATCAACGGTGGAGGAGGGGCGGCGCTACTCTAATGCCAAGTAGTTCGGGTGTCAAGCGACACCGCCAGCACTTACGGTGTGCAAGGTTTGTTCCTACGTGAGACGGGGAGACCTAAGCGTATTTAGGCGCGGGAATTAGCTCGACCGCCCTTTTGACAGTACCCGGATCGGGCTCGGTAAAGTTTTCACCGTCGAGCGAATTTGTGACCGCCCCGACGGCTACAGGTCGAAGTCTGGCTTACAGTTAACGGCTTCGCCAGCGGACGGTGCCGTCGGCCTCGACCCGGGCCGGCGACTCCGGAAAATCGAGCTGCGAGAGGCCGTCGATCAGCTCGGCTCCGCGGCGTGACGGGTCGGGTTCGGCTCGGCCCGGCGGCCGCTGAATCGTGGAATGTACAAGGGCGCGATCGACACGTCCGGCGGCGTCGATGGCGGCGCAGGCGATCGCACCGCGGTTGAGCGGCTCGGTCATGTTGAACGGTCCGTACGTCACGAGATTTCCGAGCGAGTAGAAGATGAGCGCGTCGCCGCGGCGCTCCAGGGCGCGGAGGACATGCGGACCGTGACCAACGACCAACGCGGCGCCGGACTCGACGGCCACGCGTGCAAAGGCGACGGGGTTGCCGCGGTCTTCACCGAGGAAGATCTCGGTCTGCCGAGGAGTGCGCTGGGCGTCGCGACCTTCCGCTCCCATGTGCACGCTCACCACGACGCGTCGATAGCGGGCGAACGCCCGGGCCACGTGTCGGCGGACGGCATCGAGGTCGCGGGCGTCGGGTCCCGCACGGAAAGTGCTGAATCCGATCACGGCGACGGTGTCGGGCCGTGGGCCGAGGAGGACGAGGGTCGGCAGTGTATCCGCGCCGGTGACGGCCACCCAGGCCGCTCTCAGGTGCTGTGCGGTGGAGTGGAAGCCGTCGATCCCCGCGTCCATGGCGTGGTTGTTGGCCACGTTCCCAACGACCGCGGCGCCGGGAGCCAGGCGGGCCAGGGCGCCGGCGACGGTGGGGGGCTGACGGAAGGCGTAGCAGGTCGTCGAGCCCGGCCGGCACTTCGACGGCGCGTCGCCGTCACCGATCGCCGCTTCGATGTTGAGGAGCACCAGGTCGGCATCCGCCACCAGGGGTGCGAGCGGCGCGAGCAAGCCGTCGGGGTCTGGGAATGCCGGAACGGGCCGGCCGAGACGGGCGCCGGCGGCTCGGGCCCAGAGGGTGTCGAGGTTGTTGCCGAGCATCACGTCGCCGCCGGCGCAGACGCGCACGAGGTCCAAAGCGGGGACGGTGGCCGTGTCTTCGCTCTCCGGCTGAGCGGCGGCGGGCGTGTCGGCTGGCGCCGGCACGAGCGCCGGCGGCTCGGCTTCGACCGCTTCGGCCGGGGCCTCGGGGGCCTCGGGCTCTGGGGGCGCCGGTCCGCGGGTCACGCTGGGCGCGCAGCCGGCCAGCAGCAGGGCGAGTGCGGCGAGCAAGCCGGGCCCGCTCGGTCGCGCCCGTGCCAAGGCGGCGACGTCGAGCGCGGGTCGGACGGTCTCAGGCTTCAAGCTTGGGGAACAGCACGGCTTGGCGTTCTACCTGGGCGCCCGCGAGATCGAGGTTGCCCAGGTCGCTCAGCGGCGCGACGTCGCCGTCGCGTCCCAGCGCGCTCCAAAGCTCCCGGCTCTTGCGGGGCATGAAGGGGCTGAGCAGCGTGGCGAGCCGGCCGAGTGAGCGGGCCAGGCTGCCCAGCACGGCGTCGAGGTCGCCGGCGCGGTCGGACTCCTTGGCCAGCTTCCAGGGCGCCTCCTCCTCGATGTACACGTTTGCGGCGCCCGCCAGCTCCATCGCGGCGGTCGCGCCCTGATGGAGCAGGTAGGCATCCATCGCCTCCCGATAGCGGTCGCACGCCTCCTCAGCCTGGCGGTCGAGCCGGGTCTCGGCGCCCGCCGGGACCTCTGCGCCGCGGTACTTGTGGATCATGGCGAGGACGCGGTTGGCCAGGTTGCCGAAGTCGTTGGCCAGCTCGGCGTTGTAGATGTCGTCGAAGCGCGGCCAGGAAAAATCACCGTCGGCGTTCCAGGGCACTTCGCGAAGGAGGTAATAGCGCAGCGGGTCGGGTCCGTGGCGCTCGATGGCGCCTTCCAGACTGACCGGCGCGCCGGCGGACTTCGACAGCTTGCGCCCCTGCCAGTTGATGTAGCCGTGGGCCCAGACGGTGCGGGGCAGCTCGACCCCGGCGGCCATCAGCATCGCGGGCCAGATAATGCAGTGGTGCCGCGTGATGCCCTTGCCGATCACGTGGAGTTGCGCAGGCCACCATTCCTGGTGACCCGGGTCGGGAAAGCCGACGGCCGACAGGTAGTTGATCAGCGCGTCGTACCAGACGTAGACGGCGTGATTGGGGTCGCCGGGGAAGGGGATGCCCCATTCACGCTGAGGCCGGGAGACCGAGATGTCCTGCAGCCCTTCCTCCAGGACGTTGCGGATCTCGTTGCGCCGGATCTCGGGCTCTACGAACTCGGGGTGCTCGTCGAGGTGACGCAGCAAGGGGTCGCGAAAAGCCGAGAGCTTGAAGAAGTAATTGTCCTCGCGCGTCCAGCCGATCTCGCGGTCGGGGTGCTCCGGACAGCGGCCGTCGACCAGGTCCTTCTCCTGTTTGAAGGTCTCGCAGCGCTCGCAGTAGTAGCCTTCGTAGGTGCCTTCGAAGATGTAGCCGGCCTTCTTCGTCCGCTCGACCAGCTCGACGACGGCGCGGGCGTGCCGTGGCTCGGTGGTCCGGATGAAGTCGTCGTTGCCGATCCCCAGGCGGTCGTAGGCCTCCGAGAACACCGTGGCCATCTTGTCCACCCAGGCCTGCGGGCTGAGGCCGGCATCGGCGGCGGGCTGCAAGATCGTCTGTGAATGCTCGTCCATCCCGATGACGAAGTGGACGTCGTCGCCGCAAAGCCGGCGGTACCGGGCGATAACGTCGGCGCCGATCTTCTCGAAGGCGTGCCCGAGGTGCGGGTCGCCGTTCGAGTAATCGATGGCTGTCGTGATGTAGAACCTGGACAACGGTACGAACCTCTCAGTTTCTCCGAGCGCTCTTACGCGCTTCTGCCGTCTCCCGCTTCAGCTCATCGAGCGTGAGCGTGCGCAGGGCGCCCGTCGCGGTCTTCAGCGTCACGCGACTCCCGAAGATGTTGACGGATTCTACCGTCTCGGATCCCTGAAGGGTCCGCACCTCCCGCCCCTGTTTCGGGAATCGCTTGCGCGCCTGCACGTAAAAGTCGTGCTCATAGCGAAGCGAGCACATCAGCCGACCGCAGGCTCCGGAGATCTGCGAGGGATTGAGTGAGAGGTTCTGGTCTTTCGCCAGCTGCAACGTCACCGGCTTCAGCTCGGGCAACCAGTTGGATGAGCAAAGCTCGCGCCCACAACGCCCCACGCCGTCCAGCCGCTTCGCCTCGTCACGTACGCCGATCTGCTTCAGTTCGATCCGCGTGCGGTACCGCTTGGCGAGGCTGCGGACCAGGGCACGGAAGTCGACCCGTTTCTCCGCTGTGAAGTAGATGATCAGCTTGTTGCGGTCCCACTGCCATTCAGCGTCACTGACCTTCATCTTCAGGGCGTGCTCCAGCACCATCTGGCGCACCTCGCGGCGCACGCGCCCCTCCTCATCGCGCAGGCCGAGCGCCCGCTCCACGTCGACGGGGGCGGCGCGCCGGAGCACGCGCTTGCCGGGCAGTGCGTTCTGGCTGCACCCCTCACACGCCTCGCATTTCTTCTTCGCCAGGTCGCCGGCGGCGCTGACGACGCCCAGGTCCTGGCCGCGATCGGCCTCGACGACCACGAACTCCCTGGGCGAGAGCGGTGGCGAGATGTGAACGGCGAAAAAGTCGCGGCGTTTGCCCTTGAAGCGCACCTCGACAAAGTTGGGCGCCGGGCCTTTGCGGATGATACCGGATGGGGCGCCGCCCAGCGGCTTCGGTGGCTGGACCGGTTTCGGCTCTTCGTGAGCGGCCCGCTCGATCACTCCGCCCACGCTCCCATCTTGCGGTACTTCTGGTAGCGCTTCTCCAACAACTGCTCGAGCGGCGTCGCGCGCAACTCGGCCAGATGACGTTCCAGCGCTTCCTTCAGAAGTTCCGCCGCACGATCCCACTCTTCGTGCGCGCCACCCTCGGGCTCGCGGACGACTTCGTCGATCACGCCCAGCTGGTAGAGGTCGGGTGCCGTCAGCTTGAGCGCGGCCGCCGCCTTGGCGCGGGCTTCCTCGGTGTTCTCCTTCCAGAGAATCGAGGCGCACCCTTCCGGCGAGATCACGGAGTAGATCGCGTACTCGAGCATGATGATGCGATCGGTGACGCTCAAGCCCAGCGCTCCGCCGCTCCCGCCCTCACCGATCACCGCGGCCAGGGTGGGCGTCTCGAGCAGCGACATGTCCAGGAGGTTGCGGGCGATCGCTTCCGCCTGCCCGCGCTCCTCGGCGCCGATACCTGGATAAGCGGCGGGCGTATCGATGAGCGTGATGACGGGCCGCCGATACTTTTCCGCCTGCCGCATCAACCGGAGCGCTTTGCGGTAACCTTCCGGGTGCATCATCGCGAAATTGCGCTTCAAATTCTCCTTGGTGTTTCGGCCCTTCTGTTGAGCGATGACCATCAGCGAATCGCCGTTCAGCCGGGCCCAGCCACCGACCACCGCCGGGTCATCGCGAAAGCCGCGATCACCGTGCAGCTCGATGAAGTCGGTGAAGATGCGCTCGATCATGTCGAGCGCGTGCGGGCGCTGGGGGTGCCGTGCGATTTGCACCCGCTCCATCGCTGTGAGTGACTTCAACGTCTCGGTGCGAAGCTCCTCCAGCCGAGCTTCGAGTTTCTTCAGCTCAGCTTCCACGTCGAGCCCCCTTGCGCTGGCCAGCTCTTTCAGCAAGCCGATCTGTGCCATCGTCTGCTCGATCGAGCGCTCTAAGTCCTGATGCGTCGCCATTTTCGCCGTTCATCGCCTGGGCCACGCCTAACGCAGCAGAGCTTACAAAAATAGCCGAACGTGAGAACATGAATAGAGGCTTAGGGTTACCTCCGGCAAGTGACCGGGATTACGGCTGGCCGGGCACCTCGACCAGGCGCACCCGATCGGCGCCCAGCGCCGCCCGCAGCTTGTCCAAAGCCTCGGGCCCCGGCGTCACCGAAAGGGCCCGCGAACGGAGTCGCGAAGGTTCGTCGTCGCCGTTCGTCAGCACGACCTGCAGGGCCGCCGGTCCCGGGTACGCCCGGGCGATGTGGATGGCCTCCCGAAGCCGGGCGTCGTCCAGCTCGCCGGCGTGGCTCAGTTCGAGGCGAATGGCGACGCACCCGCTGGCGTAGACGCTATCGAGCGGCACGATCTCATCGACGAAGATGGGCGGGTCGGCCTCGTCGCGTTCACGACCCGACACGGTGCCACGCACAAGCAGAGGTCGTCCGGGCTCCAGCGAGTCACGATGCTTGGACCACGATTCACGAAAGGCCAGGGCGGCGGCGGTGCCGTGATAGTCCTCGAGCGTCAGGCGCGCCCACTCGGAGCCGTCCCGACGTGAGATGCGGCGCGTGATCTCGGTGACGACGCAGGCGAGCTCGATCTTACGGTCCCGTCGCTCCCGCAGGTTGCTCGTGTTAGCGCGCTCACTGTAAAGCGCGACCAGGTCACGGTGCGTGTCGAGAGGGTGGCCCGAGACGAAGAAGCCGACCAGCTCCTTCTCGCGCGCCAGCTTTTCCGCCTCCGACCACTCTGGAACGTCGGGCAACCCTGGCGCCCCGCCCCCCTCCTGCGCGTTCGTGCCGCCGTACAGGTCGTCGCCGAACAGGCTGACCTGGCCCAGCTCGCGCTCGCGCTGCTGGAGCTGTGCCTCGCGGAGCGTCGCCTCGAGGCCTTCGGCCAGAGCGGCGCGCGTGCCGAGCCCGTCCAGCGCGCCGGCGCCGATCAACGCTTCGACGACCCGCCTGTTGTTGAGCCGCTGGTCGACCCGGCTGCAGAAGTCGAAGAGCGAGGTGAACGGGCCGTCCTGCTGGCGGGCCAGAATGATGGAGTCGATGGCGGAGCGGCCCACGCCACGGATCGCTCCCAGCCCGAAGCGGATGCTCTGGTCGCTGACCACGGTGAACTTGTAGCCGGATTCGTTCACGTGCGGCGGCAGCACCTCCAGGCCCAGCGCCCGGCACTCGTTGATGTAGCCGA
>CAYGAJ010000085.1:0-9541 GCA_964347815.1 uncultured Gemmatimonadota bacterium | reverse complement strand
CCGTGCTCGCCTCGGTGGCGTACGGCATGTAGATGACGTAAAGGCCGCGCGCCTCCGCGTCGCCGGTCGCAGCATCGATGATCCCCTCGTTGGCGAAGAGCGAGTAGAGGGCGGTCGGATGATCGGGAAACCCGAGATCCCCCGTCTCGATCTCCGCCTCTCTGACCGAGTCGATCGTGGCCCGGTCCGTCACCCCTCGGGCGCGCAGCTCGCGTCCGCGCGCCATGAACGGTTCGAGACTCTCGTGATAACAGGCGACGTGCCAACCGTCCTGTGACGGGTCATCGCCCAGGCAGATCATCCCGTTCTTCCCATCGCGGATCTTCACCAGCTCGCCGTCGCGAAAGGCGCGAACCTCGGCGCCGGCACGCAGCGGTGTCGGCAGCGCGCTCACCGCCTCGGCGATCACCCGAGCGTCCCCCGGGTCCTGCGCCCCGGCGATGCCGGGAACGCAGATCCCGACGATCGTCAGCACGAGCACCACTCTCAACATAGAAAGCTCCTGGTTGGGGTCGATCGCTGATGATAGGCAGGGAACGGCGGCGCCGCCACGCCGCCACGGCACGCCGTTCCATCTGTCGGTGATCGGCCGCCAGACTAGAGTGGCAGTCGCCAGCCGAAGGAAAGCGAGAAATCCGGACTCGATTCGGTAAGACCGAAGGCGGCGCTGCCGAGGATGCTGCGCCCGTCCCCCAACTGGTAAGACAAGCCGAGCGAGACCTGGGCTGGCGGATCCACGCCCTCGAGGATCCGGGTATATCCGAACACGCTTGCCAGCAGTCCAACTCGGCCGCCCGGCAAGGCGTGACCCAGCCCGACGCTGTAGGCGACGGGATCCTTCAGCTCCAGGTCTGGTAGGTCACCGAGCACCCAGTAAGCCACATCGGTGAAGAGCATCGTGCGGCCGAGGGACTTGGCCAGCGAGACGCCGGCGCTGTAGTCCCACTCGCCGGTACCAAAGCCCCGGTCCACGTCGGCGATGGGAACCTTGACGTCGGCGGTGATGCGAAGCGACGGCAAGACGGTGCCCTCGCTCCAAAGTTTGAAGTCGGCGTGGGCGAGCGGGTCGCCGATCCCGACATCTTGATACGCCGTGGTGTCCATCAGCGTCACCGCATCAGCGGTGCGGCGTTGGCCCATCTGACGGCTCAGCTCCGAATGCTCGGTGCCGCCCGACGGTATCCCCGTGACCCCACCGTAGGTGATCCACGGCGTACTCTGCAGGATCAACGGCACGCTGAGCGAAAACCCGAGCTCGCCCGCCGACGCCGAGATGCCGTTGAACAGAAACGCAGTGTTCGTCCTTTCGCTGAAGATGTAATCGCCGCTGGCGAACTGGACCGAACCGACGTAAGCGACCTGGCCGACGAGCGGCCGGGGGGCCAGGGTCGCGAACGCGACCCCGGCCACAATAACGAGACGCCAGCGGATCATTTTGCAGCTGGCTGATTCAGCCGCCTCTGAATCCGCTCCATGATCTGCAGCGTGTTCTCCATCTGACCCGCCATCTCGTTCATATGTTCACGCAACCGCTCCATCTCGCGCTGCATCTCGCGGTCGCGCGTGAACGCCTCGTCGCGGATGATGTTGCGCGAATGTTCCATCAGTCGATTCATGTGCTGCGCCATCTCACCCAGCGACTCGCCCATCTGCTGCATCTCACGATGCTGATTCAGCTGCTGGTGCTGTTGCATGTGCTGGGCGAGCTGCTGGTTCAGGTGGTGCGCCTGCTCCATGATGCGGTTCATGCGCTGCTGCGTCTCTTGCAGCTGCGCCAGTTGCCTCTGCTGAGCCTGCTGCTGCTGTCCGCTCTGTGCGTACAGCGCCGGGCTGACTACGAGCGCGAGGACTAAAGCCAAGGCGGCCTCCTTCAAATGCTTCTTCATCGTTCTCTCTCCCTGTGTCTTTACACACGTCCACCCCCCGGTCGATCGATACATCGATCCACCGGCTCGATACACCCTGGGTGCCACAGCTTCGAGAAATCTTTTGGAGGTTCTACTCTTAAGACGACTCGTGCCGTCGGCCGGTCACCGACTTGGGGAGGATTCGACGGGCCGGCACACTTAGCAGACTTTGCGTCTCCGCACCTCCACCTTAGAGACAGCGTGCCGTCCGCTGGCGTTAGCGGCGCCGATCGAGAGGCAAGTGCATTGGATCGTCAAGGAAGCAATAGAGGGAAGATTCTTCGGGCTGGGTCACAGCCGCGGGGCGACGACGCGGTTCTAGAAACGTTGGGAGAGACGTGCTTCGGTCTCGGCCTGCCGGTTGCTGGCGCCCATACGCCGGTAGATCGCCGCCGCGACTTCCAAGTCGGCGCGCGCCAGGCCATCCCGTCCCAACGCCGCGTGCAACTCTCCCCGGCCTTCCAAGATCTCGGCCTCGAGCAGCGGGTTCGAGTGCGAGCGGGCGAGGTCGAGCGCCTCGTCGAAGTAGCGGCTGGCCTCATCCCAGCTCTGCTGAGCGGCGGCGATGTTTCCCAGCAGGCGGAGCGCGTCGGCGCGGCCCAGCTGGTCGCCGATCTCCACAAAGGTCTCCAGAGCGTGAACCGCCTCGGCGCGACCGTACTCGTCGTCCCCGCGCCGGTGAGAGACCTCGGCCCGTCCCACCCGAGCCATCGCCGCCAGCCGCTCATCCCCGAGCTGGCGCGCGCGGCGAAACGCGATCTGGAAGGCGCGCTCGGCATCAAGCCAGTTGTCCATGTCCCGATGTACGATGCCAAGGTTGTGGGCCGTCTGCGCGAGTCCCGCGAGGAAGCCGACTTTCTGATAAGCGGGCAACGAAAGGCGAAACAGCGAGAGCGCGCGTTCATGGTCGCCTCGCAGGCTGGCGATCGCTCCCAAGTTGTTGGTCGCGCGCCCGCTCATCTCGTCATCTCCGCCCTCGCGCGCCAGCTCCAGAAGCTCCGAGAAGCGTTCACCGGCGCCCGTCAGATCTCCGAGCTCGAACAAGACCGCGCCCGCCAGGTTGAGCGCCGCCAGCAGGTTCACGTAGTCGTACCGCACTCGGAACTCGGACTCGGCGGCGAGAACCAGACTGAGGGCACGCTCCATATGCCCGAGATGGACTAACGCCTCCCCCGCGAGGAAGGCGATCTTCGGATCGGCCGTGAGCTCGCCGGGATCCAGGTCCGCCACACGGTCCCGAATCTCGCTCCAGCGTCGCTCTCCCTCGAGGCGCTCGAGGGCCGCCTTCAGAGCCCCGATATCGCCGGGCATGGCACTCACCATCCCTTCGACCCTAGCGCCCGATGGCCAGCGCGTAACGGGTGAAGCTCAGAAGCTCGGCCTCGATCTCATCGAGGTCCTCGATCTGGAGCGACCCGATGCGCTCCCAGGGCTGACCTGCCAACTCCTGCCGCCAGATATCGAACTCCCGCTCCCGAGTGAGGAAGTCGAGATCAGCCTCGTCGTACTTGAACTCGAGCTCCGCCGGCTCCAACGGGTTGAACTGAAGGCCTGAGGGTTCGAGGCGCACCCGGAAGCGCTGTGCGTCTTCTATCGTCACGAAGATCTGGATCGAATCGCCAAGCGCGAACGACGTGCCGTCGGGACGGCGCAGCAGTGCTTCATCGTCGACCTGCAGCTCCATGAATCGCGAGCCCGTACCCGGTCCTCCCTGGCCCGCGAAGCGTATCTCCAACTCCCGACCCTCGCCCCTGACCGCCCAGAATGATGTATCCGTCGTCTCCAGGGGCGGCGCGCTGCTGCGAACCGTAACAAAATCGAGATCGGACTCCTGGACCATGTCCGGCGGCCCGCTCGAATTGGAATCATCACAGCCGGTCAGGCTCAGCCCCAGCGCCAGCGTCGCCAGCGCAAGGCCACGCCTCACACTCCGTTTCTGATGCATCCGCGTTTCGCCTCCTTGTAGATCTCGCCGGTCCGACACGGCCGCGTGGTTGAGCCCTCGCCCCGCCCGGCCCGCGCATCCAAACCCTTCCAACACAGGTCGCAAGCGGCATACCGCGTGCATGTCTTTAAGGAACCGAGACTTAGCGGCGTCGGATCTGTTCCGTTTCCGTCCAGCTGTAGCGATTCGCGACACCCGACCTTACTCCCCGCCACCCTCGAGCTCGGCCAATCGGGTCAGCGCCCGGTGCAGTCGCGAGCGCGAGATGCCCAGCCGCCGGGCGGCCGCGCTCTTGTTGCCGTCTGTCTCCTCCAGCATCGCGCGCACCGCTTCCAATTCGATCGTCTCCAGCGTGGCCGGGAACGGTAGCACCCCGGAGCCCGCGCCGGCCGGCATGGGTGCCGGCTCCATGAACAGATCTTCGGGACGCAGCTCCCGGCCCTCGCTGAGGATGAGCGCACGCTCGATGGCGTTTCGTAGCTCACGGACGTTGCCCGGCCAGGGGTGGGCGAGAATTCGATCCCTCAGCGCCGGGGTGAGGTCAGGGCGAGGCAGCTCGTACTCCGCGGCGAGGGAGTCGATAAAGTGATTGGCGAGAAGCAAGACGTCGTCACCGCGCTCGCGCAACGGAGGTAGGTGGATCGGGATGACCGAGAGACGGTAGTACAGATCCTCGCGAAACTCTCGCTCCCTGACGCGGCCACCGAGGTCTCGGTTGGTGGCGGCGATGATGCGAACGTCGACCTCCTGGCTGCGCGTGCCACCCACACGCCGCACCCGCTTGTCCTCCAGCACCTTGAGCAGCTTGCCCTGCAGCTCGTACGGCAGCTCTCCGATCTCGTCCAGGAACAGAGCGCCGCCGTCGGCCACCTCCAGCAGGCCCGGCTTGGCCCGCCGGGCGTCGGTGAACGCGCCCCGTTCATGACCGAACAGCTCCGACTCGAGCAGGTTCGGAGGGATCGCCGAACAATTCAGCTCGACGAACGGGCCCTGAGCGCGCGGCCCGTTGTAGTGGATCGCCTGCGCCAGCAGCTCCTTGCCCGTTCCCGTCTCGCCGGTGAGCAGGACCGTCGCCGTCCCCCGCGGGATGATCCGCGCCGCCCGCGCCAGCGCCTCCTTCATCCCGCGGCTCTCGCCCACGATGCGCGAGAAGTCGAAATCACGCCGTTCCGACTCGGCCAGCTCGGCGCGCGCCTCCTGGCTGCGCGCCGACTCCGCCCGAGCCCGCACGTAGTCTCTCAGGCGCTCGGCTTCGTCCGGCAACACGAAGTAGTCGTCCGCACCGGCACGCACGACCTCGACCGCCAGTCGGTGATCGGCGCGCGTTCCAACGACCACGGGCGGCCTCACTGCCACCACCCGCGCGTCCCGCACGCGCTCCGCCGCCCGGTCTTCCACGCCGGGACACGAGATGATGACAGCGGCGGACGCGGCCGCCCCGCCCAGGTCCCGGACCATCTCCAACTCCAGCCCGGTCGACTCGCTGAGCTCTTGGTAGTACTCCCGGAAGGAGTCCACCTCGCTGAACACTAGCAATCGGCTTCTCATAACCTCCCCGGCAGATACTTCACTGGCGCGAAACGATACAAATCTCGTGCTAGCCCATCAACTGTCTCGGGTTGCTACACCCCCGGCTCTCGATTCTTCCCGTGAACAGGCCGTTTCTCTGGTAAACGTCGGCTTCGGGCAGCTGCCGGCGAGGCTGATCGGGGGCCCGGTCGGCTCGCCGCGACCTGTAGCGTAACAATACAGGCGACGGCCTATGTCGCAAATCGATACAAGCTTTCAAGGCCGATCGCGAGGCCGCCCCTTCTCCCGATCTCCTTTGTTCACATAGAGATACGGCCACACCGCGCCCACCGGCACCGCCGTTGCCATTCATTCGGGCCGGCTGCTAAGAAATCGACTCTGCCACGGTGGTGGAGAAGATGAGAACCGGTTGAGGAGAAGGAGCGGAATAAGATGAACGGGAAGTTTCACAAGCTACAACGGCTGACGCGACTGTCGCTGGCGTTCGTGCTGGTGGCGGCACTGGCGGCCTGTGACGACGCGACCGGTCCCACTTCCGGGCGGACGCTGAGTCTCTCGGTGGGCCTGACCGGGAGCGGCGCCAACCCGGCGCCCGGCCTGTTCGCCCAGGGGCTCGAGCTGAATGATGGGACGAACACGCTGGTGATCGAGAGCGCCGAGGTGGTGCTCCGCGAGATCGAGTTCGAGCGTGTGGAGACGGCGGGTTGCGATTCGGAGGTCGGCGACGACGGTTGCGAGGAGTTCGAAGTCGGGCCGTTTATCGTCCCGCTGCCGCTGGACGGGAGCGTGACGAAGCGGCTGGAGGCGCAGGTGGAGCCGGGGATATACGACGAGATCGAGTTCGACATCCACAAGCCTGAAGATGACAACCAGGCGGATCTCGATTTCATCGCGCAGAACCCCAACTTCGCTGACATCAGCATTCGCGTGACGGGGACGTACAACGGGGCCAGCTTCCTCTACACCTCCGATCTCAACGAGGAGCAGGAAATCGAGTTGACGAGCCTGCTGAACGTGGCGGACGGCGCCGGGCCTGTGAACGTCACGCTGACGATCGACCTGGCGAGCTGGTTCGCTAGCGGGGCCGGGATGCTGATCGATCCCCGCACGGCGCTGAAGGGTCAGCCGAACGAGAATCTGGTGACGAACAACATCAGGAACTCGATCGAGGGATTCCGCGACGACGATCGTGACGGCGTCGCGCACGATGATGACCTCGACGAAGACGACAGCTAAATCGCGAGAAGTGAAGTCCGCGAGGGGCGGCTAGTTCTTGGGGGAGAGCCCCCGTGGACCTGAAGAAGGGCGGCCGGTGTACTCAGCCGCCCTTTTTCTATCGGCCGTATCGTCCGGGCGCGGGTATCGACCGCTAGTCTTCCAACCTCCACTGGTGCAGGTTCTGATAGCGGCCGTAGGTGTCGATCCGAGTGCCCTTCACCCGTTCGCTCACCACCATCAGGTCGTCGAAGTACCAGAGGAAGGCGTAGGGCCGGTCGCGGGCGATGAGCCGCGCCGCCTCGCGCCAGTGCGGAGCCGCTTGCTCGGCCGTCGCCGCCGACTGGGCCAGCGGCATCAGGCGGTCGAGGACGGTGTTACCGTACCCGGTGATGTTGAACGGGTGGTCCGGCGGCCAGAAGTGTCCCACGAGATAGTTGGGCTCCAGCGCCACCTGCCAGCCGAGCAACACCGCCTCGTAGTCGCGTTCCTCGAACACCTGGCCCAGCAGCGTATTGAACTCTACCGGCTGAACCTGCATGTCGATCCCGATCCGGCGGTACTGGGCCTGGATCAACTCCGCCGCGCCGGTCCGGCGATCGTTGTCCGCCTGGGTGAGCAGCGTGAAGCGGAACGGCCGGCCCCCGCGGTCGAGCACGCCGTCGCCATCGCTGTCGCGCCAGCCGCGCGCCGCCAGGATCGCTCGGGCGCTATCGGGATTGTAGGCGTCCGGCACCACAGACCCGTCGTTGACGCGGCTGAAGATGGGGGGGTACGGTCCGGCGGCGGGCTGGGCGTGCGCGGAGATCTCCAAACCTTCCAGCACTTCGGTTCGATCGATGGCTAGCGAAAGCGCCAGCCGCACCCGCGGGTCGCCGAACGGCTCGAACTTGAAGGGGTTCCAAGCGATGTAATCGTAGAAGCGGTCCTTCACCGTCTCGAGCCGGAAGCGCGGGTCGTCGGCGAGCTCTGCGGCGCGCGCCATCGGCAGGGGACCGGCGGCATCGAGCTCACCGTTCTCCAACTCGATCCAGCGCGTCGATTCCTCAGGCAGGAATCGAAAGACCACCGTGTCGGTTGCCGGAATGGCGAACGCGCGCGGGTTCGTCGTGAGCGTCAGCCGGTCGCCCTTCCGCCACTCCGCGACTCGATACGGGCCGCTGACCACCTGGTTGCCACCAGGACTCACGACCGCCGGGTGACTGGTCAGGCTGGCCGCGTCGTCCGCGACGTTCGCGAACACGTGCTCGGGGACGATGCCGATGCCGGTGTGGAACAGCATGCGAGGATAGCGGCGACGAAAATAGAAGGTGACCTCGCGATCGCCGGCGGCGACGACGGAATCCAGGTGCTCCCACGAGTCCGCGTAAGGCGAGGCGATCGTCGGCTTGCGTACGAGCTGGAACGTGAAGACCACATCATCGGCGTCGATCGGCTCGCCGTCCGACCAGACCGCGCCGTTTCGCAGAAAATAAGTGAGCGTGGTGGAGTCGGCGCCGAACTCCCAGCGCTCGGCCAAGGACAGATCATCGATCGTGTACTCGATCGCGCCATCGCCCCAGCGGGCCGAGTTCAGGCTCGGGTACAGCAGCGCGTTGATCTCGCCGTCCAGCTCGCTCGTCTCGACCACGGGCAACAGCACCCCGACCTCGGTCCCCTCGCCGATCACCAGATACCTCCGGGCTGGCCTCTCGCAGGCGCTCAGCCAGAGGACGAGCGCGGCCGTCGCGATTCCAATGAGAACCCGCCCCACCATCCCTCCTGTCCAAATACTCGTTGTGGGTACGAAGAAGCCCGAATCTCGATGTGTGGTCGTCAAATAGTAGGTCGCTTGCGGGCCCGGCGATAGCCGGCCTACACCGCGATCGCCAGCCGGCCCCGAGCGCTCCCTTGCGTGTAAAGGCCGGGTGCCCAGAATAACGCCCACTAGCCTTTCACCGCCCGTTCGACTCGAGATCCAGTGGGGTGACCATGGAACGCCGAACTTTCTTGCGAACCGGGCTGGCTGCGGGGGTGGCCGGCCTGGGATCAGGACTCGTGCTACTGCCGGACCTCGCCCAGGCCGGTCAGCTGCCACCGGGCGATACACTGAGGCTGAACTCGAACGAGAACCCGCTGGGTCTGGCGCCGGCTTCACGGCGGGCGATCGTCGAGGGGCTGGGTGAGGCGAATCGTTATCCGCGGCAGGGGCGCGTCGATCTGGTCGAAGCGCTGGCGCGGGTCAACGGCGTGGCTCCTAAAAACATCGTTCTGGGCAACGGCTCTACGGAAGTGTTGCAGATGGCGGTGCAGGCGCTGGCGCGTCCGGGCGCCCCGCTGGTTCTGGCGGACCCGACGTTCGAGGACGTGCCCTGGTACGGCGAGCCGTTCCGTTATCGGTTGGAGAAGGTGCCGCTGGACGCGCGGCGGGCCCACGACATCGGCCGCATGCGCGAGCGCGCCAGAGCGGCCGGCGGGCGCGCGCTCGTCTATATCTGTAACCCGAACAATCCGACCGGGACCCTCACGCCAAGCGCCGAGATCGATGCGTGGATCGAGTCGGCGCCCGAGGACACCTACTTTCTGGTCGACGAAGCGTACTTCGAGTATTGCGTGTCGCCCGAATACTGGTCGTGCGTCAAGTGGATCGACGAGCGGCGGAACGTGATCGTGACGCGCAGCTTCTCGAAGATCTACGGGATGGCCGGCATGCGGCTGGGTTACGGCCTGGCGCACCCGGAGACCGCCGAGCGCCTGTACCGCTACATCGGGCGAAACAACGCCAACCAGCTGGCGCTCGTGGCCGCGATCGCCGCGCTGGGCGACGGCGAGCTGATCGAGCGCAGCCGCGCGGCGAACGCTCGGGCGATGGGCATCCTGCACGATTGTCTCGAAGAGCTGGATCTGGAATACATGCCCAGCTACACGAACTTCGTGATGCACCGGATCAACGGCGAGCACGAGA
>CAYGAJ010000084.1:0-9708 GCA_964347815.1 uncultured Gemmatimonadota bacterium | reverse complement strand
AGCGGGTGGGAACGCTGACCAGCCTTTCCGACGGCCGCGAGTTCTCGCTCGGCTTCACCAGCATGCGGATCGGCCGCCAGTGGCGCGCCGATCTTATCATCTCCGACAAATCGGTCTCCCGGCAACACGCCGACATCATCTTCGAGAGCGGCTGCTACGTGCTCTACGACCACAGCGCCGATCGCACCTGGGTGAACGGCTCGCTGGTGCAGGTGGCGCGGCCGCTGCGCGACGGCGATGCGGTGAGGTTCGGGCGCGCCGAGTTCCGTTTCACACTGCGAGACACACCGGATGCCGGCGCGCGGTTAAGGGAGACACCGCCGGAAGTCGCGAGGGTGTCGCCGGTCATGAAGGAGGGTAAGCGCTGGAGGCGGAGCGGGCCGGCGAAGCTGTTGCGGATGGGACTGCTCGCGGTGGCCGCGGTGGTCGTGATCGCGGCCGCGGCGATCTACTGGCTGTTCATCCGGGGTGGTTGAGGCGGCCTATCAGAGGGCCAGCCGACGCGGAAACGCCGATCTCCAGGAAGCACGCTCGCCTAGAGCCCGTCGCGCGGCGGCCCTTCCATCTCGACCGGCTTCTCGGTAATCGCTGACTTCGCGTCCGATCCGTATTTCACCAGCTCCATCCGCCCATCGGCCTGCGTCAGCTTGACCATGCCGAACGGAACGTCGCCGATCCAGATCTCACCCTTGTCGCCCCCGCGGGCGCGGAAGTGACGGGTTTGGAAGGTGCCGGCGGGCACGGTCACCCGCTCGATCCCGCGGTCGTCGGCGTCGGCGCACTGCTCCTTCCAGCCGGGTCCCGGCGCCGCGTCGGCGGCCATGAGATCGATCATCTCCTGTGGCGCTTTGCGCGGCGGCTGCCCGGGCATCTGGACGATGTACGATCGGACATCGGTGAACTCGAACGGGTAGTAAGGGACGAGCATCTTGGCGATGACCGGCTCACCGACAGCGGGCGGGACCGTGGCGACCTCGATCCAGAAGTGCCGGCGACCCTGCACCTGCTCCTCGCCGACCACCGAGAAGCGGATGGGCCAGCTTTCGTCCTCGAGGTTGGTGAACAGCAGCTCGGCGTACTGCCCGACCTGGGGCGATGGGTAGACGTACGGGCAGGGGCTTTCCTGGGCCGGCAACTCCGCCGCGGCGACGCCGGCCACCACGAGGCTCACGAGAATCAGCTGGACTTTCATACACCCTCCGCAGAGGCCGCCCCGATTCGAGGCCATCTCCATGATCACCTGGGATTATACCCCGCAACGGTAAGCTGGATCGGCCGGGCAAAAAAGGACGCGGGCGGCCCCGTCGAGCCGCCCGCGCCGGTCCCTCCATCCGGTCTGAGCCTAGACGGCTCCCAGCGTGATGAGCACCAGGGAGAACACGAAGACTCCCACGGACATCTCGAACACATCTCCGATGCCGTGGAACAGCTCGCCCAACGCCTGCAGCTCGGCCGGCGTGAGCGGGTCGCCCTCGGAGTTGGTGATCTGCGGGTCGTCGATGGTTCCGGTGATGAATGCCACCCGGTCGCCGTTCATGGTCACGCCGCTGTTCTCGCCGATGACGCCCTGACTGTCGACGCTGATGCTGAAGCGGACGTTGCCGCGATTCGACGTGTCGGTGAACGTGACGACCATGCTGCCCGAGCCCAGGTTGTCGTCGACGACCTGTCCCTCGAACTCGAGCCGCGCCGAGAACGTGGCGAACGAGAAGTTGAAGTCGAAGTTGACGCTCTGGCTGGTGCCGCCGACGTTCATCCCGAGGCGGAGCTGCTGCTGGCCGTTCGAGACGAAGCCCTCGGTGTTGAGCGTGAAGCTCGTCTGCCCGAAGGTGCCTGAGACGTCGACGTCCAGCAGGTCACCCTTGCCGGTGACGTGCGCCGTCATCGAGATGTTGATGGTCGGGAACGAGCTGGTGTCGATGATGTCGAGGTAGCCGATCTCGGTCAGCGGGCTGATGGGCTGCTCGAGGATCGGATCGACGGCGTAGAGAATGAAGCGGACGCCGTTGGCCGGCGCGTCGGTCGCGTTGACGTCGATCTCGTAGCCCGGAGGCGACGCCTGCTCGTTCCAGCGGAACGTCTTGCCCAGCAGGCCGACCGGGATCCGTTCGGGCGTGTTCGATGCCGACGCCCGCCACGCCTGCCATTCGTTGACGCTGGCCAGCGCGCCCAGCCGCGCCGCTCCGACCGTGCCGGTGTTCAGCGCCGAAACCGCGCCGACCGGAGTCACCGCCTGACCGAGCGCGACTCCGAGGTAGTCGCCGAAGAATCCGAGACTGTTGAGCGCGTCGTTCTGGTCGAAGTACTCGGTCACGACGCTGTTCAACGCCGTTGCGGCCTCGTTCGGGTCGAGATCACCGGGCGGCCCTTCGTCGCCGCACGCCGCGAAAACTGAGAAGGCCAGAGTCACGACGGTGAGGCGCGTGAACCATAGCGCTTTCTTTCTCCTCACTTCTACCTCCCTGTTAGACAGACTGCTCTGGACAGGTCTCGAGGGGACCCACGCTTGGGAAGAAATCAACTTCAAGTCGGGACAGGGATTCCGCGCCACGGCACGCGGCGCGTAAGGGAAGTACTGCGGACTCAAACATACCAGTTTTCGGGCCCTGCGCAAGCTTCACGTTCGCAGGCGCTGCCGGTCGAAGGCGAGACCGCGCTCGCTATTTATCCGCGGCGTTGCTGGATCGAAATCAAGCCGATGGCTTCGAGGCCGATAGGCGAAACGCGATGTAGCAGGCGAGCACGAGCGAGATGAGGTCGAGAAGGCCGTAATAAGCGTCGAACGCCGTCAGGATCGCGCCGGGGTCGCCGAGCACTGACAGCATGCCGCCGATACCCAGATCGTTTTGAAACGCGTTGAGCGTCGTCGCCGCCATCAACGCGCCGATCGCCGAACCAAACAGCGTCCCGAAAACTCCGATCAGGCGGAAGGCCATCGTATGGCCTTCGCCTTTCAGGCGAACGCTGATCCCCACCATCAAGCCGACCGCCACGGCCAGCGGGCTGGCGCCGTGCCCGGCGCCCAGCGAGAGCAGGGCCCAGACCACACCGCCGGCCAGCGCGGCGCTCCCCGCGGCCAGCGCGGCTCTGAGCAACTTGGCGGGCGCCTTGGGTCTGCGTCTGGCCGGCGCCGGAGTGGCCGGCGTGGCCAAAGAGATCCGCTTGCCCGAGCTGGTCTCGATGACCGGCTCCGCGCCCGCCCGCTCCGATCCGGCACTGAAGATCGCCTCGACCTCATCGATGTCGGGCAGCGCGCGGCCAAACTCCTCCTCGGGGAAGAAGGAAGGTTTTCGCGGTTCGCGCGCCGCTTCGGCGATCACGGGCTCGGGCGGTGCCGGCTCGGGCTCGGCCACCTCTTCGAGCAGCTGCTCCAGCTCGTCGTCAGCCTCGATCAGGCGCTCTAGCTCGCTGATCTCCTCGATGGCGGCGGGCTCCCACGGCACCTCTTCCGGCGCCGCGATCTCCTCGGGGGCGGCCGGCTCTTCGGGCAGCGTCTCCTCCTCCAGGACTGGGAAACCGCCTTCGAACCCGGCCGGCGGCGGGATCTCTTCCGGCGGCGCCTCGGGTGTTGGGCCCACCGGCTCTAGGTCTGCCGGCGGCTCGACTTCGAGCGTGGGCTCCAGCTCGGCGCTCGGGGCCGCGAGCTCCGGCGCGGCCTCCTCTTCGATGGGCGGTGTCGCCTCGAACGCCGGCGGTTCCAGCTCGGCCAGGTCGGGGACGCCGACTTCGCCGGGCGTGACCTCCAGCTCTGGGACTTCCGGCTCGGTCACCTCCGGCTCCGCCGGTGCCTCCTCTTCCATGGGCGTCTCGGCCGGCGGTGGTGCGGCGGCGCTCGGTTCGGGCGGCGGCGCTTCGCTGGGCGCGGCCACCCCGACGCCGGGTTCCGGCGCGGCCGGGGCGATTTCTTCGGGGATGCCGTCTTCGCCGATCTGGTGCTCGAAGGCGATTCGATGCTTGGCCAGCTCCCAACTCACGCGTGCGAAGAAGTCGAGGGAGTTTTCGCCGGGTGGAACGGTGTTGACGAGACGGACGATCGTGTCGGCCGGTCGCTCCCCGTACTCCGCGGCGAAGTCGGAACTGCGGATGTAGCGGACGTAGTTCCTCACCTTGGCCGAAAGCTGCTGATGCATGAGCGCGTGCTCATGCCAGGGCCGGTTCTCCTCGATCAGGAGAACGATCTTGCCCGTCAGCTCGTCCCGGGTGATCCCATCCACCGTGGTGGGCTCGGACATCATCCTCCGACTTCCCTACGTCCCGAGGGGTTCTCTGGTGAACTTGATACGGCGGGGGTGGCGGGAGTAACGGCGGTGATCACCGAGCGTTGGGAACCGATACCGCCGGCGCGTGAATCCTCGACATCAGCTCGGGTTTTCGGTGATGTCGGCGGACCACTCGATGTCGACGGCCTCCCTGAGGCTCGCCGCCGTGGGGCACTTGTCGCGATGTCTGGCCAGGGCGCGATCCACGACCTCCCGCGAACCGGGCGGAATGCGAAGCGTGTAGTGCACTTCGATCCGCGTGAGCACCGGCAAGCCATCACGAACCTCGTTAATCCCGCGCACCGACGCCTTGATCGCGTCCGGACCCAGTGAGACCCCGCGCACCTCCAGTGCGCCGTTCAGCGTGCCCAGCATTCAACCGCCGGCGGCCGCAACGACAAAGTCGACGGGCAGCGGAAGATCGGCCGCGTCGTCGAGCTTGTAGTGCGTCTTGATCGGCCCGTGCACTCCGAATTCTACGGCGTGGCCGACCGCGAGGTGCGCGCGGCGGTGTACGCCCTTGACCTTTTCGATATCAGAGCTGGATATGTATATCGGCTCGCCCATTACACGCCGTTGTGCCGTGATCGATGATCCGTCGTCAGACGCCGCCCGCCTGGGGCACTTCGATTCGGTAGACGATCCCGCCCCCGCTTCCCGGTTCGGCCACGGCCTTCCCCTCCGCGACCAGCGACATTAACGCGTGCTCGACCTCGACCTCGGCCAACCCCGAGCCCTCGGCCACCTCCGCGGCTGTGATCTTCCCGCCCTTTGCCATGGCGCGCCAGACGATCTGATCCTTGACGCCCGACAGCCGTTCGGCCTCTGGACTGCGGCCCTTCTTCGAGCTGCGGTAGCCGGCCCACAAGAGGGCCGCACCCACCACAGCTGGCAAGACACCGAGAAAGAGGAGGGCGATGAAGTCGAGGCCGCTCGGCAAGCTCACCGCAAAGGTGAGAAGCCAGAGCATCACGATTCCGACAACGAGGAGCAACCCGCCCCAAGACGACCTCGTCACGTCCCCAACCTAACAATTGTGCGGGTTTTGGGCCAGTTGGCTTGTCGGTGGGCGGTAAAACGGTAGGCGGTAAGCAGTGGACGGTAGACGGTGGGCGTGGTTACTCGTCAGGCCGGGGCCAACCGTCTACGGCCCACCGTCTACCGCCTACCGGGCTACGGCCAGACCCCCCCGGGCTTGAACAGCACGTAGGCGGCGAAGGCCAGCGCGTAGGCGATGACGAACCAGCCGAGCCGGCTGGCGGCGACGATCGGGCGCCGCGCCTCCTGCCGCGCCACGATCTCCGAGAAGGCGAGCGCCAGCTGCAGCGCGATGAGGGCCGGCGTGGCGGGGCGCAGCACGTCGCCCCACGGGTAGCCGAGGACGAGGCCAGCCGCCAGAAAACCGAGGTCCTCCCCGACGATGAGACTCACGGCCAGCTTGTATCCGCCGCCGAGCCGGGCGCGCCGGGATGCGAAGGCGTAGGCGCCGCCCAGGGCGAGCGCCAACACGAGGGCTAGGGTGTGGGAAGGGAGCTGGCGGAGATCGGCGATGACAGGATAGAGCAGGTGACAGGCCGCGATGAGGGCCAGGATGATCGGCGTGGCCAGGGGACGGGCCACGGGGGCCGGGGGTGGCGCCTCGTTCATGCTCCTCTGGGCGCTGGAGGTGTGGCGTTAAGGCCCGGGTCCGCTGGCCTGCCTGCCCGGGGCTCGATACTTTGCCGCACCATGAATAGGTGTGGTGAGCGAGCACGCAAGCGGCAGCACGCGACTCGAGTCGCGCTGGGCCTTTTGGCGCTGTGGCTCGGTACACCCCTGGCTTCGCTGGCGCAGGGGACGGTCGATCCCGATCACGGGCTCTTGGCCGTCACGCGGTGGCTGCGGGGTCTGGGCAGCGTGAAGCGCGTTCTGGTCATCGGCGCGCACCCGGATGATGAGGACACCAGTCTGCTGGCGGTTCTGGTGCGGGGGATGGGGGCGGACGCGGCGTATCTGGCGCTGAACCGCGGCGAGGGCGGCCAGAACCTCATCGGCCCGGAGCTCGGCCGGGCGCTGGGACTGTTGCGGAGCGAAGAGCTGCTCTCGGCGCGTCGCCTCGACGGAGCCGAGCAGTACTTCACCCGCGCTTACGACTTCGGATACTCGAAGTCCGCCGACGAGACGTTCCGCTTTTGGCCGAAGGACTCGCTGCTGGCCGACGTGATCTATGTCGTTCGCCGCTTCCGTCCGCAGATCGTCGTCTCGGTGTTCAGCGGCACCCGCCGGGACGGACACGGCCAGCACCAGGCGGCCGGAATCCTGGCGCGGGAGGCCTTCGCGGCGGCCGGTGATCCGGCACGTCTCCCCGAGCAATTGGGCGAAGGGCTGCAGCCCTGGACGCCGCTCAAGCTTTATCGGTCGACTCGCTTCGACTCCGCCGCCACCACGTTGTCGGTGGAGACCGGGCGGCTCGATCCGATCTACGGCCGCTCGTACCACCAGATCGCCATGGCCGGCCGCAGCCAACATCGCTCGCAGGACATGGGGCGCATCGAGGCGCTGGGGCCCCGGCGCACGCGGCTGCAGCTGATCGAGAGCCGGGCGGGCGGGGGGTCCGGTCCCGAGACGGCGCTGTTCGATGGGATCGATACAACCCTGGTCGGAATGGCCGCCGCCGTTTCGGTGCCCGACGCACGACGCGTACTGGCGGAGCTGTTGGCGTCTTACGACGCGCACATCCAGCGAGCGCGCGAGGCCGTGGGCCGGGTGCCGTGGGAGGATGCGGCGTCTCATCTCGGCCTGGCCCTGACCACGCTGCGCCGGGCCCGCGATGTCACGGGACGGATCGGCTCCGATGCGGGGGCGCTTCACTTCGTGCTCGGAGAAGACGAGAAGAAGCTGCAGGCGGCGTTGGCCGAGACGGCCGGCCTGATCGTCGATGCGTTCGCCGACGACGATCTGGTCGTTCCCGGCCAGAGCATCGAGGTCGAGGTGCAGATCTGGAACGGCGGCCCCCTCGACGTAGAGCTGCGCGGCGTGTCGCTGCGCACGCCGGAGGGTTGGATCGCGGAACCGCTGGGGAGCGTGGCGGGGAAGCTGGCGCGGGAATCGCTGGGCGAGCAGCGCTTCCGACTCACCGTCCCTTACGGTGCCGAGCCCACGCAACCGTATTTCTTGCGGCGGCCGCAGCAGGGCGCCGTCTACGCGTGGCCGGCGGACGGCGAGACCCGCACCCGGCCGTTCGAGCCGCCGCCGGTCGAGGCGGAGGTGGTCCTCGAGGTCGGCGGCGAAACCGTCCGGCTGCGCGTCCCGGCGGTTCACCGCTACGCCGACCAGGCGCGGGGTGAGGTGCGGCGCCCCCTCTTCGTGGTCCCGGCGATCGGCGTCAGCATCGCGCCGGCGCTCGCCGTGTCGCCCCGAGGCCGCGAGCGCAGCTTCAACTTCAGCGTGAGCTTGCGTAGCGAGTCACCCCGTGCCACCGGCGGACGCGCGCGCCTGGAAGCCCCCGCAGGTTGGGCCGTGACTCCGTCGGAGGCGCCGTTCGAGCTCGGGGGACCGGGCCGTTCGTTCAGCATCGACTTTCAGGTGCAGGTGCCGGCGGACCTGGCGGCGGGACGATACGAGCTGCGGCCGGTGGCCGAGACCGATGATGGCCGCCGTTATGGTTTGGGCTACACCGTCATCGACTACCCGCACATCCAGCGCCGACTGCTGTTCGAGCCGGCCGTGGCCCGAGTCGCCGCATTCGATCTCGAGCTGAAAGCCGGTCTTCACGTCGGCTACGTGCCAGGGGCGGGCGACGCGCTGGCCGAAGCGATCGCGGCGATGGGCGCGCGGGTCGATGTGCTCGATGACCGTACCGTCGCGAGCGGCGATCTCTCGAGCTACGACGTGATCGTGCTGGGAATCCGTGCGTACGAGACCAACGCGACCCTGGTGGAGAGCAACGAGCGGCTGCTCGCCTGGGTGCGCTCGGGTGGGAAGCTCATCTCACAGTATCAGCAGTACGGTTTCTTTAACGGCGACTATGCGCCCTATCCGCTCAAAGCCCGCTGGCCTCACGACCGCGTCGCCGATGAAAGTGCTCCGGTCGCGGTCCTGGACCCCGAGCACCCGGTCTTTCGCCGACCGAACACGATCGGGCCGGCCGACTTCGACGGCTGGGTGCAGGAACGTGGCCTCTACTTCGCCAACGAGTGGGACCCGCGCTATCAGGCGCTGCTCGAGACGGCGGACCCGGGCGAAGCTCCGAAACGAGGCGGCCTTTTGGTCGCCCGCTACGGCGATGGCGTCTACGTGTACACCGGGCTGGCGCTGTATCGGCAAATCGCCGCCGGCGTGCCGGGCGCCTACCGTCTGCTGGCCAACCTGTTGAGCCTGGAGTGATGAGAGTCGCTGCGCTGATCTTCTGCGTCATGTGCCTGGGCGCCTGCGCCGAGTCGGGCGACGTGCTCACCGTCTACTCGCCCCACGGCACGGAGCAGCTGGTCGTCTTCGAGGAGGCCTTCGAGGCGTTGAACCCGGGCGTCGACTTGCAGTGGGTGGACATGGGCTCGCAAGAAGTGCTGGACCGCGTGCGCTCCGAGCGCGCGAACCCGCAGGCCGACGTCTGGTACGGCGGCCCCGAGGTCTTTTTCTCGCGCGGCGCGGCGGAGGGGCTGCTCGAGCCGTATCGTCCCAGCTGGGCGGACGCGGTGCTGCCGCAAGCCCGGGGAGCCGACGATCTGTATTTCGGCGTCTACCTGACGCCGGCCGTGATCACGTACAACAGCGATGCGCTCTCGCGCGATGAAGCGCCCAAGGACTGGGACGATGTGCTCGACCCCCGCTGGAAGGGCAAGGTCCTGATCCGCGATCCGATCGCCAGCGGCACGATGCGCACGATCTTCGGCATGATCATCTACCGCGGGCTGCAGGCGACCGGCGACACCGGGGCGGGCTACGACTGGCTACGGCGCCTGGACGGACAGACCAAAGAGTATGTGCTCAACCCGACGCTCCTTTATCAAAAGCTCGTCCGCCGGGAGGGGCTGGTCACGCTCTGGAACCTTCCCGACGTGCTCCAGCTGCGGGCGCAGGACTTCCCGCTCGACTACGTGCTTCCGGCCAGCGGCACGCCGGTGCTGGTCGATGGTATCGCCATCATCAAAGGCGCCCGGCGGCTCGATCTGGCGAAGCAGTTCGTCGAGTACGTGGGCTCGGTCGACGGCCAGTTGCTGGCGGCGCGGGTCACTTTCCGCAACATCACGCGAACCGACATCCCCGAAGATTCCCTGCCCGCCTGGTTGATCGAGGTGAATCGCGAGCTACAGCCGATCATGCTCGATTGGGAGCTGCTCGAGACGCGAGGGCGCGAGTGGATGCGCTACTGGGACTCGCACATCCGGCACTCGGCCAAGCGGAAGCGGTGAGGTGAGCGGTTGAGCGACAAAGGCTTCCTGCAGCTTGACCATCTGACGCGCATCTTCGA
>CAYGAJ010000083.1:0-9709 GCA_964347815.1 uncultured Gemmatimonadota bacterium | reverse complement strand
CCCACGCCTCCGCCGGCGCCGAGCACCAGGGCGGTCTCCCCCGAGCGGGCGTGCCCGGCCTCGTAAAGACACATCCAGGCGGTCAGAAAAACGACGGGTACCGCCGCCGCTTGCACCGGCGACAGCTTGGCGGGTGGGCGGAAGAGCTGACGCTCGGAGACGACGATGTCGCGGGCGTAGCCGCCGTACCGCAATAACGCGACCGCCCGGTCGCCCTCGCGCCAGCCGGTCACTCCGGCACCGACCCGCTCCACCACACCGGCGACCTCGAAGCCCGGGCTGTAGGGTCGCGGTGGCACGGTCCCGTAGAGGCCAGCCCGCATCAGCAGGTCGGCGAAGTTGACGCCCGCGGCCTCCACACGCAGGTGCACTTCGCCACCCCCCGGCTCGCGCAGCGGCACCTCCCGCTCGACGAGCGAATCGGGCGGCCCGTGTCGCTCGATCAGGATGGCGCGTGTCGTCACTCCCAGGAGATCCGGTAGCGACAGACGTCGCCACCCTGGGCCCGGCACTCCTCCTCTACGACCGTCACGCTCTTCGCGCCGCACATCTGGAGCGCTTTTCGGTACCAGCCGATCACGGTCAGGCAGTCGGCGGTCGAGAACGTCTCCGCATCGTACGTCGTGAGCACGCCTTCGTTCGTTCCCGTCGGCGTGTACTCGCGGCGGCCGGTCTGGTAGTAGAGGCGGTAGATCTGGGGCGCCTTGGCCAGGAAGCCTTTAGGGTCTCCGGGCTTGAGGAAGGATTGGTGAAGGGTGCTCAGATTCTTTTCGGCGGAGGCCTCCCCCAGCCGCTCGAAAAACATGCTCTTGCCACCCGCCAGTACCCGCACGATCGCCTCATCGAGCCGGCGGCCCAGCTCGAAATCGCACCATTGCATGGGCAAGACGGTGCGCAGCGTCGTCTGATCATCAGGGCTCAGGCTCTCGAGCACCCGCTCCAGCCCCGCTTCGCCGAACCGATCCTCGACGAACGCGAGCCGCGACTTCAGGACAGACCCTTTGACTTTTTGCATGAGATAATGGTAGGCGGACGCTGCGATCTGGCAAGGAACGTCGGGGAGGGGGGTTCAGCCGTACGCCCGCCTCCCGCGCGCCGAGGAGCGAGCCGCCTCCCCGGGCCGCCGGCTCGGGGCTAGATTGGGGGCGTCTCTCCTCGGCCACGCCCCGCAAGGTGGTCTTCACGTCTTCACTCGCGGAATCGAGAGGCGAACATGCAACATCTGACGCGGCTCTGCGCCGCCTTGACCGTGCTGATGCTCGTTCCGGCCGCGGCCCGTGCGCAGGAGGTCGGCTTTGGCGTGGCCGCACATATAGGAACGCTGGGGATCGGCGCTGACGTCGCCGTCTCCGTCCACCCCAACATCGGCTTTCGGGCCGGTGGCAACGTCTTCCCGTTCGGCATCAGCATCGAGTCGTCCGACATCGATTACGATCTGAGTCTGCCGTCGCCACAGTTCCTGCTGCTGGCGGACCTGTATCCGGTCGGCGCGTTCCGGTTCAGCGGCGGCCTGATGATCTCATCGACCGACTTCGAGCTCGAAGCGAAGCTGGCCGAGCCGGTGGAGATCGGCGGCACGACCTACACGCCGGCGCAGGTGGGGAGCCTCACCGGCACCTTCGGCACGCGGACGGTGTCGCCGTACCTGGGACTCGGATTCGGCAATCCGGCGCGCACGCGGCTCGGCTTCTTCTTCGATCTGGGCGTCGCCTTCCACGGCACGCCGGAGGTGAGTGCCGTGGCCAGCGGTCCCGTGGCCCTGGTTCCCGGGTTTCAACAGGACCTGGATGCCGAAGTCGCGGAGATTCAGGACGACGTCGACGAATGGAAGTTCTATCCCGTGCTTTCCGTCGGCATCGCGTTCGGGCTCGGCCTCTAGCCGCCCGAGAATTCGAACTGCGTCCCAGCGGCTGATGGTTGACGGGCGTGGCTTCGTCTCAGCCTGACAATCGATGACCGCGTTCTCGGGAGTTCCCGCAGACGAGATCGAGTTCCGCGCCTCCCGTGCCGGCGGCCCCGGCGGCCAGCACGTCAACCGGCGGTCGACGCGCGTCGAGGCTCGCTGGGACGTCCTGGCCAGTCAGGCCGTGACCGAGGAAGAGCGCGAGCGCATCCTGCAGCGGCTGTCGGGCCGAATCAGCAAGGACGGCGTCTTGCGGGTGGTCGCCTACAAGGAACGAAGCCAGGCCCGGAACAAGGAGCTGGCTGCGGCGCGGATGCAAGAGTTGGTGCGTGATGCGCTGCGTGTCGAGAAGCCCCGGAGAAAGACCCGGCCGCCGAAATCGGCGGAGGAAAAGCGGCTGCGCAGCAAGCAGCGCCGCAAGAAGATCAAGGAGATGAGAAAGCCGCCGCCCGTCGACGAATAGCGGCCTGACCGGCGCGCGATCGTCTAGCCACGCAAGCGCTTGATCGCCTCGAGCACCTCGATGTCTGCGGCGTCCTGAAGTCGACCCGTCCGCTTGGACGCGATCAGGTGATCGATCGATGCCGTTGGGATCCCCACCTCTTCGACCTCGAACACGACCGCGTCTCCACGCGCCTCATCGTACGAAACGGTCCAGGCGACCGTCAGGATGTCCACGCGCGGCGCGTCGCCTAGCACGGTCACCGGCTTCCGCACGATCTCTTCGGCCAGCCACTCCTTGGCCAAGCCAAGTCCCAGCTCCGCCAGCGCCGCCAGAACGCGCCGTGCGTTCGCGACGGTCGGCTCGATCAGGATGTCGATGTCGCGGGTCGCCCGAGCGCTGCCCCACAGCTGCAGGGCCGTCGCGCCGAAGACGACGTAGCGGGCGCCCTGACGGTTGAGCGCGGCGCAGACCCGTACGACCCGCGTCTCGGGCGCCTTCATGGGACGGGAAGATCTGCCCAGCGCTCCCAGGCCAGGTAGTCCTCGTAGCGATCGAACATCAGTAGGCGATCGCCGCGCCAGCCGCGGTCACGCGCTTCGCTCAGACGTGCGGTCTCCTCGGCCGCGCGGATGCGCTGCTCCGGTGAGAGCGCTAGGTCGGCCTCCAGCTGGGCCAGCCGATAGTCGCCTAAGCCGCTTACGCCATACGGGTCGCGCGTGGTCTCCCGAACAAAGTGTCGTCGGCTCTGTTCGTCGGTGCGGGCCGCTCCAGCCTCCAAGAAGCGCCGCAAGGCCTCGGCTACGACCCAGCTGCGCGACCGATCCAGCTCGTGGGCGCGCCGATCGGCCGCCATTACGAGGTCGGGAGGTAGTGTGACGGAAATGCGGGCGAGCGTCATATATCCTCATATTTAGTAATACACCAGGAATCTGCGTTTCCGCGGCTTTTCAGTCAAGTCTTGAGAGTGGCCAAAGCTGGGGCACGTCGTGGCGCGTGCACCGGCCGACCCGGTGCCCCGGGTGCCCCTGCTGGCATTCCTCGAGGGCGCGGGTTAGCCTCAAGAACTCAAACTCAAAGCCGTCCCAGCACCGGAGGATCACGATGGAGGGATCTGATCACCTGCGGAGCCGGCTTCCGGCCTGCATCGTCGCTCTCGCCGGCCTGCTCTTGCCCGCCCCTGGCCTCGCCCAGTCGCAGCCGCCTCCCGGAAGTATGACGTTCGCACTGACCGGCGACGCGATCATCAGCCAGCGGCTCTCCCCGTACAAGGAGGCCGAGTACCTGGAGATGATCGAAATCATCCGCAACGCCGACGCCGCGTTCACCAACCTCGAGGTGCTCTTCCACGAATACGAGGAGGGGTACCCGGCGGCGCACAGCGGCGGCACCTGGATGGCCGCGGAGCCGCACATCGCCGGCGAGCTGGTGTGGGCCGGGTTCGACCTGGTCAGCCGCGCCAACAACCACACGATGGACTATGGCCCCGGGGGGATGAGGGCCACGACGCGGGCTCTCGATGCGGTCGGGCTCGTTCACGCTGGTGCTGGAGAGAACCTCGGCCAGGCCCGGGCGCCGGCCTATCTGGAAACGGCGGGTGGCCGGGTCGCACTGATATCGGTGGCCTCGACCTTTTCCGACGAGGACCGGGCCGGGCCACAGGGTGACGACATTCGGGGCCGGCCCGGGCTGAGCCCGATCCGCTACACCACCACCTACGTGGTCAGTCGGGGCGCCCTGCAGAGTCTGCGTGAGGTGGCCGCCGAACTCGGTTTCAACGTGGGTGACGATGACGAGCGCATCCGTTTCATGCGCGAGGAGTTCGTGGTCGGCGACCCGCCGGGCCGGCGGACCGCGGCGCACGAAGGTGACATGGCGGAGATCCTGGCCGTGGTCCGCGATGCGCGCCGCCAAGCCGATTGGGTGATCGTGACCAGCCATTCGCACGAGGGCGCAGCATCGCGCGAGGTGCCCGCCGACTTTCTGGTGACGTTCGCCCGCGCCACGATCGAAGCCGGCGCCGACATGTTCGTCGGCCACGGACCCCACGTGCTGCGCGGGATCGAGATCCACCGCGGCCGGCCGATCTTCTACAGCCTCTCCAACTTCATCTTCCAGAACGAGACGATCCGGTTCATGCCGGGCGATTTCTACGCGCGTTACGACCTGGGGCCCGAGGCGACGCCGGCCGACGCCTTCGACCGGCGCAACGAGCGCAGCCGCACCGGCGGCTTTCCAGGACAGCGGATCTATTGGGAGAGCGTGATCGCCGTTCCACGCTTTCAGGACGGAGCGCTGACCGAGATCCGGTTGCATCCCGTGACGCTGGGCTACGGCCTGCCGCGACCGCAGCGCGGTCGGCCGCGACTGGCCGATCGCGAGGCCGGCCGCCGGATCATCGACAAGTTGCGCGAGCTGTCGCAGCCGTTCGGCACCGAGGTGCGCTACGTGGCCGACCAGAACATCGGAGTCATTCGCGCGCAGGCACGACGCGCGGAAGCGGCTTCGAACCATTAAGGGCAAGGGGAGGGAACCATGAGCAAGGTGCGTCACGCCGCGCTCCTGCTGGGCGCATCGGCGCTGATGATCGTTGGAGGGGTCGAGGCTAACGCCCAGACGCGGGGCCAGTCGTCCAACCCGAACGTGGCTTACGATCCCGGCTTGTTTGCGGGCTTGGAGTACCGGATGATCGGTCCGTCCCGGGGTGGCCGCGTCACCGCGGTGACGGGTATCGCCGAGCAGCCGGGCACCTTCTACATGGGCGCCACCGGGGGCGGCGTCTGGAAGACGTCCGACTACGGCGTGGCCTGGGTCAACGTGTCGGACGGTTATTTCCAGACGGCCTCAATCGGCGCCATCGACGTCGCCGACTCGGACCCGAACATCGTTTACGTCGGCACGGGCTCCGACGGTTTACGCAGCAACGTGATCGCCGGCCGCGGCGTCTACAAATCGACCGACGCCGGAAAGAGCTGGACCTTCGTCGGGCTCCGCGACGTCGGACAGATCGGTGCCGTGGCCATCGACCCGCGCAATCCCGATCGAGTCTTGGTCGCGGCCATCGGGCACGCCTTCGGTCCCAGTCCCGAGCGCGGCGTCTATCGCACGACCGACGGCGGCGCCAACTGGGCGCGGGTGCTGTTCATCTCCGACAGCACCGGTGTGGCCGATCTTGAGTTCGCGGCCGACAACACGAGCGAGATCTACGCCGCGGCCTGGCGCGCCGAGCGCAAGCCGTGGACGATCATCAGCGGCGCCCTCGAAGGCGGGGTCTTCAAATCGAGCGACGGTGGCGACACCTGGACTCGGCTGACCAACGGCCTCCCCTCCGGCCTGATCGGCAAGAGCGACCTGGCCGTCACGCCGGCCGATCCCAACCGCCTCTACGTCTTGATGGAAGCGCCGCCGCCCGCCGGTGGCCTCTACCGCTCCGACGATCGCGGCGCGAGCTTCCGTCTGGTCAGCACGCAAAACGATCTGCTAGACCGGCCGTTCTACTACACAAACGTCGACGCCGATCCGACGAACGCCGACGTCGTCTACGTCAACAGCACGCGCTTCTGGAAGTCGACGGACGGTGGCGAGTCGTTCCGGCGGATGAGCACGCCCCACGGCGACAACCACGACATGTGGATCAACCCGAACGATCCGAGGATCTTCATCCAGTCCAACGACGGCGGCGCCAACGTCACCCTGAACGGCGGCCGCAGCTGGTCCACCCAGCAGAACCAGCCCACCGCCGAGCTGTACCAGGTGAACGTCGACGACCAGTTCCCCTACTGGGTCTACGCCGGCCAGCAGGACAACAGCACGATCGCGGTGCCCAGCCTGCCGCCGGCAGCGTGGCGGCCCGACCACCCGGCCGCGCATTGGAAAGAGATCGGCGGCTGCGAGACCGGGCCGGCGGTGCCCAAGCCCGGCGACCCGAGCATCGTTTACTCGAACTGCAAGGGACGCTTCGGCCGCTACAGTGACCGCACCGGCCAGGAGCAGAACTACTACGTCGGCGCCCAGAACATGTACGGGCACAACCCGCGCGATCTGAAGTTCCGGTTCCAGCGCGTATCGCCGATCGAAATCTCGCCTCACGACCCGAACGTCATCTACCACGCCTCCCAGTTCCTGCACCGAACGACCGACGAGGGCCGCACTTGGGAGACGATCTCGCCGGACCTCACGGCCTTTGATCCAAAGACGCAGGTCATCTCCGGCAGTCCCATCACCCGGGACATCACCGGCGAGGAGTTCTACAGCACGATCTATGTGGTGGAGGAGTCGCCGCACACGCCCGGCGTGATCTGGGTCGGCGCCAACGACGGGCCGGTTCACATCACACGCGATGGCGGACGAACTTGGAAGAACATCACGCCAAAGGGTCTGCCGCCGGGTGGCCGCGTGCAGACGATCGATCCGTCGCCTCACCGACCCGGCAAAGCGTACATCGCCGTCTATCGGTATCTGCTGGGCGACTGGCAGCCCTACATATATGGAACGAACGACTTCGGCGCCTCGTGGACACGGCTGACCAGCGGACGGAACGGCATCCCAGCCGATTACCCGACGCGCGTCGTGCGCGAAGACCCAGATCGCGAGGGTCTGCTCTACGCGGGGACCGAGTTCGGGATGTTCGTCTCCTTCGACGACGGCGTCCGCTGGCAATCGTTCCAACTGAACCTGCCGGTCGTACCGGTCACCGATATCAAGGTGCATGAGCAAGACCTGGTGCTCTCGACGATGGGGCGCTCGTTCTGGATCCTCGACGATCTGACGCCGCTGCACCAGCTGAACGCGCGGGTCGCCGTGGCGCCGGCGCACCTGTACCAGCCGCGGGCGGCCCACCGGATGCGCTATCCGGCGTTCGGTCGGAACCCCAGCGGACCGGAGTACCTGCCAGCGGGCGCGCTCATCTATTACCACCTGGCCGCTGCGAGCCCGGGCGCGGTGCGACTGGAGATACTGGATGCGAGCGGGGTCGTGATCCGTGAGTTTTCGGCAGAGACGGCTGAAGGTGAGGAGGCCGATGATGAGCCCGGCATGGCCGGCCCGCCGGGCGGTGGGGCGGGCGCTGCGACGGCGCTCGCGAAAGATGCTGGCATGCACCGGTTCATCTGGGACCTGCGTCATCCGGGCCCGTGGCACGCCCAGCCCTCGCGGTCAGGTCGGGGAGGGCCCCTGGCCGTGCCCGGTGCTTATCAGGTTCGCTTGACGGTCGGCGATTGGAGCGAGACGCGTGACCTGGAGGTGCTGATCGACCCGCGCGTCGCCGCCGACGGCATCACCCAGCAAGATCTCGAGGCTCAGCTCGCCCTCAACCTGAGGATCCGGGACGCGATCAGCGAGGCGCGCAAAGCGGCGCACCGGATCGCCGAGGTGCGCACCGCGTTGAAGGAGCGACTGGAGGCCGGTGGAGACGCCGACGTCGCGGAGCGGTCGCGCCGGTTGGACCGGCAGCTTGGCGCGCTGGAGGATCGGCTGGTCACGGCGGAGGATCGTTACCCGCAGCCGATGCTGATCGATCAGCTCCAGTACCTTTACGGGATGACCAACGGAGCCGATCAGCGGCCGGGCGCCGACGCCTACGCGCGGTTGGATGAGTTGGCGGCCCAGCTGGCGGCGTCGATGGCGGAACTGTCGCCGTTGCTGGGAAGGGAACTCACCGAGCTGAATCGGTTGCTCGACGATCGGGGGCTGGAGCCAGTGGCTGTCGGCGAGCGTTGAACGCCGCGTGTCCTCCTGAGTCGTAATGCGGGTTTCGCGCGCTGGAAGGGGCCACCCCCGATGAACCGTCACGCCGCACTGTCATTTCGTGTCGCTGCCCTGGCGTTACTGCCGACGCTGGCCCTGACGCCGCGCGCGTCGGCACAAGGCTAAGACGCACTCGAAGTCCTTTGGAGCTACGATACGGGCGGTTGAATCTTCGTAACCCCCGCGGTCGCGGGGGACGTCGCCTACATCGGCTCCTGCGCCGGCGTCTATTACGCCTTCGACATCGAATCGGGTTCGATCGTCTGGAGCTATGACTTCAAGGATGATGTGGGCCTGGTTCTGGCGGATCAGCTCATCGTACCGGGTTGACGCGCCTGGATCGGCGCCGTCGACCGCGGGTTGGCCGGTGTGATCTGGGCGCGGACGGATGCGACGCGTCTCTCGGTCGTGCAGCCGTATCGTCTGGAAGGGAGCGCTGCTGACCGGCACGGGCGATGGCCGCTTGCTGGGTCTGAGCCTGGAAGACGGACGAAAACTGTGGTCGACTAAGCTGGAGGAAAGCATTCGAGGGTTGGGTATGGACGACGACATACTGCTGGTGGGCACGATCGGAGGGACGGTGCACGCCCCTGCGTGCGAGCAGATGAGCCTAGCGTGGTGGACAAGACAACGCTTGACCACCGGCCGACATCGCTGGATAATGTAGGCCGTCATGTTTCCACCAACAGGAGGTAAAGATGCGACGTGTAGCCCCAACCGCCGCAGCACTCTTCGCGCTGGTGGCGCTCCCCAGCCTGCTCTTGGCTCAGGACGAGGCCAAACAGAAGGTTAAGAGCGCGATGAGCGCCGCGCCTACCTCCGTCGCCGAGAACGCCACGGTGATGGACTGGGATCAGACCGTGCTCCGCCAGGGCACCAACGGCTGGACGTGCTTGCCCGACATTCCGGACTCGCCGGGAAACGATCCCATGTGCCTGGACGAGCCCTGGGTTAACTGGGTACACGCCTGGCTGACCAAGACGGAGCCGAGCTTCAACCGCATCGGCTTCGGCTACATGCTGGTGGGGAGCAGTCCGGAGAGTAACATCGACCCGTATGCGGAAGGGCCCACCGCCGACAACGAGTGGATGACGGAAAGCACCCCGCACATCATGATGATCGTGCCGGACCCCTCCGTTCTAAAGGGCCTCACCAGCGACCCGAAGAACGGCGGGCCCTGGGTGATGTGGCGCGGCACGCCCTACGTCCATGTCATGATACCGACGCCGAAGAAAGGCGAGCACTGAGCCGAAGCGCCTGAGCCTAGAACCGACAGCGGCGGCCGCGCTTCGGCTCGGCCGCCGCATGCTTCAACGGACTCTCAGGGCGCACACTCTCGCGCCCACCAGGTCCCCAACGCCGACATATCATCATACCCCAGCGGCGAAGATCGCTGGATGGTAAGATACGCCACCACCGGTCACGGATCGTGGCGGAAATGTTCTGGCGAGGCAATTATTAGAAACAATCGTGCTACCTCATGCACCCTGCTGGCCGACGAGGGTCAGTCCTCGGTCTCGGCGGGTGCCGGCCGAAAGGAGCCCCGAAATGCGCGTCAGGGAAGTTCTTCAGCACAAGGGGGGTGAGGTGGTGACGATCGCGGCGAATCGCACAGTCCA
>CAYGAJ010000082.1:0-9711 GCA_964347815.1 uncultured Gemmatimonadota bacterium | reverse complement strand
CGTTCCCCGCCTGCACGCATCGGTAGATGTTGTCGATGAAGACGAGAACGTCCTGCTTCTCGACGTCACGGAAGTACTCCGCGACCGTCAGACCCGTCAGCCCCACCCGAAAGCGGGCGCCCGGCGGCTCGTTCATCTGTCCGTAGATTAGGGCGGCGCTGCTCTTCTCCGGGTCACCCGGTGTGATCACGCCGGCCTCGCTCATCTCCAACCAGAGGTCGTTGCCTTCGCGCGTCCGCTCTCCCACCCCGCAGAACACCGATCGGCCGCCGTGCTCCATGGCGATGTTGTGAATCAGCTCCATGATGATCACGGTCTTGCCCACCCCGGCGCCTCCGAACAGACCCGTCTTTCCGCCTTTCACGTAGGGCGCGATCAGATCTACGACCTTGATCCCCGTCTCGAAGATCTCCGTCGTCGGCGTCAGGTTCTCCAGCTGCACCGGCGGACGGTGGATGGGCCAGCGCTCCTCTACCTCGATCGGACCCTGCTCGTCCACGGGCTCGCCCAGCACGTTCAGGATCCGGCCCAGCGGCGCCTTTCCTACCGGCGTGGTGATCGGCCCCCCGGTGTCGATCGCCTTCATGCCGCGAACGATCCCGTCCGTCGAGTCCATGGCCACGGTGCGCACCTGACTTCGTCCGATGTGCTGCTGAACCTCGCACACCACGTCGATGGCCGGCGCCTCTCCATTGCCGCCGCCCTGGATGCGGACCGCCGAGTAGATCTCGGGCAAAGCCTCCGGCTCGAATTCGACGTCCACGACGGGCCCGATGACCTGAACGACCTTACCGATGTTATCTGCCATTGCTCCCTGCTTGCTCGTTTGGGGGTCGCACGCGCCGACCCAATCCCTCTCCAATCACCCCTTGAGCGCTTCCGCGCCCCCGGTGATCTCGGTCAGTTCCTGCGTGATCTGAGACTGACGCGCTTTGTTGTACTCGCGAGTCAGCGTCTTGACGAGATCATCGGCGTTGTCGGTGGCGTTCTTCATCGCCGTTCTTCGCGCGCCCTGCTCCGCCGCCGCGTTCTCCACCAACGCGCGGTACATCGCGTTCCTCACGTAAAGCGGCAAGACGAAGGTCAGAATCTCCTCGGCCGACGGTTCGAACAGATAGTTCAGCACCCGCTTTGCGCCCGGTTCGCCCTCCGCCGACTCCACGGGAAGCACGCGCATGAGGACGGGCGGCGTGGAGAGGGCGCTCTTGAACTGCGCGTAGACGACGTCGATCGCATCCAGATCTCCCGACTCGAAACGCGGGATCAACGGATCGATGATCGAATGCGCCTCGCTCGGGCCCGGGCGATCGCCGATGTCCCGGCGGCTGGACGCCATCGCCTCCTTCCTGTAGCGGAAGAAGTTGATGCCCTTTCGCCCGATCACGTGCAACTCAACGTCCACACCGTCAGCCCGCAGTGCCTCCAGTGTCTCGCGGGCCTTGCGGATGAGGTTCACGTTGAAGGCGCCCGCGAGCCCCCGGTTGCTGGTGAGCAGCACCAGTGCCGACCGGCGCACCCGCTCCGGCTGCCGGAGTATCGGATACCGCTCGGCCAGGTGAGGCGCGAACAGACCCGAGATCACCTCCGCCAGTTTGGCCGCGTACGGCCGCGCGGCGACCACACGCTCCTGGGCGCGCCGAAGCTTGGACGCCGCGACCATCTCCATGGTGTGGGTGATCTGGCGCGTGTTCTGGATCGAGCGGATCCGCCTTCGGATATCCCGGGCTTTCTGCATCGCGCCCTACTTCGAGGCGGCAGCCGGCTCGGCCGCCGACGCCTTCGCTCGTTTCGCCTGACGCCGTCCTGCCCCGAACACCTCCTTGAACTCCTTGATCGCCGCCACCAGCCGCTTCTCGAGCTCGTCGTCCAACGTCCCCTTCTCTCGGACCTCGGCTCCGAGCTCAGGGTGGCTCGCCTTCACATAGGCGTAGAAATCCGCCTCCCACGCCTTGATGTCCGACACCTCCACGTCGTCGAGGTATCCGTTGGTGCCCGCGTAGATGACCATCACCTGGCTCTCCACCGGCAGCGGCTGGTACTGACCCTGCTTCAACACCTCGACCATGCGCTCGCCTCGTGCCAGCTGCCGCTGCGTCGCCGCGTCCAGCTCGGCCGCGAACTGCGCGAAGGCCTCGAGCTCCCGGTACTGCGCCAGGTCGAGCCGCAGACGGCCCGCCACCCGGCGCATCGCCTTGAGCTGCGCCGAGCCGCCCACCCGCGAGACCGAGATCCCCACGTTCATCGCCGGGCGGACGCCGGCGTAGAACAGATCGCCCTCCAGGTAGATCTGACCGTCGGTGATCGAGATCACGTTTGTCGGGATGTAGGCCGCCACGTCGCCCGCCTGGGTCTCGATGATCGGGAGCGCCGTGAGCGAGCCGCCCGGCTTCTCGATCTCGGGGTGACCGGTGATGATTTCCGCGTCTTCCGTGACCTTCGCCGCACGCTCCAACAGCCGCGAGTGCAGGTAAAAGATGTCGCCCGGGTACGCCTCGCGCCCCGGCGGCCGACGGAGCACGAGCGAAAGCTGCCGGTACGCCTGCGCCTGCTTCGACAGGTCGTCGTACACACACAGCGTGTGACGGCCCTCTTTGTACATGAAATACTCGGCCATCGTGCAACCGCAGTACGGGGCGATATACTGCAGCGTCGCGGGATCGCTGGCGTTGGCGGCCACCACGATCGAGTGGCCCATCGCGCCCTCTTCCTCCAACCGATTGACCAGCTGGGCGATCGTGGACGCCTTTTGGCCGATGCCGACGTAGACACAGACCACGTCACCGCCGCGCTGATTGATGATCGTGTCCACGGCAATCGCCGTCTTGCCGGTCCGCCGGTCTCCGATGATCAGCTCGCGCTGGCCTCGTCCGATCGGCGTCATCGAGTCGATCGCCTTCAACCCCGTCTGCAGCGGCTCCTTCACCGGCCGTCGATAGACGATTCCCGGCGCCTTTCGCTCCACCTTCATCCGCCGTTTGCACTCGATCGGCCCCTTACCATCGAGCGGTTCGCCCAGCGGATTCACCACCCGACCCAGCAGCTCCGGTCCCACCGGAACCGACAGCACCTCGCCGGTGCGCCGCACCGTGTCGCCCTCTTTCAGGTGCAGGTAGTCGCCCAGCACGACGGCGCCGATGTTGTCTTCCTCGAGATTGAGCGCCAGGGCGATGACCATCTCTCCCGTCTCACGAGACTCGATCTCGAGCATCTCGTTCGCCATGGCCGAGCGAAGCCCCCAGATGCGCGCCACCCCATCACTGACCTCCAGCACCTCGCCGATCTCTTCGGCGTGGAGCTCCTCCTCGTAGCGTTCGATCTGCTGGATCAACGCCTTCTTGATTTCGCTCGCCCGGAGCTGTGTCTGCGTGCTAGCCATTAAACCCTCATGGATTGAGCTGTGCGCCCTGTATCACCCGTCGCTGGGCCGAGCCGTTCGCCTCTCACTCCGCGATCTGCGTCGTGAGAAGCTTGCGGCGCAGCACATGCAATCGATGTCTAACCGAACCGTCCATGATCCGGTCGCCGACCCGGATCACCACACCACCCACGAGCTTGGGGTCGATTCGATAGCTCGGCAGGACCTCGCGCTGGAAGAGCCGCTCAAGGTGGTCTTTCAGCCTTTCCTCGAGCTCTGAATCCGGCGCCTGCGCCACGGTCACTTGGACCCGGAGGCGATCGAAATGCTCGTTCACCAACTCGGCGAACTCGTCGGCGATCTGCGGCAGCAGCCGCTGTCGTCCCTTGTCGATGACGATCAGCAGAAACCTGAGCACGCGCTCGGCGACGATCCCCTCGTACACTTCGCGCAACACCCGCTTCTTCGCCGCCGCATCGATGCGTGGCGTCTCGAGGAAGTGTCGGAAGTCCGCTTCTTCCTCGAAGGTGCGAGCCATGTCGTCGAACTGGGCAGCGTAGAGTTCGACTTCACCTTCCTCCACCGCCAGCTCGAGCAGCGCCTCAGCATAGTTGCGGGCGACGGTCGCCGCTTGCATCAGAGGCTCTCGACGCCGCCGCTCTCCGCGGTCAGCTTCTCCAGGTACTCTTCCACCAGCCGCCGGTTCTCATCCGAGTCGACGCTGCGCTGCAGCACCTGCCCCGCCGCGGCGATGGAGAGGTCCACCGCCTCGCGCCGCAGCGTCTCCAGCGCCTGGTCACGCTCGTGCTGGATCTCCTCGCGCGCGCTCGCGACGATCTGGTCCTTCTGCTTCCGCGCCTCCTCCATCATGTCGGTGCGAAGCCGCTCCGACGCCCGCCGGCTGTCGGCCAGTATCTGCTGCGCCTGATCGCGCGCCGCGTCCAGCAACGCCCGCTGCTCCTCCAGCAGTCGGCCCGCCTGTTCGCGTTCCCGGGCCGCATTGTCGAGCGTCTCCTGGATGCGCCGCTCGCGCGCTTCGAGGGCGCCGAGGATCGGCCCCCAGGCCCACTTGCGCAGGACGAGCAGCAGCAGGATGAAGATGACCCAGGTCCAGACGATCAGACCGGGGTTGATGGCGAACAGACCGCCTCCACCACCCTCCTCTTCGGCGAGGAGCGGGCCGGCCCAGGCCAGGGTCAGGGCCATAGCCGACAGCGTCCGCCTCAGATGCCGGGCGGCCCGGCCCGGACGTCGCCGTCGCATGGGACTCTCGCGCATGCGGCCTCCGTCGCGTACCGGGTTACCCCTTGAGCAGCGCGATCACCAGGGCGAACAGCGCAACCCCTTCGATCAGCGCCGCCGTGATGATCATCGCCGTCTGAATGGCACCCGCGGCTTCCGGCTGCCGGGCGATGCTCTCGGTGGCCGAACCGCCGATGCGACCGATGCCGATCGCGGCGCCGATCACCGCGAGGCCGGCGCCGATGGTCGCGCCCAAGGTGCCATATAGACTCTTGGCGGCTTCAGCCTCTATCCCCGGAGTAACGGCCTGAATCGCGCTATACAGAGCATCCAGCATGGGTCCCTCCCCTTAAGGAGTCTTCGGTCTCGTTCCGAAAACCGATCACATTAGTGCGGGTGTCTCACCAATCCGATGAACACCGAGGTCAGCATGGCAAAAATGTACGCCTGCAGCAGGGCGATGAAGATCTCCATCAGCATGATCGCCACCGCCATGAGAACGGGAGCCGGCCAGACGGCGTACTTGATCGCGCCGCCGCCAGCGCCCGCCATGAAAATCAGCCCGATCAGTGAAAGGATCACCAGGTGGCCGGCCGTCATGTTCGCGAAGAGACGAATGGCCAGCGCAAAGATGCGGGCCAGCTTCGCAATCGCCTCCACCGGGGTCATGATGAGCGCCATCGGGATCTTGCCGTACCAGGGCAAGCCCTCAGGCACGTAGACGATCGTCTTCAGATAAGCCTGCGGGCCCAGGTGCAGCGCGCCGCCCACCTCGATGGCGATGAGCGACAGAACGGCCAGCGCCGCCGTCACCATGATGTTCCCGGTCGCCGTCGCGCCGAACGGCACCAGACCCAGAAGGTTCATGTAGAGGATAAAGAAGAACAGCGTCAGCACGAATGGGACGTATCGCTCGCCGCCCTTCCCGATGTTCCGCAGGGCGACCTCGTCCCGGAGGTAGATCACGAACGCTTCGATGACGTTGGCCAGTCCGCGTGGCGCTTGCGCGGCCCGTGCCCCATGGGTGCGGCGAGCCGTCCAGATCAGCGTCAGTGCGACCAGCGTCGCGGCGATCGCCAAATAGACGACGTGCTTCGTGGGCGAAAGGTCGATCGTGAGCGCGCCGATGTGGAGCGGTGGAAAGCGGGGCAGGTCGAACTCGACACCGAACAACGGCAGGATGAAGTGGTGCGCGTCCGCGACCTCCTCCATCATGTGGCTGTTCCACGTGGCCGCTACGTCCTGCTCCCCCGCGCCCCCGTGGGCCTGGGCAAGCAGAGCCCAAACCAAGCCTCCGATACGTATCATCGATCTCCGAACTGGTGGCGAAAGACGATGGGCTCGAGCAGCAACAGGCCGAACAGTGCCGCGACCATGGCCAGCAGCGTCGGTTCAGCGGGCAGTCCCCAAACGCCGCCCAGCGTGAGCCAGGCCAGCGCACCGAGGGCCCCCAACCTCAGCAGGGTTCCGGCCGTCCAGCCCGCGATCACGAGCTTGGGGCGGCGGTGTGTCGCTGCGAGGAGGATGGCGAACGCGATGGCTTGGACGAGCCAGGCGACAGCCAGCCCGATCCAGACGGCGGCCCGCACCCCGGGATCCATCCACAGGCCCACCGCCAGCGCGGTCAGCCCAACCAGGGCGCCCGCGGCCACCGCATAGATCACCCACTTCTTCACGTCAGATCGGTCGAAGTCTTTCGGTTCGGCTCCGAGCCCTCGTCGTCTTCGTCCTTCTTGGCCCGGTCAGACTTCTGGAGTTCCATGGCGTGGCGGTAGAGGTTGTAGAAGCCCGCCGCGCCTCCAAGGAACGCTCCCGCCAGCGTAAATGCCGGCGTCGACCCGATGTGCCCGTCGAGCAGATACCCGAGCCAAGCGAAAAAAAGGGTGCTGAGCCCAAAGCCAGCACCTAAGCCGAGGTAGGCGCCGATTCGCGCTCGGTCGTACTCCGGCTGCTTCATTTCGGCCGCCTGCAACCTTCCCGGCTGGTTCTCGGCGCGGAAGATATCCGGCTATAATACAGAGCGCAAGCCGCCCTTGACGCCCGTTTTCTTGTTGGTCTACCTTTGTTTTCGTGGACATCGACAGACCTCTTGAACGGCGGCTCTGGGCCCCTGCCCGCCGCAGGCTCGGCCGACCGCGGGGTGGATCTATCCCCTTTCGCTTCCTCTCCAGCCGGTGAGCTCGGATACAACCTCTGCGGGTGTACCACCCGCTAGCACACTCTTGGAGTCCGTATCTTGACCCGAGACGAACCCACCCGCTCCCCTACCCGCGAGTCCGAATCGGCGAGCGACCCCGAACCGGCACAACGCGACATCGAGTTGCTTGAGCGCCTCGCGAAGGCGCGAACCCATGTGGAGGCCGAGATCGGCAAGCAGGTCGTGGGGCAGAAGGAGATCATCGAGAACCTGCTGATCGCCGTGCTCGCCGGCGGTCACGCCTTGCTGGTCGGCGTGCCGGGCCTGGCCAAGACGTTGCTGGTGTCGAGCCTGGCTCGCTCGCTCCACCTCAAGTTCAGCCGAATCCAGTTCACACCCGACCTCATGCCTTCGGACATCACGGGCACCGAGATCATCGAGGAGAACGTCTCCACGGGCCGGCGGATGTTTCGCTTCGTCCGCGGGCCGATCTTCGCCAACGTGGTGCTGGCCGACGAGATCAACCGGACTCCGCCCAAGACCCAGGCCGCCCTGCTTCAGGCGATGCAGGAGATGGAGGTCACCGCGGGCGGCGAAACCTATCGCCTCGAACGGCCGTTCTTCGTTCTGGCCACCCAGAACCCGATCGAGCAGGAAGGCACCTATCCGTTGCCCGAGGCCCAGCTCGACCGCTTCATGCTCGAGGCGCGAATCACCTATCCCTCGCTTGCCGAAGAGGAGGAGGTGGCCAGTCGAACGACCACGGACCAGGTGGAGCAGGTCCAGCCGGTGATGACGGCGACGGAGATACTCGAGTTCCAGGGGCTGGTACGCCGGGTGCCGGTCGCGCCGAGCTTGATCCGCCTCGCCGTACGCCTCAGCCGGGCCAGCCGGCCGGAGGCGGACGAGGCGCCCGACTTCATCCGGCGCTGGGTCAATTGGGGGGTGGGACCCAGGGCGACACAGCACCTCGTACTCGCCGCCAAGGCCCGCGCCGCGCTGGACGGTCGCGCGATGCCGCATTTCGATGACGTCCACGCCGTGGCCTTGCCAGTGCTCCGTCACCGTCTGGTCACCAACTTCGAGGCCGAGGCGGATGGGCAGACGACCGAGGACATCCTCCGGCGGCTGTTGGAACTCAGTCAGGAGTGGCTGTAAGCGATGGCGTCGGCAACACCAACCGAAGACCCTCCAAGTCGCCGCGTTCACCCCTTCAGGTGGCGGGGACGATGATCGGCTCCATCGTCTCGCTGATTCTAGGCGCTCTGGCCGTCCTGGCGGCGGCGGCGGCAGAAGCCGCGGCGTTTGCCCATTCCTATGAGGACGTCGAGGCGCAGGCGAAACGGCGGCGGCGTGGCGCCCGGTCGCTGGCGACCCTCCGCGCCCGCCCGGCGGCTCTCCTCACCGCGCTCTGGACGCTCCGAGTGAGTGGCGCGGTGCTGGCCGCCCTCGCCGGTTGGGGTCTGGCGGCTGCGCTGGGTGGGCGGCTAGCGGTCCGGATCCTAGCGGTCGCACTCGCCGTGATCTTTGTCGTGCTGGCCGAGTTCGCGGGGAAGTTGCTGGGACAGCGTCACCCCGAGCCCCTGAGTTTGGGACTCGCTCCGCCCCTACGCCTGCTGTCGCATGTCTTGCTGCCGATCAGCTGGGCGGCGGAGCGGATGTGGAAGACATTCACGCCCAAGCCCGAGGAGCTGCTCCCCGGCATCCCGAATCACGAGATACGCGACATCGTCAGACCCAGCGTCGACGGCCCGGTCATCGAGGAGCACGAGCGTCGACTGATCGAGCGCGCGATGCTGCTGGATCAGATGACGGCCTACGACATCATGACGCCGCGAGTCGACATGGTCGCATGGCCGGAGACAAAAACGCTGGCCGAGATCGCGCCCGAGCTGCGAACCGCACGCTACAGCCGCGTCCCTCTGTTTCGTGATTCCATCGACCAGATCACCGGAGTCCTCTACTCGCGCGATGCCTTCCAGGCTTTGATCTCGGGTCAGCGCGATGTCGAGCTCAAGGAGCTGGCGCGGGAACCGTTCTTTGTGCCCGGTTCCATCACCCTCGACCGCCTCCTCCTCGACTTCCAGTCCCGTCGCATCCACATGGGTATCGTGATCGACGAATACGGCGGCGTGGACGGACTCGTCGCGCTCGAGGACATACTGGAGGAGCTGGTCGGTGAGATCGTGGACGAGTCCGACATCGCGGTCGAGCCGATCATCCGTCTGAGTCGAAACGAGATCCTCGTGGACGGCGGCGCCGATCTGCGGGAGATCAACCACTTCTTCAACACCACGTTCCCCCTGCTCGAGCACCGTTCACTCAACGGGTACCTGCTCGATGTGTTGGGGCGTGTTCCCGCTCCCGGCGAAAAGATCACAGCCGAGGGTGTCGTCATCGAGGTGACCGCAGCCTCCGACACCCAGGTCCTCCGTGCGCGCCTCTCACACCCGCCGCAGCGCACCGCTCAAGCCGAAAGGCCGGCGGACTCGCCGGCCCCCGGTCCCGGCGGCGTGCCCGGCCCGACCAGCGAGCCGGACGAGCCTCCCCGCTCGACCGAGAGCGCGGCCAAGCGACCGTCCGGCAGCTAAAGACAGGGCGGCCGCCTCCTCTATAGACCGAGAATCCGCTCGGCGTACCACCCGACCATCGCGTCGCCAAAGAGGAAGACGACGCCGGCACCCAGCGCGAGGAACACGCCGAACGGGACGAGCTTCCCCGTCTTGAACCCGATCGGGCCAAAGATCACCGCACCGATCGCCGAGCCCACGAAGATCGTCAGTATCGCATGGAGCGGCCCCAGGAAGGCGCCCACCATCGCCATCATCTTGATGTCACCCCCACCCAACGCCGGCTTCTTGAAAAACCACTCGCCCACGACCGCCACACCGTACATCAAGACGAACGACGCGGCCGCACCGACCGCCGACCACAGCGGGGTCGGTGGGCCGGGCGCGAACGAGAAGGCGAGGCCGAG
>CAYGAJ010000081.1:0-9780 GCA_964347815.1 uncultured Gemmatimonadota bacterium | reverse complement strand
GTGACCGCTCGGAACAGCACATAGAACTTCAGCCACTCCCATGCCTGTTTCCAGCGACCCTTGTTCGTCGGGATGAGCTGGTTCCAGCGGGCATACTTATTCCCCATGAACATCCAGGCGATCCTAGCCAGCTCCGAAAGGCTGAAGACGATGGCGGCGAAGAAGTGGATCGCCAGGACCGTCCCCATCACGAACTCCTGGCCCGCCGGATCCGGCGCGATGATAAAGGGGTGCCCGATGTAAAAGCCTGTGATCGCCAGGATGGTAATGGAGATAGCCAGCAGCCAATGGGTGAGGCGGACCGGCAGATCCCAGACGTAGACGGGGATGAGCCCGGGCTCAACAGCCGGCGTCAACCTGGGGGCACGCATAGCAGACGTCGCCGCGCGATTCATAGCACCCTCACTTTGGCCAGCTCGCGGCCGCTGCGGTCGACGACATGGACGCCGCAAGCGATGCAGGGATCGAACGAGTGCAACGTTCGCAGGATCTCGATCGGCTGCGCGCCGTCGGCCACCGGAGTGCCGATCAGCGCTTCTTCATAAGGTCCACGCTGACCCGCGGCATCCCGAGGTCCGGCGTTCCAGGTGCTCGGCACTACGCACTGGTAGTTGGCGATCTCGCCGTCCCGGATGTGAACCCAGTGCCCGAGCGCGCCGCGCGGCGCCTCGTGGAAGCCGGCTCCGGAGCAGTCCTCAGGCCAGGTGTCCGGATCCCACTTCGAGTTATCGTGGATTTCCAGCTGACCGCGGCCCATGTTCGCAGCCAGCTCGTCGAGCCAGTCTTCCAGCTTCTCCGCCAATACGAGCGTCTCGATGCCACGGGCGGCGACACGCCCCAAGGTCGAGAAGAGAGCCTCAGGCCCAACACCCAGCTGGCCGAGGGCGAAGTTGACCAGCTCCTGCACCCTCGGGTGTCCGGAGGCATAGGCGACCAGCATGCGCGAGAGGGGTCCGACCTCCATCGGTCTGCCGTCATAGCGTGGTGCTTTGAGCCAGCTGTACTTGCCGTCAGTGTTGAGGAACTCGTAGGGTGGCTCCGGCCCGGTGTAAGTGGGCTTGGTCTCCCCGCGCGACGGGTGGAGTCCCTCCTCGTCACCACCCTCGTACTCGAACCAGGAATGAGTCACATACTCCGTGACCTTCGCCGGATCGAAAGGCTCAACGGCGGAAAGGTCGCGATCACGGATCACTCCCGACGGGAAGTACAACGGCGCGTTGGGACCGTCGGAATCCGGGTACTCGCCGTAGACCAGGTAATTTCCCACCCCGGCGCCGTGGCCCGCCCAGTCTTTGTAGAACGACGCGACAGCCAGCAGGTCCGGGATATACACCTTCGCCACGAAATCACGCGCCTCGTGAATCAGCTTCCTCATCGCGGAGATCGACGTCATGTTGATCGACGCCTGTTTGTCCGGATCGACCGGCGTGGCCATGCCTCCCACCAGGAAGCTCTGCAAGTGCGGGTTCTTGCCCCCCAGCACCGCGTGAATCCTGATGAAATCCCGCTGCCAATCGAGAGCCTCCAGGTAGTGAGCCACGGCCAACAGGTTCGCCTCGGGCGGCAAGCGATAGGCCGGATGGCCCCAGTAGGCGTTGGCGAACGGCCCCAGCTGACCCCGTTCGACGAAAACCTGGACCCGATCCTTCACGGCTCGGAAGTAGTTCGTACTGGAGAGGGGCCAATCCGAGATCGACTGAGCCAGCTGAGACGTCGCCGCCGGATCGGCCGACAGAGCGGAGACGACATCCACCCAGTCGAGGGCGTGCAGATGGTAGAAGTGGACGACGTGGTCCTGGACCATCTGCGAAGCCATGATCAGGTTACGCAGCAGCCGTGCGTTCGGAGGCGGCTCCGCTCCGATGGCGTTCTCCACCGCACGGATCGACGCGATGGCATGCACCGTGGTGCAAACACCGCAAATTCGCTGGGTGAAGGCCCAGGCGTCCCTGGGGTCCCGGCCCCGGAGGATGATTTCGACACCGCGGAACATCGTGGCGGAGGACCAGGCATTCTGCACCCTACCGCCATCGACCTCCGCCTCGATGCGCAGGTGGCCCTCGATGCGCGTGACCGGATCGACGACGATGCGGGTCATGACTGGCCTCCCTTCTCCTCTTCGGGTTCGGCGGTCTCAGCCTTCGCGTGGGCCAGCCGCCGTCCGTACTGGACCAACCCGCCGATGGCGTACGCCGCGGCCACGGCACCCGTGGCCCACAGCCCAACCTTGTCTGCCGTCGCGTGGATGCCGAAACCCGGTACGCCGGCTATGTGCGTGTAGAACGGCGTCATCTTGTCCCAGAAATCCGGTTCGGCGCAGCCGATGCAGGGGTGACCACAGCCGATCGGCCAATTCGTCCCCTCATTCCAGCCGACCTTCGGGCAGTTCTGGAAGCTGACCGGACCCTTGCAGCCCATCTTGTAGAGGCAGTACCCGAGGCGGTGTCCCTCATCGCCCCAGTTCTCCACATATTGCCCGGCGTCGTAGTGCGCGCGCCGCTCGCAGTTGTCGTGAATCGCCTTGCCGTAGGCGAACAGCGGCCGGCGGTAGCGATCGACCGGCGGCCAGCGGCCGAAGGTCAGGTGATAGACGATGACCGCGGCCAGGTTCTCGGCGTTGGCGGGACAGGCGGGCAGGTTGATGAGGTTCTTCAGGCCGGGAACCGCATCCGCGACGCTGAGTGCCCCGGTGGGGTTGGGGGCTGCGGCCGGAAGGCCCCCATAAGCGGCGCAGGTGCCGATGGCGATGGTCGCGCCGGCACCGCCACAGACCTCACGGGCGATCTGCAGCGCCGAGCGGCCACCGATCGTGCAGTAAGCCCCATTGGCGCCGGTCGGTATCGACCCCTCGACGACGGCGATATACTGGCCCCGCTTCGCCTCAACAGTCTGCGATCGCGCTTCCTCGGCCCGATGGCCGGCCGCCGCCATGATCGTCTCGTGATAGTCCACCGACAGGGTGTCCAGCACGATGTCGGCGGTGGTCGGTCGCCCCGCCCTCAGAAACGACTCGGTATTACCCGCGCAGTCCTGAAACTCGAGCCAAACCAGGCTTGGCTTCTCGTTCGTCGCTATGGCCTGAGCGATTTTCCCACCCAGCGCTCGCGGCATGGCCATGATCGACGCCATCACCCCGCAAAAGCCGAGAAAGTCCCTGCGCGACACACCCCGCCGCTCGAGCTCGTTGACAAACCAGCTCTCCGAATGGGTCATGGCGGCACCTCCGTGGCGCTTTTGATCCCGTACCGTGACCGGACCTGACGATCACCGAATGTTTCTTAGAGGCTATACTTGAACGGCACCGGCCGACTTCCCAGCTCGGCTGGTGCTGATTTCCGCAAACCCAAGAGAGGTGCCCCGGGCATTTAGCTGGTGAGCCCCGGGCCCGACCGCGGCATGGGGCCGCCCGGGAAGTTGTCGATCCTTGTGCAATCAGGATATTGCCAGGGTTATGCCAGGTGGGTTTCCGGCGCGGGCGGCGAACGGTCGGATTCCGCTGATTCAACCCTGAGACCGAATAGCGAAACTCGCTGGCTGATAAAAGCCGAACCTATTCCGCCTTGAAGTCTGCCACCCGTCGGTTGTCTCAAAAAGCGACGTTACGTGACAGAATTGCCACCTCGCCCGGGGAATTCCGCCCCGCCCCTACTGCGCTAGACCGCCGCCCCGGGTCCATGTGCGGCTGCCTCTTGATCGGCCCACCGAGTGAGCGCTCACGCGCCAGCCATTGACCTCCTTGGCCCCGGCTCTGCACAATGAGTTCAACGAAGACCCGCAGCAGGTTTGGCCCTCAACGGCGGAAGGTGTCCCTATGTGTTTGGGCGTTCCGGGCCGAGTCTTGGAGGTGAACGGGCTCCTGGCGACGGTCGACTTCTGGGGCGTACGGCGGGAGGTGCGGCTTGATATCGTTGACCAGCCCGTACAGGCCGGCGACTACATACTGAACCACGTAGGCTTCGCGATCCGTAAGATTCCTTCCGAGGAGATCGGCGAGACGCTCGCCCTCTACGAGCAGCTGCTGGCCGAGGCAGAAAGCGACATGATGGCGGCAGACGTCCGAGGCGAGATCGAGGCGACGGCCGATGCCAACCGGTTACGGCAGACGGATGCGTGACGTCGGCGTGCTCGGCCAAGCTAAGGAACTGAAGTTCCGCGATCCGGCGCAGGCGCGGGCGCTCGCAGCCAGGCTCGCGCGACTGTGCGAAGAGATTGGGCGTGCGCCGGTCTCAGTGATGCACGTGTGTGGTAGCCACGAGCAAGCGATCGCAAAATTCGGCCTGCGGACGATCCTTCCCAGACAGCTGGATGTGATCATGGGTCCCGGGTGCCCGGTGTGCGTCACCGACCTGCCGGAGGTGGACGAGGCCGTCGTGCTCGCTCAGGACGGCGTGGTCATCGCGAGCTACGGGGATATGCTCAAGGTCCCGGGCACGGTGATGTCGCTCGCGGACGTGCAGGCGGAGGGCGCGCAGATCGAAGTCATCTACAGCGCCGCGCAGGCGGTCGAACTGGCTCGCCGAACGGCGGGCGAAGTCGTTTTCTTTGCCACGGGCTTCGAGACTACGGCCGTCGCGACGGCGGCGGTCGCGCTGCAGGACGACCTTCCCGGAAACTTTTCGATCCTTTCGGCGCACAAGTACATCCCGCCGGTGATGGAAATCGTGGCCGAGATGCCGGACACCCGCGTCGAGGGGTTCCTGGCGGCGGGTCACGCGGCGACGATCACGGGGTCCGGAATCTTCGAGCGGTTCGTGGAGCGACACAGGATTCCGGTGGTGGTGGCCGGTTTCGAACCTCTCGACATCCTCGCCGGTCTCGTGCGACTGGTCGAACTGATTCGCGACGGAACGCTGGCAGTCGAGAACATGTACCCGCGGTGCGTTACGCACGAGGGGAATAGCGTCGCCCAAGAGCAACTCTGGAAAGTCTTCCGCACTACGGGCGGCCGCTGGCGCGGAATCGCTCACGTACCCAACGGCAACCTGCGCCTGCGCGACGAGCATGCCCACATCGATGCACGAGCGAGGTTCGAGATCGACGTGCGCAGGCTGTGGCAGATCGCTCCACCCACGCTCACCCAGGAATGCATCTGCGGCGATATCATGGCCGGCATCGCCTCGCCGAGCGACTGCCGGCTTTTCGGAACGGAATGTGACCCCGAGAACCCCGTCGGCGCTTGCATGGTAAGCAACGAGGGTACCTGCAAGATCTGGCATCAGTATGGGGGACATCCCGACCTATGACGACGAGGCCGGGCGTCACACGACGCACGCAGGATGAGCTTGTCACCCTCAAACACGGTGCCGGGGGTCGAGCGATGCGCCGGCTCATCGAGGAAACGCTGGCCCAAGGCTTCCTCGAGGACGGTCGCGATGGTATCGGTCTGGCCGCCATGGATGACGGCGCTGCACTGCGGATCAGTGACGGGTGGCTCGTCCTGACCACCGACTCCCACGTCGTGCATCCCATATTCTTCCCCGGCGGAGACATCGGTCGATTGGCCGTGGCCGGCACCGTGAACGATCTCGCCATGATGGGCGGGACAGAGATCCTCGGCCTCACCTCGGCCGTCGTCATCGAGGAAGGCTTCCGGCAATCCGATCTCGAGCGCATCCAGCGCTCGATGCAGGACACCTGCCGTGAGGCCGGCGCGACGATCGTCACCGGCGACACGAAGGTGATGGGACGCGGTGAGCTGGACGGGATCATCATCAACACGACGGGGTTGGCCCTCGCTGAGGCTGTGGTGTCCGACGCCGGTCTCAAGCCAAGCGATCGCATCATCGTGACGGGGCCGATCGGTGACCACGGCATAGCGCTCATGGCCGTGCGCCGCGGCTTCGGTCTTGACGGAGATCTGCGGTCGGATGTGGCTCCGATCAACGGACTGATCCGCCGCGCGCTCGATAGCGCCGACGGGGCGATTACCGCCATGAAGGATCCGACCCGAGGCGGCCTCGCCAGCGCGCTCGCGGAGATGGCTCAGAAGAGCGGCGTGAGCGTCGTCATCGAAGAAGCGGCGGTACCCATCAGTCCGGTCGTCCGCTCCGCCGCCGAGATTCTCGGCCTCGATCCGTTCCACATCGCGAACGAAGGCAAAGCGGTCCTCGGCGTGCGGACCGAGGCAGTGGACGCGGTGCTCGAAGCTTTGCGCTCCCACCCTCAGGGAGAAGGCAGCGCGGTAATCGGGACGTGCGCTGAGGATCACCCCGGGCGCCTGATCCTGGACACGGGCCTCGGACGCAGGTTGATCACCGAGCCCGAGGGCGAACCGCTCCCGCGCATCTGTTGATGGACCCACAGCCCAAGGAATCCGCGATCACGGCGGAAACACCTTTCAAGCTCGAGAGCGTGAGACGGAGCTGAGACAGTGGAGCATATCCGCATGGCGCGGGACGGTGCGGTTGGCATCATCACGATCGACCGGCCCGAGCGTTTCAATTCACTGGACGTCGCGACCGCCCGGGATTTTCGCAAGGCGGGCCTCCAGTACGCCCGCGACTCCGACGTACGGTGCGTCGTTATTCGCGGAGTCGACCGGGTCTTCTGCAGCGGCGCCGACCTCAAGTACATACGCGAAAAGGGTGACCCGGAGGACTTCAGCTATCTCCATCCCGACGGCGTCTCGGTCCGAGGGTTCGGCGAGAGCTTCAAGCAAATCCTGGAGTACCTGCACAGCACCATCTCGGAGATAAAGCGGGCGCCCAAGCCCTTCCTAGCTGCGGTGAACGGCATCGCGGCGGCCGGGGGATTCGGCATCGCGATGGCCTGCGACCTGGTTTTCGCTTCGGAAGACGCGACCTTTGAGTGGGCCTACCACAAGACCGGTCTCACCGGGGCCGAAAGCTCGACGTTCTTCCTCCCGCGACTCGTGGGACTACGGACCGCCATGGGCCTGGTGTTCCTGAATCCCCGACTCACTGCCGAAGCGGCAAGGGAAGCTGGCCTCATCAACGGCATCTTCTCGAGAGCCGACTTTGACGCCGAGGTCATGAGTATCGCCCAGCGGCTGGCGGACGGGCCGACGCGTGCGTATGCCATTGCCAAGAGCCTGATCAATCAGGCCGCGGGAGTCGGACAGCTCGATTACCACCTGGATGAGGAACTACAGAATCTGGCGCGCGTTGCCGATGGCGCGGACTTCGCTGAAGGCCTCAGCTCCTTCTTCGCCAAACAGCCGCCGAAGTTCAAAGGAGAGGAATAGCGGCCAGGCGCTCAGTCACCCACGGTCAGGGCGTGAGCTACCGCTGCCTGACCCAGGGATATCCCCCCGTCGTTGGGAGGCACGTGTCGGTGAGTCAGCAGCTCGAACCCCTCCGCCCCTAACCGATCCAGCAGACGCCGAGTGAGCAGGGCGTTCTGGAAGCAACCGCCGCTCAACACCACGCGATTGAGACGGTGCTTGTCCCGCACCGCCCGGCAGACCTCGACGGTGAACGCCGCGACCGTGTTGTGGAATGCAGCCGCGATCACGCGGACCGGGCGACCCGTCCGATAGTCGCACCACAACGCTCTCAGGGTAGCCGCTGGATCGATCACCCACCGACCATCGGCTCTCAGCAGATCAAACGGATACAGATCGTCGGCTTTGGGATCGGCCAGCGCCTCGAGCTCCACGGCCGGCTGCCCTTCGTAAACGGCCTCGGTGCGAACACCGAGCAGCGCCGCGGCGGCGTCGAAAAGACGGCCGCAGGAAGAGGTCGGCGGGGTGTTGAACTGCGTTTCAAACTGGCGCCTGAGAATGATGCGCTCTCCGATCGGCAGCGTACCGATAAACGAGGCGAATTCCGCCTCGCTCGCCCGGCACAGCGACCAGACGTAGCCCGCAGCCATCCGATACGGCTTGCGTATCGCCGCCTCTCCTCCGAGCATCGGCGCGTAACGAAGGTGGGCGACCCGCTGAAAGTTCTTCCAGTCGGCGATCAGAATCTCCCCGCCCCAGATGGCGCCATCCAGGCCGTAGCCGGTGCCGTCATAGGCAACGCCGATGACGCGATCGCTCACGCCGTGCTCGACCATCGCGCTCACGACATGCGCGTGATGGTGCTGCACGGCCACACGAACCGTCCCCGGCACCGGATACTCCTGTGCAATCCGTGTGGACAGATAGTCGGGGTGCATGTCGTGGGCGATGACCTCGGGCTCCACCTTGAAGAGTCGCCGAAAGGTCGCCAGCGCGGCCTGAAAGTGCTCGAGCGTCTCCAGGTTCTCGAGGTCACCGATATGCTGGCTCAGGAACGCCCTGTCTTCTTTCACCAGGCAGAACGTGTTTTTCTGCTGCGCCCCGCAGCCGAGGATATCGTGTCGCGCCGTGAATGGTAGCGCCAGCGGATCCGGGGCGAAGCTGCGAGCGCGTCGGATCGGTACGGCGACCTCCCCCAGGACTCGCACGACCGAGTCGTCATAACGCGCGTAAATGTCACGATCGTGAAAGAGGAAGTCATCCGCGATGTCGGCCAGCCGAGCGAGCGCCTCTCGGTTTCCGATGGCGATCGGTTCCTCGCTCAGGTTGCCGCTGGTCATCACCAGCGGCCCGTCGAAGCTGCGAAGCAGCAGATGGTGTAGTGGCGTGTACGGCAGCATCAGGCCGAGAGTGTCCAACCCCGGCGCTACGTCCGGCGCCACGGTCGCTTCGGGCCGGCGCCGAATCAGCACGATGGGGCGTTCGCGGCTCGACAGCAGATCAACCTCCAATTCGGTCGGTTCGCATAGCCGCCTTACCCACACCATGTCTGGAACCATGAGTGCGAACGGTTTTCCGTAACGACCCTTTCTGGCGCGGAGGCGGGCCACCGCCTCGCGGTTCGTGGCATCACAGGCCAGCTGGAAGCCGCCCAGGCCCTTGATCGCCAGGATCTTTCCGTCCCGCAACAACGACAGGCCGGCTTCGATGGCGTCTTCCGCCCCGGTTTCGCCCGGCCCACCGTGCCGCCAAACCCGCGGCCCGCAGGCGGGGCAAGCGATGGGCTGCGCGTGGAAGCGCCGGTCGCGCGGATCCGTGTATTCGCGCCGGCAATCGTCGCACATGGTAAAGCAACGCATGGTGGTGCGCGGCCGGTCGTAGGGGAGCGACTCGATGATGGTGAATCGGGGCCCGCAGTGGGTGCAGTTCGTGAACGGGTAACGGTAGCGTCGCTCGGTGGGATCGAAACATTCTTCAAGGCAGGCGTCGCAGGTTGCGGCGTCCGGCGGAATCGAACCCCAGCCCTCATCCGGCTCGCTCGCTACGATCTCGAACGAGCTGAATCCGCTGGGGGCGCGTCGCTCGATCTCCACGGCCTCGATCCGGGCCAGCGGCGGCGCCCGCTGCCGCAGATCGCGCAGAAAGCCGTCAAGCGCTGCCTCATCGCCGTCCAGCTCGATCTCCACCAGGCTGTTCGTGTTGCGCACCCAGCCCGTCAGCCGGTAGCGCTCAGCGAGCTGAAACACGAACGGGCGGAAGCCAACGCCCTGCACGGTGCCGCTGACCTTGACGCTAAGACCTTGCACCTTTCGCGCTCCGCCGGCACGACTCAACCTCGGAGGTCAACCAGTCCGCCCAAACCTCCAGGCCCAACCCGTTGAAGGAAGACGTAGAAAAGACCGCCAGGTCCGGGTTGATCGAACGAGCGTTTTCGACCGCGGCCTCCGGGCTGAACTGGAGGTGAGGCACGAGATCGATCTTCGTGAGAACGAGCGCCTTCGATCTGCGGAACGCCGCCGGGTATTTCAACGGCTTGTCCTCACCCTCGGTGACGCTCATCAGCACGATCTTCGCCGACTCACCCAGGTCGAACGACG
>CAYGAJ010000080.1:0-9982 GCA_964347815.1 uncultured Gemmatimonadota bacterium | reverse complement strand
GCTTGACTTAATCGTTCCTACACTTTAACTTAGGCGCCCACCTCCTCCCCGTTCAACGTTCCTTGACGGTACACCGGAGTGCTCGTCCCTGGGTAATGGAAGCCGGGAAAAAAAGTCCCCGTACGTTGTGGGTCGCCCTGATCGTGGTGGGCGTCGTGGTGGTGTTCGCCGCCGGGCTGATGCTCGTCGTCTACACCGCCCGGCCGGGCGACGGCATGGCGGTGCTGGGCGGTGACCGGATCGCGATCTTGCCGCTGCGGGGCGTCATCGTTGAAAACCACCTCGTGCTTCGCCAACTGCGAGACTATCGGAGCGACCGCTCGATCAAAGGTTACGTGCTCTGGGTGAACTCGCCCGGCGGCGAGGTCGCGCCGTCGCAAGCGATCTTTCATGAGCTGGGACGGGTTCGTGAGGAGGGGAGACCGGTGGTCGCCGTGATCGGCTCGGTGGGCGCATCGGGGGCGTACTACGCGGCCCTCGGCGCCGACAGCATCTTGGTGATGCCGGGCTCTCTGGTCGGTTCGATCGGTGTGGTGATGGAGTTTCCGGTCGCCGAGCAGTTGCTCGACAAGATCGGCCTGCAATTCGAGGTCATCAAAAGCGCCGAGCACAAGGACATCGGTTCGCCCTACCGGCAGGCGACGGACGCCGACCGCGCCCTGCTCCAACAGGTCGTGGATGACGTCTACGGCCAGTTTGTCGAGGCGATCGCCGAGTCGCGGGGTTTGCCTCGCGATTCCGTCATGACGATAGCCGACGGCCGCGTGCTGTCAGGGCGAAGCGCAATAGGATACGGTCTCGTCGACGGCGAGGGCGATCTGAAGGATGCGATCGCGCTGGCGGGGACGATGGCGGGACTTGGGCCGGAGCCGCGTACGGTCCTGCGTGAAGAGCGCCGACGCGTCACCTGGTTCGATCTATTCACTTCTCTCGCCCGCTGGGCGGCAGGCCAGGACGAGGCTTCGCTGCTCACTCGGATCGCCACGGGCACCGATGTCGATGCGGGCCCACGGCTCATGTATCTATTTCGTTACCCGTAGAGGTGAGCTACGGGGCTGCTCAGCATTGAGCGTTCATTCCGCGTTTTGACGTCGGTCGACTGCTGGAGGAAGGGATGACCAAGGCCGATTTGGTCGAACAGGTCGCGCAAGCGATAGGGCCGGGAATCACCAAGAAGGACTGCGCCGCCGTAGTAGACGGTTTTCTCAACGCCATTCGGCAGGCTCTTGCCGATGGCAACCACATCGAGATCCGAGGGTTCGGCACTTTCAAGGTCCGCCAGCGGCGCTCGCGTGTCGCCCGCAACCCACGAACCGGCGAGCCGGTCCGCGTCGAGGCGCGGGCGGTGCCCGTGTTCAAGCCCTCGAAGAACTTCAGGGCTCAGGTAGCGGGAGAAGACGTCGAGACGCCGGTCCAGAGCTTCCTGACTTGATCGGACGGCCCCCCGCCGAAACCGCCCCCTTGCCAGCCATCGGACGAAAGGTGCGGACTCAATGACGAGAGAGGCGCTCGTGTCCCTGTCGCCGGCAGCGGTCATCGACCTGGCCAAGCTGTTCTTCACCGACGCCGCTTCCGGCTACGCCGGAGCGCTGGTCGAGGAAGGGGAGGGCTTCGCTCGCTTTCAGACCTTCCGCGGCCACCTGGCGGTCTCGGCTTCCCCCGACGGCGAGTCGACCCGAGTGCGCTGTTCGACCCTTCGCTATCACCCTTCCATCGGGAAGTTCCTGACGCTCCTCGAGACCGAGTCGGCGGCCCCGCCGGCCTGAGGCACGCCCGCCTGGCGCTTGCCGATCCGCGCCGCGGTTAGATAGACTTGGTGCATGCCTGCCCGTAGCACGACTCAAACGGCGATCCGGGTACGATTGCTGTTTTTTGCCTCTTATCGCGAACTGCTGGGCGTCGAGGAGCTCGAGCTGGTGCTACCGGCGCGCTCCACCGTCCGCTCGCTGATCGAGACCGTCCGATCTCGACCCGGCGGGGACGCGCTTCCGGAGGCCGTTGTCGTGGCAGTCAATCAAGAGTACGCGAAGACGGACACGCTTTTGACCGATGGGGACGAGGTCGCGTTCATCCCACCGGTGGCGGGGGGCTGAGATGCACTGCCGGGTCACTCCGGATCCTATCGACAGCCAGGCGCTGATGCGGCAGGTCCGGAGCGACGCCGACGGCGCCGTGATCCTGTTCACCGGTGTTGTGCGGAACCACGACGGCGGCCGCCAGGTCACGGGCCTGCGTTACGAGGCCTACGAGGAGATGGCCGTCCGCAAGATGACCGAGATCTGTGACGCGGTCCGGCAGCGCTTCGGCGTGACCGACATCGCCGTGATCCACCGCACCGGTGATCTAGAGGTCGGTGAGATCAGCGTGGCGATCGCCGTCGCCTCACCGCACCGGGACGAGGCGTACAAAGCGTCCCGAGAGGTGATCGAACGCCTCAAACGTGAGGTCCCGATCTGGAAGCGGGAACGCTATGCCGATGGCCAGGAGGGGTGGCTCGAGGGCGCCGCACCGCACCGATCGGACGTCGAGTGAGCCCCCCGACTCGGCCCGTTGTTCAACCCTTATAATCACTTGCCGGGGCACGCTTTGTGCCTTAGGTTGCCAGCGCGAAGTCCTTTCACGCACCTAGCCCCATCACCTGCAAGCCCGCGGAGTCCGGCGGGTGGCCAGCGTTGTTCTGCACGCCGGGGAACTCGTGCGCCGAGGGGTCGCGCCCGGACCGACGCGGGGGGATCGGGAGTGTGGTATGGTTGAGCGAATCACGGTCGTCGGCGCGGGACACGTCGGCGCAACGCAAGCTGTACGACTCGCCGAGGCGAATCTTTCCCGCGAAGTGGTTCTCGTTGACATCTTAGAAGGTATCCCCCAGGGCAAGGCGCTCGACATTTACGAGTCGGGACCGATCGTCGGTTTCGACACACGGGTCATGGGCGCGAACAGCTACGAAGCGACGGCGAAGAGCGACATCGTGATCATCACGGCCGGCATTCCCCGCAAGCCGGGCATGAGTCGCGACGATCTCTTGGCCACCAACGCGCGTATTGTCCGCGATGTGTCGCAGCAGGTCCGGGAAGCCAGCCCGAAAGCCACCTGTATCATCGTGTCCAACCCTCTCGACGTCATGTGCTACGTGGCGAAGGAGACGACGGGCTTCCCTGCGAACCGCGTCTTCGGAATGGCCGGGGTGCTGGACACAGCGCGCTACCGGACTTTCATCGCAGAGCGGCTGAAGGTCAGCGTCGAGGACATCCAGGCGCTGGTGCTGGGAGGGCACGGCGACACGATGGTGCCCCTCGTCAGCTACACGACGATCAGCGGGATCCCGCTGACCCAGTTCCTCGACAAGAAGGAGATCGACGCGCTGATCGAGCGCACGCGGAAGGGCGGCGCGGAGATCGTCGGCTACCTGAAAGAGGGTAGCGCTTACTACGCGCCCTCGGCGGCGGTCGCCCAGATGGTGGAAGCCATCGTCCACGACAAGAAGCGGATCCTCCCATGCGCGGCCTGGGTCGAGGGCCAGTTCGGGATCTCCGATACTTACCTGGGAGTACCGTGCAAGTTAGGGCGCGCCGGTGTGGAAGAGATCATCGAGGTCGAGTTGAGCGCGGCAGAGAAAGCCGAACTCGAGAAGTCGGCGGAGCACGTTCGCAGCACGATCGGCAAACTGAAGGAGCTGCTGTAAACGGGAACGAGTGGCCGGAGGCGGGCTGCCGCCTCCGCCACCAACCGTGGGAGCATAGATGAATTCCTACAGGATGAGCTTTAAAGACGCGGTGAAGTATCGGGGCGGCACGAGCATGTGGGCTTGGGCGCTCCACCGCCTCACGGGCCTGGGTGTCGTGCTTTTCTTGGCCGTCCACATCTTCGAGACCTTCATCATCGTTCTCGGCCCCGAGGCCTATAACGAGGCCCTCGCCACCTACAACACGGTCGCCTTTCGGATCGCCGAGGTGGGCCTGCTGTTCGCGGTTCTTTACCACGCGGTCAACGGTCTGCGGATCACCATTCAGGATCTGTGGCCGGCGCTCTGGCGCTACGAACGCGCCCTGATCTGGGTCAGCGCGCTGCTGATCCTCGGTGTGTTCGCGCCCCTGGCCGTCTGGGGTCTGATGCCTGTGTTCAGAGGGGAGCTCTAACCATGGCTACGTATCCCGGGGCTCAGCCGGTCGGTCGCTTCGAGACGATGTCATGGTTGTTCATGCGCGTCTCGGGGATCGTTCTCTTGTTCATGGCGCTGATCCACGTGCTGATCATGCACTACGGCATCGGCGTCGAGAATCTGACGTTCGACGTGGTGGCGGAGCGTTGGGCCAGCCCCTGGTGGCGGCTTTACGATTTCTTCCTGCTGGGTCTGGCCTGGACTCACGGTGTGAACGGCGCCCGCATCGTGATCACCGACTACGTGCGGCCACGCGGCTGGCGCTTTCTGGCACATACCTTACTTGCCGCGGTCTACGTCGTGCTTCTGGTCATGGGCGCCTATGTGATCTTGACCTTCAACATCACGGCCTAATGTCAACCCGCACAGAGTTCCATCAATTCGATGCCGTCGTCGTGGGTGGCGGTGGTGCCGGCCTGGCCGCCGCCGTGTATCTGGCTCGTCAGGCCAATCTTCGAACCGCGGTGGTCAGCAAGCTGTATCCGACGCGTTCCCACACCGGTACCGCCCAGGGCGGTATCGGGGCGGCCCTCGGCAACAACGATCCGGAGGGTGACAGCTGGGAATGGCACATGTTCGACACCATCAAAGGCAGCGACTACCTGGCCGACCAGGACGCGGTCGAGGTCATGTGCAAAGAAGCCGTGGACGTCGTCTACGAGCTCGAGCACATGGGGCTGCCTTTCAGCCGGACCGAGGATGGCCGCATCGCGCAGCGCCGCTTTGGCGGTCACACGATGAACTTCGGCCAGGCGCCGGTGCACCGGTCGTGTTATGCGGCCGACCGCACGGGCCACATGATTTTGCAGACCCTGTACCAGCAGTGCATCAAGAATCAGGTCGAGTTTTTCGATGAATTCCACGTCGTCGATTTGCGGATGGACGGGCGGCGCTGTCAGGGCGTCGTGGCGATCGAGATCCGCACCGGCACGCTGCACTTCTTCCAGGCGAAGGCCGTCCTCTTCGCCACCGGCGGCTGGGGCCGCATGTTCCAGATCACCTCGAACGCCGTGACCCTCACGGGCGACGCGGCGGCGCTGGTGTGGCGGTGCGGCTTGCCGCTGGAGGACATGGAGTTCTTCCAGATCCACCCGACCGGCATCTACAAGATGGGGATCCTGATCACCGAGGGGGTGCGGGGAGAAGGCGGCGTTCTCAGGAACAACGAGGGCGAGCGCTTCATGGAGCGTTATGCGCCCAGCATGAAAGACCTTGCGTCGCGGGATGTGGTGTCGCGGGCGATCTACCGCGAGATCAACGAAGGGAGAGGCATCGGGGGCAAGCGCTACGTCCACCTCGACGCGACCCATCTGGGACGGGAGATCATCGAGACGCGGCTGCCGGACATCGCCGACTTCTGCCGAACCTACATCGGCGTCGACCCGAGTGAGCAGCCGATGCCGGTTCAGCCCACGGCTCACTACGCCATGGGCGGCTTACCAACCGACGTCGACGGCCGTGTGCTGTTCTCGGCGGACGGTACGCCGACCGAAGGTTTGTACGCGGCCGGCGAATGCGCCTGCGTTTCCGTGCATGGCGCCAACCGGCTGGGAACGAACTCGCTCCTCGACCTCGTCGTCTTCGGACGCCGAGCCGGTCTTCATATGGGCGCCTACGCCTCGGAAGCGGAGTTCGGCTCGCGCGTGTCGGATCCGGCCGACGCGGCGATCGAGATGCTGGATAGGATACGCCGGGGAGACGGCGAGCGGGCGGCCATCCTGCGCGACGAGATGCAGGCAATCATGACGGACCATGTCTCCGTGTTCCGTGAAGCTCCCGGGCTCGATCAGGCCGTCGACAAGCTGCGTCAGCTGCGCGAACGATTCAGGAATGTGCAGATCGACGACAAGGGATCGAGCTTCAACCTCGATCTGCTGGAAGCCTTCGAGCTTGGCTGCCTGATCGACTGTGCCTACGCCACGGCCGTGTCGGCCCAGAATCGCACCGAGAGCCGCGGCGCACACAGTCGCGAGGATTTCCCGGAGCGCGACGACGATGAATGGCTGAAGCACACGTTCGTGCACCTGAGACCCGACGGGGGCGTCGAATTCACGTACAAGCCGGTGACGATCACGCGATTCCAGCCGAAGGAACGAGTCTACTGATAGAGGACGCCATGCGAGTGCGCTTCGAGATCAAGCGTTACAACCCCGAGGTCGACAAGGCCCCATACTTCCAGTCCTACGACGTCGAACTGGAAGAGATCGATCGGGTGCTGGATGGGCTCAATGAGATCCGCTGGCGCCTCGATGGGACTTTGGCCTTCCGTCGATCCTGCGAGCACGGCATCTGCGGGTCGGACGCCATGCGGATCAACGGACGTAATCGCCTCGCCTGCAAGACGCTCATCCGCGAAGTCGGTGACCACGTTCGCGTCGAGCCGATCCTCGGGTTTCCGGTCCTTCGTGACCTGATCATCGACCAGGACCGTTTCTTCCGGCATTATCGCAGCGTTCTCCCTTACCTGATCAACGATGATCCGCCGCCGGCGCGTGAACGGCTCCAGAGCCCCAAGGAGCGGGCGCGCTTTGACGATACCACGAAGTGCATCCTCTGCGCGGCCTGCACCACGGCTTGCCCTTCGGCCTGGGCCGATGAGTCGTTCGTAGGGCCTGCGGCGATCGTTCAGGCGCACCGCTTCATCTTCGATAGTCGTGACCAGGGGGCGAAGGAGCGGTTGGCCCGCCTCAGCGGCCGTGATGGCGCCTGGGCGTGCCGGACCATTTACAACTGCACTCAGGCTTGCCCTCGAGACATTCAAGTGACGCGGGCGATCGCCGAGGTCAAACGGGCCGCGATCCTGAGAGGCCCTTAAGACGTCTCAGCGGCTTGAGCCTGTAACTCTCAATATCGCATGTCGATAATGGTGTCGATTTCAAGCGTTCTCGACAACGATGGCCTCGGCGCGGGGCCCCTGCCGCAGACGTGAACTACCTGCAGTTTCTCGTTCAGTGGTACAACTGGCCTTACATGGCCGCGCTACTGCTTGGCGCGCTTTCTTTCGTCCCGCTCACCTCGCTGGATCGAGCCGGCCGGGCGCTGGGAGGCTGGTTGGGGTTCCGGCGGGTTTCCGGGCGGACCGCGGTACGGACTTTTGCGCTGGCGTTCAGCGTCGTCGGTCTGACGATCAACGGTGCTTTGCACGACTACTGGCCCTCGGCCCAGGAGAGTGGCTTCGTGCCCGGGTTGATCTTGACGACGGCGGGCGCGCTACTATTCACACGCGGATTCTGTCGCTCGCTGGGACGGAACTTTCCCGAGATCAGAGCGGTGGGCTGGGGCTCGCCGAATCTGAGCGGGCGGGAGGGCCGGGTCGTGAGCCGCCTGGTCAGCCCGGACTATCGCGCTGGCCGGGCGCAGATCATGATCGAGGACGACGAGACACTCCACATGGTCATGATCAAAACGCGCGAGGGCGAGATCCCTTACGGCGCCACAGTGGTTCTGGGCGAGTACGATGACAGCGACGGACGCTACTATGTCGAGGTTCCGAGCGAAGAGGAGTCCGCGCGCTAGTCCAATCTCTTGCCCGGGCCTGTTCTCGTCGGATACTCCTGAGGTATGACACGCGTCGGCTTCGCCACACTCCTTGTCGTGGCGACAGGGCTCTCGATCGGCACCTGCCGAGCGCGCGAGGGCGAGCTGGAGGCGCCGGGTCTCACCCGGGCCGCGTTCGAGGCGCGCGTGCGCTTCCTCGCCGCTGACGTGCTTCAGGGCCGCGCCATGGGGACAGCGGGCGCGGAGATCGCCGCCGAGTTCATCGCAAATCAGTTCGAGCTAGCCGGGCTCCGACCTGCCGTGGGTGATTCGAGCTATTTCCAATCGCTTGAACTGATCGCAGCGACGCAGGAGCTGAGCCTCTCTTTTCGGGCCCCTGGCGGCGCCGCCTTGTCGCCGGAGACGGGTACACAGTTCGCCGGCTGGACGGGTGATACGGCGAGCGCGGGCAGTACGAGTGGCGAACTGGTGTTCGCCGGCTATGGGATCTCGGTGCCGGATCTGGGCCGCGACGACTTCAAGAACCTCGATGTGACGGGCAAGTTCCTGCTGGTGCTGCCGGGCGCGCCCCGGGCGTACGCTGAGGCCTTCTCCGGCGGTGGACGACCGGGCCCGGGCGTCCACTGGAGCGACAAAGTCGAGGAGGCGACTCGGCGCGGCGCGGTGGGCGTCATCTTCGCCCACTCGATCCAGTGGGCCGGCCACAGCTGGGAAGCGGTCCGCGCCATCGCCGGCGCGCCACGGATGACGCTCGCCGACGACCCGGCGCCGTCCGTGTCGGGTCTGGTCGCGTGGCTCGACCTCGAGACGGTCGGGGGCCTGGTCTCGATGGCGGGGATCGACCTCGAGACGATGCTCGAGATGGCTGCCACGCCCGAGTTCCAGCCGGTCGGGACCGGCGTGATCGCGTCGGTGAGCTACAAGAACCAGCTGCGGGGTTTGAATGGCTCGAACGTCGCCGCGTTTCTGCCCGGAAGTGATCCCGAACGCTCGCAGGAGTTTGTGGTGTTCACCGCGCACTACGACCAGCTGGGGATTGGCCCGGCAAGCAACGCCGACTCGATCTACAACGGAGCTTACGACAACGCGTCTGGAACCGGCCTCTTGCTCGGGCTGGCGGAAGCCTTCGCGCACCTCCCACAGGCGCCGCGGCGCTCGCTGCTCTTCATCGCCACGGCCGCCGGCGTCACGGGCCCGTTAGGGACGAGCGCCTATCTGCGTGAACCGATGGTCCCCCTCTCGCGCACGGTCGCGGTGATCAACCTGGACGGGGTGAACCTCTGGGGTCCGACGCGGGACGTCGTGGTTTGGGACGCAGAGGACTCCACCCTGGACCGGCTGGCGATGGCGGCCGCGATCGCGGAGGGGCTGGAGCCGAGGGCCGGCGAAGGGCCAGGCGAGCTGATCGTCTATCGGTCGGATCACAAGGAGTTCGCCCGCGCCGGCGTCCCGGCGGTCCGGGTAGGACACGGTTTGGATTTCGTCGGGCATCTGCCGGAATGGGGTCGCCAACAGCTGCAAGAATACGTCGACCGGCACTACCTGCGCCCAAGCGACGAGTTAAGCGACGACCTCGACCTTCGCGGCGCGCTTCAACAGGGGCGTGTCGCGTTCCGGCTCGGGCTTCAGGCGGCGAATGGGGATGCGCGGCCGGCCTGGAAACAGGGGCCGCCACCCGCGCCTGGGGGCGTCGGGACGGACCTCGGGACGTCGCGAAACTGAGCGATGGGGGCTGATCCGGGACGCGCCGCCTGATTAGAGGCGGTCAGATGCGGGGAAGGGTCACCCCGGTTTGCTTTTGGTACTTGCCTTTGCGGTCAGCGTAGCTGATCTCGCACTCCTCGTCAGATTCGAAGAAGAGAACCTGGGAGATGCCTTCGCCTGCATAAATCTTCGCCGGGAGCGGGGAGGTGTTTGAGATCTCGAGCGTCACATGTCCCTCCCACTCGGGCTCGAAGGGCGTCACGTTGGTGATGATGCCGCAACGGGCGTAGGTAGACTTGCCGACGCAAATCGTCATGACGTTGCGCGGGATGCGGAAGTACTCGACCGAGGTGGCGAGGGCGAAGGAATTGGGTGGGATGATACAGACGTCGCCCTCGAACTCGACGAACGAGCCTTCGTCGAAGCTCTTCGGATCGACGATCGCGCTGTTGACGTTGGTGAAGATGCGGAAACTGCGAGCGACGCGCATGTCGTAGCCGTAGGAGCTGAGCCCGAAGGAGATGACGCCCTGGCGTACTTGTTTCTCCTCGAACGGCTCGATCATGCCGTGCTCCAAAGCCATGCGACGAATCCAGCGGTCGCTCTTGATGGTCATGAATT
>CAYGAJ010000079.1:0-10032 GCA_964347815.1 uncultured Gemmatimonadota bacterium | reverse complement strand
GCACCCGGCGCGGCACCGGTGGAAGCGCCGGCGTGAAGTATCTCACGACGACGCTATCGAAGCCGGTCTTTCCGGACCTCTGGGCGATCCGCGACAAGTTGTGAGGCCAGCCATCGACCCGGCATCGCTCTACCGTCACCCCAACGCGCTGGCGCCGCACTACAGCAGATTCAACGTCGGCGAGCGGCTGCTCCTGACCGGACACTCGCATCAAGCCTGGCCCGATCGTGGCTTCGACGGCCACAGCCAGGCTTGGCGCGACGCGGCCGAGCTGGTGGATCAGAAGTGGGAGCGGGCGTTCGCGAAAGCCGAGCGCGTGCGGCGTGGCTACGCCCGCCTGCTCGATGATCGCAACGGGCAGATCGCCCTGGCGCCCAACACGCACGACCTCGTGATCCGTTTCCTGTCCGCGCTCTCTCTCCGAACGCGGCCACGGATCGTGACCAGCGACGGCGAGTTCCACACGTTGCGGCGCCAGCTCGATCGCCTGGCCGAGGAGAGGCTGGAGGTGGTCAAGGTCGCGTCGCTCCCCGCCGCATCACTGGCCGAGCGGCTCGTCGCCGCCGTTGACGACCGAACGGCGGCGGTGATGGTCTCCTGCGTCCTGTTCGAGAACGCCCACATCGTGCCGGGGCTCGGCGTTGTGGCGGCGGCATGTGAACAGCACGGCGCCCGGCTGCTGGTCGACGCCTACCACGCGCTGAACGTGGTTCCGTTCTCGCTCGAGCGAGAGGCTCTGGGCTCGGCTTTCGTCGTCGGCGGCGGTTACAAATACTGCCAGTTGGGTGAGGGGAACGGCTTCCTGCGCATCCCGCCCGACTGCGACATGCGACCCGTCATCACCGGCTGGTTCAGCGAGTTCAGCCTGCTGTCCGAAGCGCGATCGGAGGGACGGGTAGCGTACGGTGCGGGCGCCGACCGCTTCGCGGGCGCCACCTACGACCCGACCAGCCACTATCGAGCGGCCGAGGTGTTCGACTTTTTCGAAGAGCTAGAGCTGATACCAGAGCTGCTGCGCGAGGTCAGCCGGCATCAGGTCGGCCGGCTCACCCGGCAGTTCGACGAGCTGGGCATCGACCCCAGTCTCGTCGACCGCGACCGCTCGATCGAGTTGGAAGAAGTCGGCGGTTTTCTGGCCCTGCGGTCACCACAGGCCGCCGAGCTTTGCCGCCTTCTGGCCGAGCGCGGGGTGCGCACCGATTACCGGCGGGACGCGCTGCGGTTGGGACCGGCGCCGTATCTGTCCGACCGCCAGCTAGACGACGCGATCGAGGCGTTGGGGAGCGCAGCCCGCTCGCTCGCCGGGTAACCGACGACGGCGGCTACCCCGTCGCTGAGGACTCCCCGCGCAGCCGCCCACGATCGACTTTGCCGAGATGGGTGCGCGGCAGCGCATCCATGAAGACGATGTCGCGCGGGTACTTGTACGGCTCGAGCCGCGCCTTCACGAAAGCCTTCAGCTCGTCCTCCAAGTCCGGCTGCCTTTGCGGCGCCACCACGAAGGCGCGCGGCTTCGTCAACCCCTGCGCGTCGACGACGCCGATGACGGCGGCTTCTTCGACCGCCGGGTGTTGCAGCAGGCAGTTTTCCACTTCCTGCGGCGCCAGCCACTTGCCCGACACCTTGAGCATGTCATCGCCGCGGCCGCAGTACGTGAAGTAGCCGTCGGCGTCGCGCCGGATCATGTCGCCGGACACGTACCAATCGCCGCGAAACGCCTGCTTCGTCTTCTCCATCTGCTGCCAGTAGCCGACGGCGCGGGAGTTACCCCGCACCCAAAGCCAACCCACCTCGTCCGCCGGAAGCTCGTTTCCTTCGTCGTCGCACACCTTCACCTCGAACCCCGGCACGATCTCTCCCAGCGTGCCGGGCCTGACCCGGCCGGGCCGGTTCGAGATGAAGATATGCCACATCTCGGCGGTGCCGAGCCCGTCGAGCAGCTCGACCCCGAAGGTACCCATCCAGCGGTCGTACAGCTCCACCGGTAACGCCTCGCCGGCGGAGGTGGCCAGCCGGCAACTCGAGAGGTCCCGATCGCGTGCGGACGGGTGGCCGACCATCTGGCCGATCATCGTGGGAACGTTGATCAGGAGGGTCGGGCGGTGCCGGGCGATCTTTTCGAACAGAACGTCGGCGGTGCAGCGTTCCGGGAAGAGGACGGACGCCGCTCCAACCGAAAAAGGAAAGAACAGGTTGGAGCCGGTGGCATAGCCGAAGTAGAGCTTTGGCACCGACAGGGTGATGTCGCCGCTGCGATAGCCGATGACGCCCTTCGCGTAGCACTCGGTCGTGTTGGCGAAAGAGGTGTGCGTCTGAACCACGGCCTTGGGATAGCCGGTGGTGCCGCCGGAAAACAGCCAGATGGCGGCGTCGTCGCGATGAGTGGGGTAGGTCTCCAGCTCGCGCGGCGCACGGGCGAGCCGCCGGTCGAAATCGGGTTCACCGATGACGAGGAGCCGTTCGAGTTGCGGCGCCTGTTTCGCCGCCGTGGCGAACTCGCCGACGTCGCCGCGGTCGACCAGCGCGACACGCGCCCGGGTGTAGCGGAAGAAGTAGGCGATGGCGTCCGCCTTCAGTTGCGGGTTGACCATGACAACGACCGCCCCGATCTTGAGGATACCGAAGAGCGCGGCGACGAACTCCGGTCCATCGCGGAGCGCGATGATCACCCGCTGCTCGGGCTGGACTCCGGCCTCGCGCAGTACGTTCCCGAACTGGTTGGCCAGCGCCTGCACGTCCCGGTAGGTGAGCGTCGCGCGATCGGTGATCAGCGCGATCTCGTCTCCCTTCCCTTCCCGTTGACGTGAGTCGAGGAAGTAATCGGCGATGTTGAATTCGTCGGGCGGTCGGAAACTCATGGCCTGAGATGATACGGGTCGGCGCGAAGCGCAGTCAACCGAGCCAACACTAGGAACGGACGGTACCATGGCGGTCTTTCGACTGGCCGAAATGACCTGGGAAGAGGCCCGCGACCAACTCGCCGGCTCGAAGACGATCGCGATCCTTCCCATCGGCGCCATCGAGGCGCACGGCCCGCACCTGCCGCTGGCGACCGACGTGATCATCGCCGAGACGATGGCCTTATCGGCCGCCGAGAAGCTGGCCGCGCGCGGATACGAGGTGCTCATCCTGCCGGCGCTGGCGTACACAGCAGCAGGTTTTGCGGCCGAGTTCCCAGGCACCGTATCGCTCGAGCCTTCGACGGTCGCCGTCACGCTGGTCGAGATCGCCAGCGGTTTGGCCGGGCACGGCCTGCCGACGCTGGCCATCGCCAATTCTCACCTCGACCCTGCGCACCTGTCGGCCCTGGACGCCGCGGCGGCGGCGATCCGCGAGCAGGGGCTGCTCGAGCTGGTCTTCCCCGACATTACCCGTAAGCCCTGGGCGTCGAGGCTCGGCGACGAGTTCATGAGCGGCGCCTGTCACGCCGGCCGCTACGAGAGCTCCGTGGTGATGGCGGCGCGCTCCGAGCTGGTCCGCGACGAGATTCGACGGGCGCTCGACTCGAACCCGGCATCGCTGTCGGAGGCGATCCGGGCGGGCAAGAGAGACTTCGACGAGGCCGGCGGGCCGCGGGCTTACTTCGGTCATCCGGCGGAGGCGAGCGCTGAGGAGGGATCACGCACGATAGAGATCCTGGGCTCAATACTGGAAGAGGCGGTGCTGAATGCCGCTACACGGTAAGACGGCGGTTGTCACCGGTGGCGGCCGCGGCATCGGCGCGGCGATCGCCCGGGCGCTGGCCGAGGCTGGTGCCGAGCTGATCATCAGCGCCCGCACTCGCGCCCAGATCGAGATCGTCGCCGCCGAGCTGACCGGTGCCGGCCACCGCGCCCAAGCGCTGGCCTGTGACGTGACCGACGAAACGAGCGTCGCCGAGCTTGCCCGCGACGCGCACGAGCGTATGGGCCGGATCGACATTCTGGTCAACAACGCCGGCGTCGCACACTCGGCGCCGCTGCGCCGGATCAACCTGGACGATTGGAATCGCCTGTTCGCCGTCAACGCCACCGGCACGTTTCTCTGCACGCGGGCCTTCTTGCCCGGGATGGTCGAGCGAGGCTGGGGTCGCGTCGTCAACATCGCTTCGGTGGCCGCGCTGAGCGGCGCCAAGTACATCGCGGCCTACGCCGCCGCCAAGCACGCGGTCCTGGGCCTCACGCGCAGCGTCGCCGCCGAAGTCGCCGCGAACGGTGTCACGGTCAACGCGGTCTGCCCCGGCTTCGTGGACACCGACATGACGCGCGAGTCGGTAGAGCGCATCGTCGCCAAGACCGGGATGTCGAAGGATCAGGCGCTACAGGCGATCCTCGATCAGACACCACAACGCCGCCTGATCGCGCCGGAAGAAGTGGCGCACGCCGTGCTGGCGCTGTGCGATGACAAGGCGAAAAGCATCACGGGTCAGGCGATCGTTCTCGACGGTGGAGGCCTGCTGGCATGACGTTCGACATCATCAATCCGAAGTCTCTCGGCGAGCCCCGGGGGTGGAACAACGGCATGCTCGCGCCAGTGGGCGGCCGCTTGCTCTTCGTCGCCGGCCAGGTCGGTTGGGATGCGACGGGCAAAGTCGTCGGCGCGGGATTCGTCCAGCAGTTCACCCGTGCGCTGGAGAACGTGCTGGCCGTCGTGCATGAGGCGGGCGGCCGTCCGGATGACATCGCGCGGCTGACGATCTACGTCAGCGACCTCAAAGCGTACATCAGCAGCCGCAAGGCGCTGGGTGTGTCGTACCGGCAATTGATGGGCCGGCACTATCCGGCGATGACGCTGGTCGAGGTCAAGGCGCTGTTGGAGGAGGGCGCGTTGGTGGAGATCGAGGCGACCGCCGTGATTCCGTAACGTCGCGGACACCACAATCCACCGGAGCCCCGACACACAGAAGGAGACCCGCATGCCGCTGGCCCCCAAATCGTTCCTCTACGAGCACGACACCCGGTCGTCCGTCGCCGTCATCACGCTCAATCGTCCGCAGCGCCTCAACGCGCTCACCTTCGAGGTCTACGCCGAGCTGCGCGACACCTTCCGGGCCCTCGACAGCGAGCCCGGCGTGCGCGCGGTCGTCATCACCGGCGCGGGGCGCGGGTTCTGCTCGGGCGGCGACGTGGAGGACATCATCGGCTCGCTGTTCAACCGCGATTATCAGGGGCTGCTCGATTTTGCGCGGATCACCTGCGATCTGATCCTGGCGATCCGCGAGTGCCGCCGGCCCGTGGTCGCGGCGCTGAACGGCACCGTGGCCGGCGCCGGCGCGGTCATCGCCAGCGCCTGCGACGTGCGCATCGCCGCCGACACGGCGAAGATCGCGTTCCTTTTCACCAAGGTGGGCCTTTCGGGCGCCGACATGGGCGCCTCCTGGCTGTTGCCCCGAATCGTCGGCTTCGGCCGTGCCACCGAACTGCTCATGACCGGTGAGTTCATCGACGCACAGGAGGCGCACCGCATCGGCCTCTACAACCGCGTGGTGCCGGCCGCCGAGACGCTGGCGGAAGCCCGGAGCTTCGCCGAGAAGCTGGCCCGCGGACCGTCGTACGCCCTCGGGGTCACCAAGGATGCGCTGAACCGCGAGGCCGACCTCGATCTGGCCCGCGCCCTCGACCACGAGGCGAAGGTCCAGACGCTCTGCATGCAGAACGCCAACTTCCGCGAGGCCTACGAAGCTTTCAAAGCGAAGCGTGACCCGAAGTTCGTCTGATCGCCCGGCCTCGCGACAACGCGAACGCTCATCCGCGATGACTCTTGCGCCCGACACGACCACCGTCCGCGCTTTTCTGGACGATCGCCACACCCGGCTGGCAGACGAGCTGGGTGACCTGGCCGCTCGCGAGATCGCGCCACACCCCGAGCCCGCCGACGACGCCGCTTGCCGTGTGCAGGCGCGCGCGATCATGGCGACGTTGGGCGCGGCCGGCGCCTTCGACCCCATCCTCGATCAGGACCTCCGCGCCTGCTGCCTCGCCCGCGAGGCGCTCGCCGCGGCCGCCCCCCTCGCCGACGCCGTCTTTGCGCTGCAGGCGCTGGGCGTCACGCCGATCTTGCTGGCCGGCGGCCGGGAACTGAGCGAGCGCTGGCTGCCCGGCGTTCGGGAGGGGCGAGTGATGGCTGCGTTTGCGATGACCGAGCCCGAGGCCGGCTCCGACGTCTCGGCTCTGAGCACGACGGCGCGGCGGGAGGGCGACGTGTACGTCCTGAACGGCGGCAAGACCCTCATCTCGAACGCGGGGATCGCCGATTTCTACGTCGCCTTCGCGAGCACCGAGCCCAGCGCCGGCAACAAGGGGATCTCTTGCTTCCTGGTGCCGGCCGATACTCCGGGCCTGCGGTTCGTGAAAGCGCAGGTCTTGAGCGCCCCCCACCCACTGGGCGAGATCGCCTTCGACGATTGCCGCGTCCCCGCCTCATCGCGCCTGGGCGAAGAAGGCGGAGGGTTCAAGCTCGGGATGGCGACGCTCGACCGGCTGCGGGCGACCGTGGGCGCCGCCGCCTGCGGCATGGCCCGGCGCGCGCTGGACGAAGCGACTCAGCACGCCATCGGCCGAAGGCAGTTCGGGTCGGCGCTGGCCGACTTTCAACTCGTGCAAGAGAAGCTCGCCCGCATGGCCATCGATCTCGACGCGGCGCGTCTGCTCGTCTACCGGGCGGCTTGGGAAAAGGACCTGGGTGCGGAACGCGTGACCGTCGAGTCGGCGATGGCCAAAGCGTTCGCCACCGAGGCGGCCCAGCGCATCATCGACGACGCCGTCCAGATCCTCGGCGGCCGCGGCGTGCTGGCCGAGCACCCGGTGGACCGCCTCTATCGCGCGGTGCGCGCCCTGCGCATCTATGAAGGTACGACCGAGATACAGCACCTGATCATCGCGGGCCAGCTGATCAAGCGAGCCCGGGGAGAGTCAGCGAGGTAGGAGATCGGGATGAGGATCGTCAGCATCGGCGGCGGCCCGGCGGGGCTGTATTTCGCGATCCTGATGAAACGGGCCGACCCGAGTCACGAGATCACGGTCGTCGAACGGAACCGGCGCGACGACACGTTCGGTTTTGGCGTGGTCTTCTCCGACGCGACGCTCGAAAATCTGGCCGACGCCGACCGGCCCAGCTACGAAGAGATCAGCAGCGGCTTCGCTCACTGGGACGACATCGACATCCATTTCAAAGGCGACGTCCTCACGTCGACCGGACACGGCTTCAGTGGCATCTCCCGCCAAACGCTGCTCGATATCCTCGGCCGACGCTGCGAGGACCTCGGCGTCGAACTGCAGTTCGAGTCCGAGGCCGATGATCTTGCAGCCTTCCGCGACGCCGACCTGATCGTCGGGGCGGACGGACTCAACAGCGTGGTGCGCGCCCGGCTGGCGGAACACTTGAAGCCACGGATCGACCTGCGACCCAATCGCTTCGTCTGGCTGGGCACAACGCGGTCGTTCGACGCCTTCACCTTCTACTTCAAGCGGGACGAGCACGGGCTCTGGCGTGTGCACGCGTACCAGTACGCGCCGGGACATGCCACTTTCATCGTCGAGGCCACGGAAGAGACGTGGAAGGCGGCGGGGCTCGCCGAGGATGATGAAGACGCGACGTTGGCCTTTTGCGAGGCGTTGTTTGAAGAGGAGCTTCAGGGCCACCGGCTGCTGAAGAACCGCTCGATTTGGAGACAGTTCCCCACCGTCAGGAACGAGCGCTGGCACCACGGCAACGTGGTCCTGATCGGCGACGCCGCCCATACCGCCCACTTCTCCGTCGGCTCGGGCACCAAGATGGCGTTGGAGGACGCCATCGCGCTTCAGGAGGAGCTGGTGCGACAGCCCGACATCCCCCACGCGCTCGCCGCCTACGAGGAGGCGCGGCGGCCCGCGGTGGAAAGCCTGCAGCGCGCGGCTCAAGCCAGCCTGGGTTGGTTCGAGGACACCGAGCGCTACATGTGCATGGAGCCCATCCAGTTCGCCTTCAACATCCTCACGCGAAGCCTTCGCATCACGCACGACAACCTCAAGGTTCGCGATCCGAAGCTGATCGAGTCGGTGGACCGCTGGTTCGCCGGCAAAGCGGCGGAACAGACCGGCGAGCCGGTGCCGACGTCGCCGGCACCGCCGCCGCTGTTCACACCGTTCAAGCTGCGTGATCTGCTGCTTGTGAACCGTGTGGTCGTCTCACCGATGTGCCAGTACTGCGCCGAAGACGGGACGCCCAACGACTGGCACCTGGTGCATCTGGGCAGCCGGGCGATCGGTGGGGCCGGGCTGGTGTTCAGCGAGATGACCGACGTCAGCCGCGAGGGGCGGATCTCGCCGGGGTGCGCCGGCATGTACAAGCCGGAGCACGTGGCCGCCTGGAAACGGATCGTCGATTTCGTGCACCAGAACAGCTATGCGAAGATCGGGATGCAGCTGGGTCACGCGGGCCGCAAAGGATCGACCCGACTCGCCTGGGATGGGATGGATGAGCCGCTGGAGGAGGGGAACTGGCCGATCATCTCCGCCTCGCCGATCCCGTATTTCAAGCATAGCCAAGTTCCCAGGGAGATGACGCGGGCCGACATGGACGCCGTGCGCTCCGACTTCGTGCGCGCCGCCGAGATGGCGGAGGAGGCCGGGTTCGATATTCTCGAGATTCACTTCGCCCACGGCTACCTGCTCTCGAGCTTCATCACGCCGCTCACCAACACACGAGGCGATGAGTACGGCGGCTCGTTGGAGAACCGCATGCGCTTTCCGCTGGAGGTGTTCGATGCGGTGCGTGCCGTCTGGCCGGCGCACAAGCCCATGTCGGTTCGCATTTCAGCGGTCGATTGGGCTCCCGGCGGCCACGAGCCCGCCGACGCGGTGGAGGTCGCCAAGCTGCTCAAGGCGCACGACTGCGACATCGTCGATGTGTCGGCCGGACAGACGGTGGCGTACGCACGGCCCGTTTACGGGCGCCAGTTCCAGACGCCGTTCGCCGATCGTATCCGTCAGGAAGTCGGCATCGCGACGATGGCCGTCGGCAACATCTCATCCTACATGGACGTGAACACGATTCTGGCGGCCGGCCGCGCCGACCTGTGTGTCATGGCGCGGGCGCACCTCTGGAACCCGTACTGGACGCGGCACGCGGCCTTCGAGTTGGAGTACGACTTGCCGTGGCCCGATCCGTACTCGAGCCTCGACAGCTACAAACCACGCTTCAAGTAGGCGCCCGCAAGTGCTATCGCTAAACGAACGGGGCCACAACCGGGGACACGCACCGTAGAGAAGGAGAGCGGGGTGGTGGCTACGAAGACCGACGACGCGGCCTGCACGACGATCGTGCGATACGAGGTGGGCCAAGACGACCAGAGCGAGCTGGTCGATTTGTGTCTGCAGAACCTGTCCGTGTTCAAAGCGCAGCCCGGCTTCGTCTCGGGCACGCTACTGCGCAGCAGCGATGGCTCGGCCGTCGTCAATTACCTGCGCTGGCGAAGCGAAGCCGATCACCTCACTTGTATGAACAGCCCGGACGTCGCGGCGCGGGGAACGGCGCTGGTCGACTTCCTCCAGGCCGGTCGCGCCACGCTGGAGGTGAAGACGTACGAGGTGGTGGCCTCGGTCCGAGCGCCGTGAAGCCTCAGCGATGAGCCCCGCGGCGTTCCGATCGCCGACGAGTCCGGGCCAGCGCTCGAACCCGTCGACCTGTTTCTGCGCACCTCTGCCTGACAGAGCGACTCGCAGCGATGGACACGACGGGTAAGCGTGGTTCGCCGCGCCAGTGGCGCTCACCGATGCGCTAGCGCAGCTCGTCCTCGTCGTCCGACTCTTCACGGACCAGTGCGAGAATCGCCGCCTGCGGCACCACCAGGTATTTCGTCCCTTCGAAGCTGATCTCCACCGCGGCACGCCGGAAGAAGAGAGCATAGTCCCCCACCCGCGCTTGCACGGGCATGAAGCGTGGCTCGCTTCCCCCGATCTTCCACGGCTCGTCATCCAGCTCCGTCGGCGCCGACAGCGGCGTGCCCGGTCCCGTGGCGACCACGGTGCCGCCCTGCACCTGCTTCCCCTCGACGGCCGTGGCGGGCAGGTAGAG
>CAYGAJ010000078.1:0-10093 GCA_964347815.1 uncultured Gemmatimonadota bacterium | reverse complement strand
TCGTCGGCGGGGCGACGCCGCGGCCCCGCGGTATCCAGCCGGTCAGCAGCACGGCTCGGCCGGCTGGCTTCAGCCCCGCGCCCGGGTCGCCAGGGGGCGAGTCGAGCAGGCGCGATATGGCGGCGGCGCACAGGGTGTTGACCTGAGCTAGGTGTTCCAGATGCTCAGCGACGGACCAGGCGGAGACGCTTTCGCGCCGCCGGCTGAGACACTCGTCGTTACGATCGGCTACGGTGAGGAGTTGCTGGGATAACTGAACGGCCTGGTGGAAGGCGCGCTGGCAACGGCGCGGCGCGGCGGCGGGGGGGCGGGCGCTCATCGGATCGGGGTTGTCGGCGCTTGCTCGCTAATCCTCTCTGCCCGCCAGCTCGGACATACGATCCACCGAATTGAGCATCTCGCTCTTGACCTGCGCCAGTCGCGATTCGGATCTCGCTTCAGCGGCCGCGTTCAGGTCGCGCACGAGACCAATGAACTGGTAAACCTCACGCCGAAGCGCGTTGTAACGGCGTTCGTTGGTGAGTAGCGGGTACGCGCCGTAAAGGAAGCCCGCCAGTACGATGAACAACCCGCTCATCACGACGGCGTACCAGACGAACAGATCGCCCATAAAGAAGAAGCTGCTCAGCACGATCACGACGCCGATCACGGCGGCCACCGGACCGGCGAAACGGTTGACAGTGCGACGCCAACTTCTCGGTGCTTTGTCGGCCATCGATCTTTCGCCTCTCTGGACGGGCCTCTGAAGCTCAGCCTGGCTTACCTGCAAGATCCACCATCCGTTCGACCGCCGCCACCATCTCCGACTTGACGTTCTCGAGGTCGGGGGCCGATCGAGAGACGGCCGCCGCGTTCAGCTGGCGGACGAGGCCGATGAAACGATCCACCTCCTCGCGCAGCGCCGGGTACTGGCGCTCGCTGGTCAGGAAGGGGTAAACGCCGTAGACGAAGCCGGCCAGGGCGACAATCAGCCCTATGGCGACGGTCACGTACCACCAGAGCAGGTCCTGAAGGAACAGGAAGCTGCTCAGGACGATCGCCACACCGACGATCGCCGTCGCCAGCGCCACATAACGGTTCACTTTGCGGCGCCAACCCCCGCGGCTCTGCTGTGCCATGGTCGCTCTTCTCTCCTGATTGGGGCGAGGGGCAGGGGGGATTGCCGAGCCTAAGTTGACGGCCCTCGCGTCGTTACACAAGACGATCCTCGCGCCGGGACGGTCACGACGGCGCGAAGGCTCGGCCACGCTCCGGCTGCCTGCCCGAAACCCGGCCGCGCCGCCTCCCTTTGCATCATACGCGCCGAAGCCGAAAGCCGCGTCAACGCTCACTTTTCGACGAAAAAGGTGCCCAAGGTTGTGGCGAAACGCCATGGTTCTTGAAGTCATAATGACCGATTTCTGGGCGATCGCCGGTGAGCCCTGGATGGCGTCCGTGACTCAAGCTGTTCTTCAGCCGATACTTAGCCCGAAAGCGCTGTGACATGGCACACGGATTGCCCTCTCAGCCGGCGACGATGGGCGTGATTTGGGGCGGAAACGGGTTGTGACCCCCGGTCACGCTGGTTCGTCTTGTAGTGTGAAACGCTTTGAGTAGGCCTTCCTGTCCCCACCGCCGGGCCCCTCTGCGACAAACCCACAACTGACTGCTTTCTAGGCTGACGAGGCCGTCACTTGGAGGTGACCGAACCGTGAGCAGACTGGCGAATCGAAGTTCGGCTGTAAGGCGGAGATCGCCGCTGCGCTCCGAGTCGGGCGTGTCGATCGCGGAGGTGCTGATCGCGCTGGTGATCTTTTCGACCGCACTCTTGGGCGTGGTGGGCACGGCGGCGCGGGTCGGCGGGATCGTGAATTCGTCGCACGTGCGGCTGCGGGCCGGGTCGGTCGCTCAGCAGCAGATCGAGGAGCTGCTCACGCAACCGTATGCCCTGGTCAAGGCCGGGTCGGCGACGCGTCGAGGCGTAGATCTGCGCTGGACGGTCGCGGAGACGACGTGGGCGAAAGAGGTCCTGCTCGTCTATGAGTACACCATCCCCGGCCACGTACGCGCGGACACGCTGACGTTTGCCCGGATTCGGCGGATATGATGATGAGGCGGGCACGAACCGAATTGGGTGCTGGCGTCGTCGAGGCGCTGATCGCCATCACGCTGCTCAGCCTGGTGGCGGCGGCGATGGTGGGCGTGCTGCTGCAACAGCAGCGCTTTTACATGGTGACCGGCGACGCGGCCAACACGACGGGGACGCTGCAGCGGTTGGAGACGGCGGTGGTCACGGAGATGCTGCCGCTGAGCCCCGCCGGGGGCGATGTGGTCTATGCGGACCCGGACTCGGTGGTGCTGCGGGCGTTCCGCGGTGTTTACGCGGTCTGTGAGAAGAAGCTCACGACCGACGTCTTCATCACCGTGAGGCCGTTGAGCGATGGGGTGCCGCTCCGCACTGACAGCGTACTGATCTTCTCTCACGGCACGCAGGCATCGTTCTCCGACGATCACTGGAAGGCCGTCAGGATCACGTCGGTCAAGAGTGATGTGTGCCCGGACAGCAGCGCGGCCTGGACCGCCACCATACCGGATCTGAACGGGTTGCTGGCCCAGGTGCCGATCGGGGCGCCGGTGCGGGTGTTTCAGCGAGCCAGCTACTGGCTGACGCCCGAGAACAATTCGTGGGTGCTCAAGACGACCGCGCTCAACGGCCAGCCGTCGCTGGTCGGCGGCCCGTTGGCCTCGACCGACTCGACGGCGTCCTCGGTGCTGCAGTTTCGCTACCTGGACGTGAACGGCAACCCGACGGCGACGCTGGCGGAGATCGCGCGTGTCGAGGTCGATGTGTCGGCCGTGGGCGCCGTCCCGCGGCAGCGCGGCGGCGTGCCGCTGCGCCGGGACCGCACGGTGTCGATCAGGCTGAGAAACGCGGACTCGTGAGGAGGCTGGCGGTGTTGAGCGAACGTATCGAGAGCCAGCAGGGCTACGGGCTTCCGGCGACCATTCTCATGGTGATCATCTTCGCGATCATGGGGCTGGTGGGTCTGGCCATGGCGCGGCAAGAGCTGCGCAGCCAGGTGCAGACGACGTCCCGCGAGACCGCGTTCTACGCCGCCGAGATGGGCCTGGCGCGGGGTGTCGATAACTGGACGCGACCCAACGGCGTCATCCCGCCGGGCACGTCCTGGTTGCTCGATCAGGGCACGCTGCCGGGCGGGTCGGCCTACCGGGTGGGCGCCACCAAGCTCGACGACGGGTCGGTGCACGCCCTCTACTCGATCCGGGCCGTGGGTGAGGCGAAGGACGGAACCAGGCAGGTCACCGGGCTGCTCATCGCCACCGCACCGGTGCAGAACCCGTTCAAGGCGGCCCTCGAGGTGAAAGACAGCGTCTACCTGGCCGGTACCGCCGAGGTCAACGGGTTCGATCACATCCCCGCAGCCTGGAACGGCCCATTCTGCAGCTCGCTCGACAACCCCGAGGCGGGCGTGGTGATGACCGACACCATGAAGTACGCGCAGGGGGGTAAGAAGGACCGTGCCTTCGGCGTCCCGCCTCGCGAGCAGGACCCCGACTCCACCAAGTTCTGGGACTTCAGCGATATCACCTACGACGAGCTGGCTGCGGGCGCGGACTTCGTCCTGCCAGACGGCACCGTGATCGACGGCACCAACCCCAGCCCGTCCCTCAACGCCGACGGAACCTGCAACACCACCGACGTCAACAACTGGGGCGAGCCGCTGAGCGCCAGCCACGCCTGCTCCAACTGGTTCCCCACCATCCACGTCAAAGGCGACCTGAGCCTTGAGGCCAACAACTACGGGCAGGGGCTCCTTCTGGTGGACGGCGACTTACACGCCTCGGGCGGCTTCGAGTTCTTCGGCCCGGTCATCGTGAAGGGTGACCTCGTGGCCGACGGCAGCTTCCGCTTCTACGGCGGCGTCAAGGCCACCAACACCCTGCTGGGCGCCGGTAACGCCGAGATCATCTACAGCGCCTGTGTGCTCGAGCGCGCCCTCAGCTACACCAACGCGGCGCGGCCGCGCCCGCTGACTGAGCGGCCCTGGTTCAGCAATCGCTAGCACCGCCTGGAGCAGAGGAGGATGAACGACCCGTGGCTCACCGCGGCCACGGGTTTCTTCATTTCGCTAGGCCGGCCCGCAAGACCGGCCCAATTCAGTATGGATCCTTACACTTGAGCGCTCCGGCGGCGCGGCGAAGACCGGGGAAGCCCGCTGCGCCCAGGATCATGCACGTCCCGACGCCGCGCCCTCACGCCGGTGCTTGACGGTTCGGCCTGTCCAGCCCATGTTTATGGGCCCGGGAACCGCGAAACCCCTGTCGGTGTAAGGACTTCCGTGGCGTTCTGTCCCAACGCGGCAACCTGAACGCCAGGACTTGTTGAACCCCCGCCTGCGTCCCGCTGAGCGACGTTTGCCGAGTTGGCTCCCAATCGGAGGGCCGATTGCCGTCTATTGAACGCGCCGTCACCCGCCTGCTGAACCAGGCGCGGCTGCACAGCATCAAGAGCAAGATCATCGCCTTCGCTCTGATCGCGACGCTGCTGCCGTCGCTGGGTATGGGGTATCTTTCCTACCGCTACAATCGGCGCGTGCTGCAAGAAAAGGTCAGGGAAGAGCTGGCCAACCTCACGTCCCACGCCGCGCGGGGACTCGATCTCTGGTTCCGCGAGCGGCTCTACGAGGTGCGGGTCTTCTCGAGCTCGTATGAGGTCTCTGAGAACCTGGGGCGGATCGTCGAGCAGGCCGACGCCTCCATCGGGACTGACACGCCGGCGAGCCGCCTGACCACTTACCTGCAATCCGTAGACCACCGCTTCGTGGTCTACGACGAGTTGCTGGTCGTGGAGCGGGACGGCAAGATCGTGGCGAGCAGCGTGGCTCCGGGGGACCTGTCGGGCATGCCGGCCGACTGGAGCGGCGAGCTCACGAACGCGACGCGTGTCGGTGAGCCCTACTGGGATGAGGCGCGGGAGGCGGGCCTGATCTTGATCGGCGAGCCGATCCACGACGTGCAGCACGAAGGGCTCTTGGGCCTGCTGGTCGCCAAGCTCAATTTTGACGGCGTGCGCGACATCCTGAATAGCTACTCGGAAGGCGAGACCGACGACCTTTACGTCATCACCGAGGATGGCTCGGTGCTGACCAGTTCGGCGCGCGACAGCAGCCGTGGGTTCATGGAGCTGCGGCTCGATTCTGATGTCACCCGACGGCTCTTTGCACGCGAGCGGCTGACGCTCGAGTTCACCGATCCACGCGGCGTCGCGGTGGTCGGGTCGCTGGAGGTGGCCGAGCGGCTGGGCTGGGGTGTCGTCGCCCAAAAGGAGCGGGCGCTGGCCTACGCCCAGATCGTGCAGCTGCGTAACGTCACGCTGCTGCTGATCGCCGCCGTCCTCGTCGGGATTGGCCTGGCCGCTTATTTCCTCGGGCTGACGATCGTGCGTCCGCTCGACCGGTTGACGAGTGGCGCCGCGAAGATCGCCGGCGGAAACCTCGATGTGAACTTGCCCATCTCGAGTCGCGGTGAGCTCGGGTACATGACACGCGTGTTCAACCACATGGCGCAGCGACTGCGCGAGGTGCTGGGCCAGCTGGACCGTACCAACCGCACGCTGGTCGAGAAGAACGAAGAGCTGCACCGCCTTTCGATCACGGACGGCCTCACCGACCTGTACAACCACAAGTACATCATGGAGACGCTGGCCATCGAGGCGGCCCGCTGCCTGCGCTACAACCACCCGTTCTCGCTGCTGATGATCGATATCGACGACTTCAAGCAGTACAACGACGGCCACGGCCACCTCGCCGGTGACGAGGTGTTGAGACGTGTCGCTGCCGTGTTGCGGGAGTCGCTGCGTGCCGGTGACTATGCGGCGCGCTACGGCGGTGAGGAGTTCTTGATCCTGCTACCGGAAACGGGGCTCGAGGATGCGGACCGTTCGGCGGAGCGGATCCGAAGCCGGGTGGAGGAGAGAAAACTCGGTGCCCGCGGCAACGCCGCCGGAATCACGGTGAGCGTCGGCGTCGCCTCGTTCCCTGAAAACGGCAACGACCCCGAGGACCTCATCAGCAAGGCAGACACCGCGATGTACGAGGCCAAGCGAGCGGGGCGCAACCGGGTCCGGCTGGCCGGACAAAAACGAAAGGCTGAAAAGCGCGCCGCCAACTGACGGCACCCCCTGGGACGCGCCTCTAGCGTCCGCTCACCAGCCTCTGGTGGATCCACCCGCTCGAGCCGTCTTCCAACTTCACGCGGACCCAGCTTCCTATGTGGGAGTAGCCGATCACCGGAGTGCCGCTCCTCAACGTGGTCAACACGGCGAACTCGAGACCCGGTCCGTCGCGGACGTTGCTGTTCCGGGTCACTTGCAGCAGGAGCGGTGATCCGAACGCCACCTCGCCGGCGACCGAGTCGAGCTGCTCGCGGCCGCGCAGGCGCATCTGCCCCTGCCGGATCAGCGCCTTGGCCTGGCTGGTCAGATAGATCGCGCCGCCATAGTTCTCCTTTTCGAACTCCTCGCCGCTCCGCTCGAGCAGCTCGATGCTCTTCCGGTGCTCCGGCGTATCGCTGCCGCCGGGCAGGTCGGCGAGCGCTTGCAGGGCGATCTCCGCCTCGGCGATCTCGGAGGCCGCCTCGGCCTTGCCTTCAACCCCACGTAGCTTGGCCTTCGCGCGTACGACCTCGTTGATGTTGGCATCAAGCAGCCGCTGCTGTTCGTCCAGGCGCTGCTCCAGCTCCCGGATCTGAGCATCCCGCTCGAGCAGGCGCAGCTCCGCCCGCGTGACGCGCTCTTGCAGGTCGCGGTAGGCGGCCTCCAGCTCGGCGTAGTCGTCGCTCGCCACGACGTCCGATTCCGCCTCCACCGAATCGGGGCTGCTTTCCGCCGGCGTCGGCTCCTCCGGCCCAGGCCGGAGAAAGCAGGCGCCGCTCAAGACGGTCAAGGTGAAGATGGCAAGGGCGAAGCGCGGCTTAGAGATGGAATCGAGGCGACGGTGGTCGCTCATGACTGGGCCCTCGTGGGTTCTTTGTCGTCTGGCTCCGTTCGCTGCTGCGCCGACGAATGCTTTGGCTCCGTCAGGATCCGCCGCGGGTCGCTGACCGCGGAAGAGCGCTTGGCACACCGATAGCCGAAGGGGGCCGCTGTGCTCTGGCCGGAGGAAAGGGCGAGGGCTGTGAGGTAAGATAAGCCCGATCCTTGCTTTAGAGTAGGTACCGGGGTTCGGTAAGCGGTTGGCGGTTAGCCGGTGGGCGGTTGGCCGGTCGGCGATGGTTTGTTGCATCCTGGCGCCCGAGGCGTCTACCGTCTACCGTCCACCCCTTACCGAACCCGGAGGTATTCGCATGAGTCGCTCGCAGAAGCAGTTCGGCCTCGCTCAGATCGGCCAGATCGCCCTCACGGTCGACGATCTGGAGCGGGCGACGCAGTTCTATCAAGACGCCCTGGGCATCCAGCCGCTGTTCCAGGTGCCGGGCATGGCGTTCTTCCAGTGCGGATCGGTGCGGCTGATGCTGGGGACGACGGGGCAGGGGGAGGATGCGCACCCCTCGTCGATCTTGTACTTCAAAGTCGACGACATCCAGAACGCGCACTCGACGCTCGTGGAGCGGGGTGTCGAGTTCGAGCGCGACCCCGAGATGGTGCACCGCGCCGAAGACCACGAGCTATGGCTGGCCTTCTTCCGCGACCTCGACGGCCGCATGCTCGCCCTGATGAGCGAAAGGCCGGTGGATTCGGTAGGCGGTGGGCAGTAGACGGTAGACGGTTGGCGGCGGGCGGTAGACGGTGGACGGTGGACACGACCGTCCACCGTCTACCGCCCACTGCCCACCGAAAGCACCGTCTACCCTCTACCGCTTACCGCCTACCGAAACGGTTGACGCCGTCCAGCCCAGGGCCGATATTGCCACAATTCCTATCTGATGAGCTTTCCGCGCCGGGCACCCACGACTGACGTTCGGTGCGAATGCGGGGGTCGCACAGTCGGCGTCTGAGCTGTTACGCCCGCGATCATACATCGACGATCCTTCGGCTTGTTCGCCTCGAGCGGTCTGCCCACTAGGGGCTCCACTCGAACTGTACGTACACCTCGCGCTTACCTCGCGCGGCCTTCGAGCACCCCACCTTTCGAGGAGGTATGTAATGGCCTGGAGAATTGACACCGCTTTCACGAGAGTCGTTTCTGCACTGGCTCTGATCCTGTCGGTCAGCGCCGGCGAGCTGCTGGCACAACAAGGTACGATTTCCGGTCGGGTCACGGCATCGGAAACCGGAGAGCCCTTGTCAGGTGCCACGGTTCTGGTCGTAGGCTCAGCGCGCGGTTCGGTTACCGCCGAGGACGGCAGCTACCGGATCACGCTGGCGCCCGGCGCCTACACGATTCGGGTGGCGCTTCTGGGCTACGCAGCGGCGTCCCAGCAGGTCAGGGTCGTCGCCGACCAGACCGCGACGCTGAACTTCGCGTTGGAGACGCGGGCGATCCTCATCGACGAGATCGTGGCCGTCGGATCTCGCACCACCCGGACGGCGCTCGAGACACCGGTGCCCGTGGACGTCGTGCCCTCTCTGGAGATCCGACAGTCGGGCGAGCCGGAGGTCAACCAGATCCTTCGAGCCATCGTTCCTTCCTTCCACGCGTCGCATCAGACCATCGCCGACGGAACCGATCACGTGAACCCGGCCAGTCTACGTGGCTTGGGGCCGGACCAGACGCTGGTGCTGATCAACGGCAAGCGGCGTCACCAGAGCGCGCTGCTTCACGTCAACGGCACGTTCGGGCGCGGCACCGTGGGCGTGGACCTCAACTCGATTCCCACGGCGGCGATCGAGCGCATCGAGGTGTTGCGTGATGGCGCGGCGGCCCAGTACGGCTCGGACGCGATCGCCGGCGTCATCAACATCGTGTTGAAGGAGCAGAGCGACTTCGTCGAGTTCAACGGCACGGCCGGTGTCACCGGCGAAGGCGACGGCGGCGTCGGTAAGGCGGATGTCAACTACGGGTTCGAGATCGGCGACCGCGGCTTCTTCAACATCACCGGCGAGTTCATGGAGCGCGGCCGTACGGACCGCTCCGAGACGTTCACCGGCGACGTCTTCTTCGCAGATGACGCCGCGGACGACGCCGAGATCGCCGCACGCGGTCTCACCCGCGACGACTTCACCATGAAGACGGGCCAGTCGGAGGCCACGTTCGCGGGCGTCTTCTTCAACACGATGGTCCCGCTGTCGGATGCGGCGGAGTTCTACGCCTTCGGCGGCATCACCAAGCGGGACGGTGAGGCGACCGGCTTTTACCGTCTTCCGATCCAGGAGGCCCGGGTGGTGCCGCAGCTCTACCCCAACGGTTTCCTGCCGGAGATCCACACCGACATCGACGACGGATCGTTCACGGCGGGGCTTGCGGGCTCGCATTCCGGGTGGGACCTCGACCTGAGCCTGACCCACGGGGCCAACAGCTTCCTCTTCAACATCGAGAACACGAACAACGCCTCGATGGGCGTCTCCAGCCCCGTCACCTTCGATGCCGGGACTCTCAATTTCCGGCAGACCACCGGCAACTTCGACGCCGTTCGCCTCTTGAGCACGGACGGCGCCCTGCGGTCGCTCTCGCTGGTGCTGGGTGGCGAGTTCCGTGTGGAGAACTACCAGATCGAGGCGGGCGAGGAAGCGTCGTGGCAGCTCGGCAACGGCGGCACCCGGCCGGGGATCGACTTCGACACCACCTCCACCGGTTCGCCAAAGGACCCGGGCTCGCAGGTGTTTCCGGGCTTCCAGCCCGACAACGAGGTGGACCGCGACCGTAACAGCATCAGCGCCTACGCCGGCCTGGAGTCCCAGGTGACCGATCAGCTGCTGGTCGACGTGGGGGGTCGCTACGAGAACTACAGCGACTTCGGCAGCACGGTGACCGGCAAGCTGGCGGCGCGCTTCGAGGTCGTCCCCGAATTCGCTTTGCGCGGCGCGGTCAGCAACGGCTTCCGCGCCCCGTCGCTGCACCAGACCTGGTTCAACAATGTCAGCATCCAGTTCGTGATCGACCCGGTCAGCGGCCAGCTGGAGCCGGCGCGCGTGCTCACGGCCAACAACCTGGAC
>CAYGAJ010000077.1:0-10132 GCA_964347815.1 uncultured Gemmatimonadota bacterium | reverse complement strand
CCTTCGGCTCCGACTGGCCGGGCACGAACGCGGCCTGGTACCCGGCCAAGCCGCTCCTCGGCATCTATGCCGCCGTCACGCGTCAGACGCTGGACGGGCAGCCGCCGGAGGGGTGGTTCCCCGAGCAGCGCGTCGATGTCGAGACGGCGATCCGGGCCTACACGATCAACAACGCCTTCGCCGCCGGTGAGGAGAACGAGAAGGGGAACATCGAGGTCGGCAAGCTTGCCGACTTCACGATCGTGGACCGGGATCTTTTCGAGATCGAGCCCGCCGAGATCAAAGGCGTCCAGGTGCTCGCCACGATCGTCGGTGGCCGTTTCGTCTACACGGCGCCCGAATTGCAGGGCGCCGAGACCGCGGCCCGGGAAGCCTCGTTACTCCGATGACCGAAGCGGTCCTGGGTCGAAGCGGCGAGCTGCGAAGCTCGCAGGACCTCCCGCGTCCGACTCCGGCGCCCTGGCTTGTCGCGCTGCCCGCCTTCGCGTTCCTGCTGGTTGCGACGGCGATGATGCTTCGTCGGATCGAGCCCTTCGTGAACTGGTACTACCTTTCGGCCTGGTACCCGACGCTTCTTCTGCTCGATTCGGCGGTCGCCGTACGCAGCGGCCGCTACTACTTGATCTCACGCCCTCGCTTCGCCGTGTCGCTGCTCTGCTGGTCGGCTGTGCTCTGGTTCTTCTTCGAGCTGGTCAACTTTCGGGTGGCCAACTGGTACTACGTGTTCTTGCCGCCCGATCGGCCGGTCCGCTGGCTGGGGACCACCGTTTCGTTCATGACGGTGATTCCGGCCATCTTCCTGGCCGAGCGCTGGTTGGCGAGTCGAGGGACTTTCGAGAGCGTACGCGGGTCTGGCTTCACGGTGAGGCGCGCCCACCTGTTCTTGATCTTCGCTGTCGGGGTGAGCTTCGCCGCTCTGAGCCTGGCCTGGCCTCGCGCGTTCTTTCCGTTGATCTGGGGGGCGCTCACTCTGCTGCTGGAACCGTTCAACTACTCGCGCGACCCCGGGCGCTCTCTCCTGGGTGACCTTTCCGCCGGGCGGCCAGCTCGTGCGCTGCGCTTCATCGTGGGTGGGTTGGCGATCGGCTTCATCTGGGAGCTTTACAACATCAGATCGCGGAGCAAGTGGATCTACACCGTGCCCGGGTTCGAGGATCTCAAGCTGTTCGAGATGCCGCTGCTCGGGTTCGGCGGTTTCTCGATCTTCGCTCTCGACTGCTTTGTCGTCTACCAGTCGCTGGTGCTGATGGGCGTGGCCGTGCCGCCCGAGCTGCGTGGCGTCGGGGTTCGCGGGCGGCGCGCGCTGACGGCTGCCGTCCTGGCCGTCGTCTTCTCCTTCGCCGTCCTCGCCGGGATCGACCGCTGGACGACCGACTCGCTGAGGCCGCGCTTCGAGGAGCTGTGGGTCGCGGGCGCCGAAGAGCGACAGCTTCTGGCCGAGAGCTACCGCGACCTGTTCGCCCTCGCCCAGGCACGGCCGGCGGAGGTGGCCCGGGTCGCCGGAGTGGAAGAGGCCGCCGCCGCAGAGTGGGTTGCAGCCGCCCGGCTCGGCACCCTGCGTGGCCTCGGCATGGAGCACGCGCGCCTGCTTTGGAGTCTGGGCGTGAGATCGGTGGCGGAGCTCGCGGCCGCCGACCCCGCAGCGTTGAGCGTGAGGTTGCGAGAGGTGATGACGCGGCCCCGGGCGGCCAGCCCGGCCCGGGTCCGCGTGTGGGTGCGGGCGGCGCGTGAGGCCGCCGGCCGGGTTTGAGCGAGCCGGGGTGCAGCTTTCGCGATCCGCAGCCGGGGATCAGTGAGGTGGCACGAATGGATGAACGTATCCGAGAGGCGTGCGAGCGCTACGTGGGTGACCTGTTCGCGCCTGAGGACGAGCTGTTGAAAGAGCTGCGGCGCGAGATGGAAGCCGCTGGCCTGCCGAAGATCTACATCAGCGCCGAGGAGGGCAGGCTGCTCCAGGTGCTTCTGAGGACGATCGGCGCGCGCCAGGTCGTGGAGTTGGGCACGCTGGGTGGGTACAGCACCATCTGGTTGGCGCGGGCGCTCAGGGACGGGGGTCGGTTGATCACGGTGGAGCGGGAAGAGGATCGGGCGGAGTTGGCACGGCGCTTCATCCGGCGCGCGGGTCTGGAGGATCGGGTAGAGGTCCGTGTCGGAGAGGCGCAGGCGCTGTTGGATTCGCTGGCTGCGGACGGGCCGTTCGACGCGGTCTTCATCGACGCCGACAAGGAGAGCTACCCGCGCTATCTCGAATGGTGTTTGGAGGTCGTGCGCCCCGGCGGCCTGATCATCGGGGACAACGCCTTTCAGGAAGGGGAGGTGGTCGACGAGACGGCCCAGGACGCCGAAGTGCGAGGCATCCGCGAGTTCAATCGGCGGCTGGCGGTCGACCCGCGCCTGACTTCGATCGTGGTCCCGACCCGAGACGGCGTGGCGGTCGCGGTGGTCGATCGTTCGGCACCGCTCGGGGCCGGGTGACGCTGTACTCAGGAGAGCCGATCGTGCGCATCAACTATCACTTGCATAACCAATACTCGAGCGATGGCCGCGGCAGCACCGAGGTTGTCGTTCGAACCGCCGTCGATCTCGGCTTCGAGCAGATCTGTTTCACCAATCATGCTGAGGTGCTCAGCGCCGAGCACGGGGATTGGGTGCTCGATCTGGTCGAGGCGCGTGAACGGTATGAGCAGCTGCAGCACGAGATCGAGCTGCTGCAGCCCGAGTACCCGGAGTTACGCATCCTGCTGGGCGCGGAGCTCGAGTACCGGCCCGAGTGGGTGGAGACCCTGAACGCGCTGGTCGAATCGGTGGACTTCGACCTGGTGATCGGATCGGTGCACGTGGTGGATGGCTACCAGGTGTCGGGCGGCGCCGTTGGGGATTACTTCCGGGACCGTGACATGACCGACGCGTACGGCCGCTACTTCGAGACGGTGGACGAGATGCTCGATTGGGGCGGCTTCGACATCGTCGGGCACCTGGATCTGGTCAAGCGGTTCGGTGTGAAGCATTACGGGCCGTTCGATCCCAAACCGTTCGAGTCACAGGTGAAGAACCTGCTCGAGAAGATGGCGGCCAAGGGCCTGGGCCTCGAAGTCAACACCTCGGGCGTCGTCCAGGCTCCGGCCGAGCCCTACCCCGGTCTCGAGATCCTCAAGCTTGCCAACGCCGCTCAGATCGCCACGGTGACCATCGGGACCGACAGCCACGTTCCCACCAGCTTCGAGCAAGGATGGGAAGTCGGCGAGCTGCTGCTGCGCCGCGCGGGTTTCAACGAGCTTACCCTGTTCAGCCACCGGATACGCAAGAACGTCCCTCTCGCAGACGAGGAGGGTGACGGAGAGTAGCTTCTCTGACCAAGCGCATTATCCTCAGCCTCTCTCTGGATGCGACCGGGCGGCTCCAGCGTCCGGTCAGATTCCTGCCGCCCGAAGGCCGGCACGACCCGCTGCAGGCAGCCACCGCACTGGCCGAGGCGGGAGCGGACGAGCTTCACTTGAAAGCTCCGCGGTCGGCTGCGAAGCCGGTTCGGACTGCGTTGGGTCGCCTCGGATCGATTCCCATCCCGCTCACTGTCGCCGCCGAACCCGAGCGGCCCGGTGATCTCGACGCTCTCTTGGCTGCGGGGGCGACGCGCGTGGCGATCGGCGACGCGGCGCTGCGCGATCCGGATCTCATTCGAGCGGTAGCGAAGCGCTTCGGCTCGGCCGCCATCGCGGTGAGTGTCCAGGCGCGGATCGAGGACGGCTACGGGCGTGTGGTTCGCGGAGCGGACCGCCGTCCGACCGAGTGGGACGCGGTGGGCTGGGCCCGGGTGATAGCGGCACACGGCGGCGGCGAGCTGATACTCGAATGCCGCGCCTCCGCGGACGAGCCGTTCGCCCTCGAGCTATTGGGCGCTGTGAGTGGAGCGGTCGCCATTCCGGTGGTCGCCGCGGGAAGGGCCCGCGAGGCCGAAGATATCTTCGACGCGCTGATGATCGGCGGTGCCGAGGGCGTGATGCTGGAAGCTTCGGCGCTATCGGGTCGCAACGCCGTGCGGGAGATCAAGCGCTATCTCGCAGATCACGGGCTAGCGGTGCGAGAGGGCTGAGCGAAAGCGCGCGTTTCGTCGTCAGTCCCGGTCGCCGATGTGCCGTTCGAAGAACTCGAGGATCCTCAAGAGCCGGTCGATCCTCAACTTGGGCTCGCCGGTTCGTGAGAGGTCGTGGCCTTCACGCGGGTACCGCACGTACTCCACCGGCTTCTTGAGCACGGCGAGCGTGCGGTAAAGCATCTCCGACTGGGATACCCCTGTACGCAAATCGCGATCGGAGTGCATGATCAGCAGCGGAGTCTGAATCTGGTGGGCGTAGGTGATCGGCGACTGCGCGCGTAGCGTCTCGAAGTCCTCCCAGGGATAGGCGTCGAACTCGTAGGGGATCAGCCGCCAGGCGTTCCCTTCGCCGAAGAAGGTGGCGAGGTCGTAGACGCCCCGCTGGGCGATGGCCGCCTTGAAGCGATGGTCGTGCCCCACCAGATAGGCGGTGAGATAACCCGCATAGCTACCGCCCGTCACGACCATGCGGTCCGCGTCTACCGCCCCGCGCCCCACCACGGTGTCCACGGCGGTGAGCACGTCGCGCATCGGCCCGTCGCCCCAGTCGCGTTGAATTGAGTACTTGAACTGATAGCCGTACCCGTCGCTGCCTCGAGGGTTGGTATAGAGAACGGTGTAGCCGTGGGCGGCGAGGAACTGAAACTCGAGCCACATCGTGCGCTCGCCGGGGCCCCACATGGCGTGCGGGCCTCCATGGATCTCGACGGCGAGCGGATACTTGCGGCCCGGCTGGTAACCGACGGGCTCGATCAACCAGCCCTCGATCCTGCGGCCGTCGAAGCTGGGGTAGTGGAAGCTGCGGTGGGGCTGGAGCTGGACCGCTTGCAGCCAATCGGCGTTCAGGGCGCTGATCCGCCGCTCACCTGCCCCGTCCGCGTCGGCGACGTAGACCTCTGACGGATTCGCCGGCTCGGTGATCACGTAGGCGATGCGGTCGCGGCGGAGATCGAAGCTCAAGGCGCCGCGCTCTCCCGACACGAGCTGGCGGATCTGACCGTCTTGCAAGCGTGCCCGATAGATCGGGACGGTGCCGTGGACGGCGGCGGAGAAGTAGATGGTCTGACCGTCTTGCGACCAGCGGAAGCCCCGGGCGCTGCGATCCAGGGCTTGATTGGGCCAGACGATCGAGCGATCGCCCGGCTCCTCACCGATCCCTATTACACCGATTACACCGACCAGCGTGTTCGATGCCGACGGCTCCGTCGTGTCACGCGCGGTGAACGCGATGTGGCCGCCGGCCGGCGACCAGGCGGGATTCGAGACGGAGTAACCGGGGACATTGACCTTTCTCCAGACCTCGGTAGCGAGATCGAGAATATACAGGTCTCGCTTCACCGCGTAGTCGGGATGGTAACCCTCGGTGATCGCCGCGGTGAAGACCACGCGCCGGCCGTCAGGTGCGAAGCTGGCGTCTTCGAAATCGAAGGCGCCGCGAGTGACGCGCCGGACTTCGTCGCTCTCGAGATCGAGAAGGAAGAGGTGAGACCACTCTTCGCGTGGTTGCAGCTGGCGCTCGCCCTGAAAGTTGAGGCGGGTGATCACCGCGGGCTCGTTCTGCTCGGCGTTTTGGGCCAGCCAGTTTCGGATGGCGCTCAGCGACCCGTACATGGCACCAGCGTCAGCGGCGCCCGAGCCGCTCAGACTGGCCTGTGCCAGCGTCCCGGCCTCGTCCCGCTCCAGCTCGCCGGTCGTCAGAGCGGAGCTCAGAAGGATCCGCCGGCCCTCGGGCGACCAGACCGGGTCCGTGGCTCCACGCTCGATCCGGGTGAGCTGTCGCGCCTCGCCGCCGTCGACTCGAATGAGGAAGATCTGCGAGCGCTCTCCCGCCCGGTCCGATACGAAGGCGACCCTCGAGCCGTCGGGAGACCACGCCGGTGCGCGATCACGCACCTTGCCGCGGGTGAGCTGGCGCCGCGTGGCGCCGTCGAGATCGGCGATCCAGATATGGCTGTAGTAGGCGTTGTCGGCGGAGTCGATCTGCGTCACCGTGTACGCGAGCCAACGGGCGTCGGGAGAGAGGGCGACATCGGAGGCGGTCTGTAGGCGGTAAAGATCGTTCGCCCTGATCGGCCGTTTGTCCTGGGCTGCGGTCGTGGCGACGGAGCCGAGGATGACCATCACGGCCAGGGCGAGCTCGAGAACACTTGAAGCGCCCAGGGGGCGCCAGGAAGGTCCCGACATCTGTCTTTCTGCGTTTTGGCATTCGCTCGGCTGGCCACGCCGTGAAGCCGGCGGGTCAGCGCGAGTCAGTCCACTCAACCCGGGGGTGGCTCGAGAGTCGGGCCTCGTTGAGCGAGCAGGCTATGCAACCGGACAGTAGACGTTCAGGTGACCGCAGCGGCTGCAGTGCCAGCCGACCCACTCGGGCGGCAAAGCGGCGTCGCTTTGCCGCAGAGATCGAAAGCGCAGGTGGTGGCCGCTTCGACCGAGCACGGCATGGCAGCCGGGTAGCTGGCAACGGACGCGATGGCCGGGTGCGATGAGATCGGGGTAGAGCCAATCTCGCAGCGATACGGTCCGTTGGTTCACGCGATGCCTGATCATACTCGGCTAATGTAAACGGGCCAGCGCGGCCACAAAAGGCCGGAACGCCAAAAGGGCTCGGCCCGGCGGCGTATTCTTCTACTCTCCGATGATCTTGAGGACCACCCGCTTCGGCCGCTGGCCGTCCCATTCACCGTAGAAGACTCGCTGCCAGGGGCCGAGGTCCAGCTTTCCGTTCGTCACCGGGATGATCACCTCGTGCCCGATCGTCAGGTTGCGCAGGTGGGCCGCGCCGTTGTCCTCACCGGTTCGGTTGTGCAGATAGTCGTCGCCGCGTGCCGGGTGTCGCTTCCAGGGCGCCAGGTCGCCTTCCAGCCAGTCGAGGATGTCCTTGTGCAATCCGGACTCGTTGTCGTTGACGAAGACCGACGCCGTGATATGCATCGCGCTCACCAGGCACAAGCCCTCCTGGATCCCGCTCTTCTCGACGCCCGTCTCGACCCACGGTGTGATGTGGATGATCTCCTGGGGCTTCTCGGTGTTGAACGTCTTGTACTCGGTGTGCGATTTCATCGGACGGCCTCGCTATGAACCCTCGGTCCAGACGCCGTGTTTGCGAAGGAACTGTTCTGCTTCGTCGCGGTTGCCCGGTAAGGCGCGGCCGTGATCCATATATTCGCTGCGGGAGGCCGTGACCTCCGGGGTATAGGCGTTGAGGAAACGACGATAAAACTCGATCGCTTGCTCGGTGCGTCCCAGCACCTCGCAGGCGCGAGCGGCGGCTGTGAGCGCCAAGAGGTGGTCGGGCACCTGGGCCATCATCGTGTCGGCTTGCGCGAGCGCGTCTTCCGGCCGGCCGGCGGCGAGGCTGAGGAGGGCGATGTGGTAGCGCGCGTCGAGGCTCAGTGAGTCGAGGCGCTGATACGCCATCAACGCCATCGGTATGTACTGGCGGGCGGTGATGCTGTCACCGGTCTCGTAGGCGGTCATGGCGTCATTGAACAGCAGATCCGCCGCCTGCAGCGGCGTGGCCGCCGGAGCGCCGCCGATCGCGGGCACCCCGACTTCGCTGATCCCGATGGGTTGACTGGGCAGCGACGACTCGCTCGAGCCGCGGCCGCCGTAGTAGATCAGCGCGTAGACGGCGGCGATGGCGATGACGGCGAGGCCGAAGGCGCGTAGGCCGATGAGGCCCCGCAGCGGGCCGTTCTTCTTGGCTTCGCCCCCGGCGAGCGAGGCTCCGCACCGGCGGCAGAACCGGTCGCTGTAGTCTCTGGCGGCGCCGCAGCTCGGGCAGCTGAGCCGCTGCGCGCCGGGTTTGTCTTCTTTCTTCTTGCTCATGAGGGACCGGCCGTAAGCGCGAGTGGTTGCGTATTGTCTCGACGCGGCGATAATCTACGCGGCGTCAGGGCTCGGGGAAGGTTAACTCCCGCGAGCGCAGTGGCAAACATCTAGTTGCAACGCAGCTTTGTCCGAATTCGGCAAGTACTTCCTTCCGGGCCCCACCGAGGTGCGGCCCGAGATCCTGCAGGCGATGGTTCGGCCGGTGATCGGCCATCGCGGCGCCGAGATGGAGTCGCTGATGAAGCGAGTGGCGCCGCGGTTGCGCCAGGTGTTCCGGACCGAGCGCCCCGTGTACGTATCCACGTCATCGGCGACAGGCCTGATGGAGGCGGCGATCCGCAACTGTGTGCCGGGCCGGGTGCTGTCGCTGGTGTGTGGGGCCTTCAGCGAACGATTCTACAAGATCGCCCGAGCCTGCGCCAAGGCAGCGGACCGGCTCGACGTCGAGCTGGGGCAGTCGAACGAGGCCGATCGGCTGGCGGAGGTGGTAGCGGACGGTCGGTACGACGCCGTCACGGTCGTGCACTCGGAGACCTCTACGGGGGTGCTGAATCCCGTCGCCGAGATCGCCGCTCTCCTACGCGAGGTCGCCCCGGACACCCTGCTCCTGGTCGACGGTGTGACGTCGGTCGGCGCGACGCCCGTGGAGGTCGATGCCTGGGGACTCGATTTCACGCTCACCGGCTCGCAGAAGGCACTCGCGCTGCCGCCGGGCCTGGCGTTCGGCGTGGCGTCGCAGCGGGCGTTCGATCGGTCGCGTACGGTATCGGGGCCCGGGCTCTACTTCAGCTTCGAGGCCTTCGAGAAATCGGTGGAGAAGAACCAGACGGCCAACACGCCGGCGATCTCGCTGCTGTACGCGCTGGACACGCAGCTCGAACGGATCGAAGCGGAAGGGCTCGAGGCGCGTTGGGCCCGGCATCGGGCGATGGCGGAGCGCACCTGGGCTTGGGTGGACGAGCTGCGCGATCGTCACGACATCGATATCCATGTGCTGGCTAGGGAGGGCCGAAGGTCGCCGAGCGTGACGTGTGTGTCGACGCCGGAACGGGTGAGCGGGGTGGAGGTGACGCGCCGCATGGCCGAGCTGGGGTACACGATCGCTTCGGGATACGGCGCGCTGCGCGAGTCCAGCTTCCGAATCGGCCACATGGGGGACCATACCGTGAGCGAGCTGGACGCATTGCTGGAGCGATTGACAGGCGTGATCAAACAACTAAGGGATCGAGGTTAACATGAACGAGCCGCGCATCCGGATGCGGGTGTTGTTGGCGGATGACATCGCCGCAGAGGGGATCGAGGTCCTAAAGCGGACCCCGGGGCTGGCGGTGGATGCGCGTGGGGGGATCGGGGCGGAGGAGCTGCGCTCGATCATCGAGGCGTACGACGCGCTTATCGTACGCAGCCGCACCCAGGTGACGGCCGAGGTCATCGAGGCCGGCAAAAAGCTGAAGGTGCTGGGGCGGGCCGGCGTCGGCGTAGACAACATCGACCTCGACTACGCCACGCGCCGAGGCATCGTGGTCCTCAACGCGCCGGGCGGCAACGTGGTGTCGGCGGCGGAGCACACGTTCGCGCTGCTGCTGGCGCTGGTGCGCCACATCGCTCGGGCCGACGCATCGCTGCGCAGCGGAAAGTGGGAGCGTAGCCGTTTCAAGGGGGTCGAGCTGCACGGCAAGACGCTCGGCCTCGCCGGCGCCGGTCGCATCGGCACCGAGGTAGCGCAGCGCGGCCGGGCTTTCGGGATGCGGGTGATCGGTTACGACCCTTATCTGTCACGCGAGCGGGCCGAGCGGGCGGGAATCGAGCTGGTGACGCTGCCGGACCTGCTGGAGGAAGCCGACGTCGTTTCGGTGCACACGCCGCTCACCGAGGAGACCCGCGGGCTGATCGGTGCTGAAGAGTTGGCCTTGATGAAGCCCACCGCCTACATCGTCAACGCAGCGCGTGGCGGCGTCGTCGACGAGGTGGCGCTGGCGAAAGCACTCGAAGAAGGGAGGCTGGCTGGTGCTGCTCTCGACGTCTTCGAGCAAGAGCCGGTGCGTCCCGACCATCCGCTGCTCAAGCTGGAAAACGTCGTGGTCATCCCCCACCTGGGGGGCGCGACGCGGGAGGCGCAGAAGAGCGTCGGGATCGAGATCTGCGAGGCGGTCCGCGACGCGCTGATCTTCGGCGACTACCGATCCGCCGTGAACGTGCCGGAGCTGG
>CAYGAJ010000076.1:0-10206 GCA_964347815.1 uncultured Gemmatimonadota bacterium | reverse complement strand
GCCAGTTGTGCGCCGGCTCGACGCTCTGGTTGTAGCCGCCGTGGCAGTTGTCGCACTTGTCGGGTGATTCCAAGGCGCCGACTTCGTTGGGCTGCGTGCCTGGCTGCTGCACCTCGGTCGGTACCGTATCGGCCACGACTGCCCAGCCGATGAGCACGGCCGCCACCCCGGCGGCCATCAATGCCCGCGCGGACATCGTTCACCTCCCGGTTTGTTGATCACGGAAACGTTTGTGTGGCAAGCGGTTACGAGATTGGCTCCACGGGGGCATCCAGCCCGCGTGCCTCGTAAGCCGGTGGGTCGATAAAGAAAAGCCACGGTGGATCCTCATGGGGGTTGAGGGCTCCATTACCGCGGCTAATCGCACACGACGCTACCATAGCCCGGACGCGCGGAAAACGCAACCGACAATCGTTACGGGCCTCCAGCCATCTCTTTTAGCCGCCCCACGCCTCCAGCAGCATCTCGGCGATCCGCCCCTCGGTGTCCTCCAGCTCGTAAAAGTCGCCCCGGTTTTGTGTCGCGAACACCGAGACCACGATCGGTCCGCTGTCGCCGAAGATGATACCGGCGTCGTTGCCGGCGATGGGCGGCCAATCGCCCGTCTTGTGGGCGACCCGTGCACGGAAGCGGATGTACCGGGGGAGGCGCGAGCTGTAGAACTGCCGGCCCAAGATCGCCAACATCTCGTCGCAGCTCTCGCGCGAAGCGACCTCGCCATTCACGATGCTCTCCAGCAGCTTCGACATCTCGCGCGCGGTCGTTCGCCCCAACCACTCCTGCGGATCGCCCTCGAACGCGAAGATGTCATCCTCCAAGCCCGGATCCCTGGGGAACCCGCGTTCGAACACCTCACGGTGCGTCAGCGCCGCGTTGGCCGGATCCGCCAGCTCCCAGACTCGGCGAAACAGCTGGCCTGTGGTCGCCTGCAAGCGCGTCTCTTGATACCCCAGCTCGGCGAGCAGCGCGTTCACACGGTCCATGCCGAGGCGCGCGATCATGATGTCCGTCGCCGTGTTGTCGCTGGTGATGATCATCTGAGCGACGATGTCGCGATAGGTGGGCGACAAGCCCGGCGCGAACGTCTGGATCAGCCCACTGCCACGGCGCAGGTCCTCGGGTCGCACGGTATAGCGCTCGTCGAGGTCGAGACGCCCGGCCTCCGCGTCCCGGTAGGCAAGGATCATGATGGGGATCTTGATGATGCTGAGCGTGTTCACCGGCTCGTCGGCGCGAATTGCGATCTCGCGGCCCGTCGGCAGATGCCTGGCGTAAAACGTCGTTCGCGCGTCGAGGGCATCCAGCCGCGATCGGATCGTCTCGTCGAGCGTCGGCGGCTCCGCGGCGCAGCCGGCCGCGAGCGCGCAGAATGCCGATAACGCCAGTAGCCGCGACATCGGATTGGGCGGGAGACGCTTCGAGCCGCCGCCGGCCGTGGACACCGGCTTGGCCCTGTTTGAACTGACGACCGATTCACGTCGTGCTCGCATGACTGGACTCGCCGTTGAGGTGCGACTTTGGGCATGACGATCTAGATTCGTCTCCCTAAATGCTTGAAACAAACTATCGATGAGCGAAGTCACTGTCAGCAAGCGTGGCGCCCGCCGCTGGAGCACGGGCCACCCCTGGATCTATCAGAGCGACGTCGCCGACGAACCTGCCGATGCGGCGGCGGGCGTCGTCGTGGTGCTCGACCCGCAAGGCCGTTACCTCGGTCGTGCCCTCTACTCGCCGCGCTCCGAGATCCGCTTGCGGCTTCTCACCCGGGAGGACGAACCGGTGGACCGCGGCTGGTGGGCGGCGCGCATAGCGGAGGCGCGGGCCCGACGCGAAGGTATCGCTGCCACCGCCTACCGGATCGTGCACGGCGAAGCTGATGGGCTCCCTTCGCTGGTCGTGGACCGCTACGGGCCGTACCTGTCGGTTCAAACCCTCTCGGCCGGGCTGGAGGCGCGCCGTGCCGAGGTGCTCGCCGCCCTGGAAGAGGTCCTCGAGCCCGCAGGCATTCTGCTGCGCAACGACGTTCCGATCCGGCGGCACGAGGACCTGCCGATGACGGCCGAGGTCGCCTCGGGCAGCGTACCCGATGAAGTCGAAGTCGAGGAGCACGGCGTCCGCTACCTAGCGGCGCTGCGCAGCGGACAGAAGACGGGCGCCTACCTCGATCAGCGCGAGAACCGCGCACGAGCCGGCTCGCGAGCGCGTGGTCGGGCCCTCGACGTTTTCTGCTACCAGGGTGGCTTCGCCCTTCACCTCGCCCGCGGCGCCGATTCGGTTCTGGCCATCGATCAGTCGGCGGAGGCGCTGGAGCGCGGGCGCCGCAACGCCGTGCTCAACCGTCTCGAGAACATCGAGTGGGTCGAGGCCAACGCCTTCGATCGGCTGCGCGAACTGGAGCGCCGTGACGATCGCTTCGACCTCATCGTCCTCGACCCCCCGGCCTTCGCCAAGACCCGGGACCGGGTGGAACGGGCGCTGGCCGGCTACAAGGAGATCAACCTGAGGGCGATGCGGCTGCTGGCGCCGGGCGGCCGGCTGTTCACCTTTTCCTGCAGCTACCACGTCGATCGGGCGCGGTTTCTGGAGATGCTGGTGGATGCGGCCCGCGACAGTGGCCGGCGGCTGCAACTCGTGGCGCTGCTGGGCCAGCCGGCGGATCACCCGGAGGTGGTGACGTTCCCGGAGAGCGGCTATCTGAAGGGGGCAGAGCTTCTCGCCTGATCAACAAGAAAAGGCCGCCGGAAACATCCGGCAGCCTTTCGAGCTTTCAGCGACAATCATCGTTCTAGGAGGCCTCCCGCATCGCGGTGCGGATCACGAAGCCGACACTCGGCGTGCCCGGCGGTAGCAGCGCAGGGTTCTGGAACTCGGTGTCGAAGTGCCAGTCGCGAGCCGGCGGTGAGTAGTAGATGCCGTTCCACGTGCCCGTTGTCTTCTGGCTCGTGAAAGGAGACACCAGCGAGCCCCGGTAGTGCAACGTCAATCTATTGCCGCCGCTGTCGTACCAGTGTTCGAGGAAGCGCGGGAAGTTCTCCAGACCACCACCGTACCAGTCCTGATAATAGCTCGTGGTTCCGTCCGACGGACAGGTCGGGTCCTCGTGATCGCAGGGGGTGGGCCAGTGGCCGGCGAGAATGGCCGCGTTCACCGTTGTCTCGGCGGCGTTCTTCTTGACCCAGAAATTGTTGGCCCAGTCCACGTACGCGTTGCATGGCTTGCTGACCAGAACCTCGTCTACGCACTCGAGCAGCGGCACGCCACCACTGAGGGGCTGATTGTTCTCGTCCAACCACTTTGCCGAAAGTACCGTGAGCCCGTCACCGGCCACCGCAGCCGGCTTTTTGTTGATGACGTTATAGTCGCCGACGATGTAGAACGGCCACTCACTGGAGATGCTCATCCGGTTGGGCAGCTCCACGCCGCCTATGACGCGGGTGGCCGGATCGATGGTGGCGTCCAGAATCATCCCGCGGGCCTTCTTGCCGTAGCCGCTGATGTCGGCGGGAAGCTTGAACTCGATGTAGACGACCTCGGTGCTGCGCGACGCGTTTCCGTTCACCCAGGCGGACAGCTCGTTGATATCGAAGTTCAGCGCATCCCTCATCTTCTTGTCACGTCCATCGTAGAAATCGGACCATTCCCACTGAAAGATCGTGCATATGTCGGCGGACGAAGGCACCTCGAAGCCGCCGGTTCGCTCGATGGTCATCAAGGGCCAGGTAGCAGCGCTTTCCACCAGTTGCCTCAGGTGCCACCACGCCTTGCCTTTCTGATCCAGATTGAACTGCGCGTACAGGCTGCCGTCCAGCCAGATCTCGATGCTGAGATTGCCCAGATCCGCCGCCGGAATGTTCACGGTGAAGTTGCAGCCGCTCATCGGGACCGTGTAGTCGAGCAGATCGCTCTTGACCTTCAGCACCGCCCGGCCGTCAAAGTCCGCGCAGTCCAGCAGCGGGTGCGTCGCGATGAAGTTCGCCGCTTGGCCGGGATAGACGGCGTTCAACGGGATGATCGTCACGTCACCCGACGCATGATCGGGAGGTGTTATACCGCCGCACACGGCGTCTTTGGTGCGGATATCCCGAAGGTCCACGGACACGTACATGTCGGCGTTCCAGGCGTACTTCACCTTGCGCTCTTCCTCCGTATCGCTGACCTCGCGCGGACGGATCAGCTCGTACGGGGGCACGCCTTTGGGAAGCGGCAACCGCAACGTATCCACATCGAACGCGTCGGTCATCACGCGGCAGTCGAATTTCGCGCAGCTGGCCGCCTTGAAGGCGTCCGGGTCCGGGAGCGAGCGGCTGTCGAAGTCGAGCGGGACCTCGGCCCCGCCGGCGTCATTAATGAACACGCCGTTGTTCACAAGGTGGAAGTCCTTGCGGTCGTGGAGGATCTTGTTCGGTGTCGTCACCAGGTCCCGATACCAGGCGTTGTTCGAGCTCAAGTAGATGTTGCCGTTGGAATGCACCCGCCCAACGAACTCCATCGGCGGCCCGTTGGTGGCCTCCAGGTCCTGCTCGAAAAACACGCCGAACTGGAAGATGGGGATCGCCTGCGCCTTGGTTCGCAGCACGACCGCAGACATGTCTCCCTGCGGGGTCGTGGCGCGGGAATAGATCTCGACGTTGTACGTCAGGGAGTTCAAGCCGGCGAACGGCCCGTCGGTGATCTTCTCGACGATGAGGTCCCCGACCTTGCTCACGTTGAAGCTGTCGAAGCTGATGCCGTCCAGAGTCGGCGGGTGGAAGTTGGCCAGCTCCGAGTCGGTGAGGTGACCGTCCGCAAGCGCCATCTGCAGCTGGGCGATCGTCGCCTCCCCTCCCGCCTCGGCCGCGTAAAACACGCGGGTATCCTGATAATCGCTGCCCGCGGCACGGATCGAGCTCATGACGCCCGTGAGCGCCGCCGTCGTCAGCACGGCCACCAGCGTGATCAACAACAGGGTGGCGATGAGCGCTAGCCCGTCCCGTTCGGCCAGCTTCGACCCACAGCTTCTTGCCCTGTCGAAAAGCGCCAAGCTCCGATCCGATCCCATCAACGACCTCCATGGACCCGGGCGGGATCTCCTTTCCTCGAACCGCATTATACGACTCACACCCTGTCTTTCTCGTAGCGCAGATTGCGCGGCGCTATCACCCACTGATAGCTCTTCCGCAGCAACTTCCCCTCGTTCACCCGCGGGTCGGCCCGGTCCGCTACGAGCGTGGCCTGCACGCGGACCGCCACGATATCGTCGTAGTCGTTCGTTATATCGCTGTCGGTGGGATCGGCCCGCTCGAGCTCGTCACCGTCCTCGAAGATCAGCTTGACGTCGAAGGTCTCGACCCCCCAGGCCAGCACATCGCCGTCCGGCGAGCCGTTCGCATGCAGCTTCACAGCGCGCCAAAGACGCTGCTGGTCATCCAGGTAGTAGATGATCGGTCGCAACTCTTGCACGAAGGTGCTGAACCGGTCGAGCCTCAGCCCGCCCGTCAGCCCCGCCGGCTGACGAAGGATCGTGTCGTGCGCCGCAAAGGTGACGGCGATCGAGGTATCGTTGTTCGTACTGATGTTCTGGATGAGGATCAGCCGGCGCGTACCGGCTACCTGGAGCCGCGCTAGATCGCCCACCGCCAGCTCCAGCGGCGCGTTCGCATCCTTGACCACGTCGATGCACTCTGAGCCGCAGGTTCCGCCCGGCGCCAACGGGTTGTCGGTTCCCGCCGGCGGGTCGATGGCGTGCGGCGGCGCCGGAGCCGGAAGGAAGGGCACGTGCAGCAGCACCAGGGTGTCTCCGTAAGTGCCCGGCTGTACCGCTACTGTCCCCAGCTCGCTGGTGCTCGTGATCTCGATCCCGGCCGCCTGCACATCGTGACGAAGCGATACGCCCAGGTATCGCGCGTTTCGCGTCAGGTCCTCCCTAATGTCGCCGCCGCCCAGAGTCCGCAGCTGCGTGGTGAGGAAAGAGACCGCCGCGCTCAGCACGACCACGCTCAGCACGGTAGCCACGATCGCTTCAATCAGCGTGAAGCCGTTCGGGGCTCGAGGGCCGGCACCTCCTGGCGCGCGGCGGATTGGGCCCTTGCCGCTCACGATTTGTTCCCCTCGTAGTAGACCGTCTCCAGCACGAGGGTGCCCGTCCGACCCCGTCCGCTGGGGTATGTCACGCTGACGGCGAGTCGCTTCGTATACGGCAGGCCTTCCTCATCCGTGACCTCGAGGCTCCGCACGAAGCGCCCGTTCGGGTCGTACACACCTAAGTCGTTCACCTTCACGGCGGTTTCTGACACCACATTCATCGGCGGCCGCCCCTTGACTTCCTCCAAGTACGACGACGCGATCGCCGTCGCCGTGGCCCGGACGGACGTGTCCGTCTGCACCGCGACGGTCATCATCGCCGAGCTCGAAAGGGCCGTGACCGCGACCGCCAGCAATACCATGGCGACCAGCGTGCTCATCAGCCCGAAGCCGTGCTCGGACCTGGCTCCATCAAACACCTGCGTTACCTCCACTGGCCGTTTCGGTAGTTCCAACTGCGGAAGGCGCCCGACCCCGAAAACGTGACGGCGGATACCGCCGTGGGATCGCTCTCGTGAGTCAAGACGATCGTACCGCCCGTGCGGACACCGCCCACCGGCCGCACCATACCGCGGGTGTCGAACTCCACCCGGTCGTCCATCAAGACGATGGGGTCGCCCGCCCCGTCACCGAGGGGGCCCAGCGTGGCGTTGCCGAATCCGAACGCTACGTGTTTCGGCAGCTCGACTCCGGGAACACCATCCGCAGATCCGCGCGCCAGAAAGCGGGCGGCCCGCGCCTCCGCCTCGGTCTCGAAGACGTTGCCGCTCCGGTCGTCGCTCACGTCCATGAACGCCGCATAGAACCCTTTCGACTGGTAGAAGCTGACGCGCACCGTCCGCTTCGCGGAGATCGCCCGCAGCCGCGCCTGCTCGAAATCTCGAGTCAACTGCCGGGCCGCCTGCTCCACCTCCTGTCGCGGGCTCACTCGAAACGCCCGCGGCACCGCGACCGCTGCCATCACCCCGAACAGCAGGATCACGACGACCACCTCGATCAGCGTGAACCCGCTCGAAGCTCGCTTTATTGCGTAGCACTCCATAGACCCGCTCATACCACTTTTGTGTGTTGTATGACAGGTTCACCCGGCGGGACAAGGGTCAGGCACCGGTCGACGGGGCAACGACCGTGCCGTAGGGTCCATGAGTGCTAGGGCTATGTGCGGTAATTACTTACGCCGGTCGGGCGACATTGGGTCCCTCCAGCCGGCCTCCTCCGAAGCGGTCAGAATAACCGAGCGACCCGGAGATTTGTCCTTGGCAACGAAGGAAGCAGCCCCTCCGCCCGATCGGCCTCCATATCACCTGACCGGGAAGCCCCGTGACCCGGTCGACACAAATCCTTATCATAAAAGTTGGGCCCTGCCGTCGTGCGGCCGTCCAACGATGCGGCCGCAGCCCCCATCCGCTTGGCTCGAAACGCGGAGGCTTGTTGTCACCCAGCGCCGGAAAGAAGAAGCGCCACGACGCGATCCTCGAGCTCATCGGGACGCGGCGCGTGCACAGCCAGGATGAGCTCCGCCGGCTCCTTCGGGAGCGGGGTCTCGAGGTCACCCAGGCTACCTTGTCCCGCGACCTCCGCGAGCTTCGTGTCGCCAAGCTCCCCCGCTCCACCGGCGAGAGCTACTACGCCACCGCCTCCGACGCCGACGAGCCGGCCCCCGCTCTCGAGCGGCTGCTCCCCCACCTGATGATCAGCGCCGACGGCGTCGGCAACCTGATCGTGGTCAAAACGCTGGCCGGTGGCGCCCAGGCCGTGGCCGAAGCGATCGATCTGGAAGGATGGCCCGAGGTTCTGGGAAGCGTCGCCGGTGACGACACCATCCTGCTGGTGGTCCGCGAGAGCGAGCTGCGACCGGCGCTGATCGAGCGACTGCGCGGCCTGGCCGAGGGCTGAGGCGCGCCGCCCGGGTCTGGGAGCCCCACCCGCTTGACAGTTCCAGCCGAGCGTGTATAATCGTGCGTCCATCATGAATTATTATTCATACTGGGCGTAAGTTGCGTTACATGAAATCGACCTCCGGGCCCGGGGCCCGCTGACCCGAACCCTTTGAGCTACAGACAGATGCGGAGAGTTCCGGCGAATCCCACGGTCGTCCTCGCCTATTCAGGCGGCCTCGACACCTCGATCATCGTTCCCTGGCTGCGGGAGCAGTACGGCGCCCGCGTGCTCTGCTGGTGCGCCGACGTGGGACAGGACGGTGAGCTGGACGGTCTGGCTGAGAAGGCGCGGCGTTCCGGCGCCGCCGGCTGTGAGGTGGTCGATCTGCGCGAAGCGTTCGTGACCGACTATGTCTGGCCGACGCTGCGGGCCGGCGCGCTCTACGCCCGCAAGTATCTGCTGGGGACAGCGATGGCCCGCCCGCTGGTGGCGCGGGCCCAGGCCGATTACGCGCTGCGCGTGGGCGCCGACGCCCTCGCCCACGGCTGCACCGGCAAAGGGAACGATCAGGTCCGTTTCGAGCTGGCCTATGCGGCGTTCGCCCCGCGGTTGCCGGTGATCGCACCGTGGCGCGAGTGGGAGATCGAGAGCCGCGAGGACGCCGTGCTCTACGCGGCGCAACGTGGCGTGCCGGTGGACGTCACGCTCGACAAGATCTACTCGCGTGACGCCAACCTCTGGCACATGTCGCACGAGGGCGGCCCGCTGGAAGACCCGGACTTCGAGCCAACGGAGGACCTGTTTCTGCTGACGACGGCGCCGGAGGCGGCGCCGGACGTGCCAGAGTACGTGAGCATCGAGTTCGAGGCCGGTGATCCGGTCGCGGTCAACGGAGAGCCGTTGGGGCCGGTGGAGCTGCTGGGCCGGCTCAACGCCATCGCCGGCGCCCACGGGGTGGGACGGGCGGACATCGTTGAGGACCGGCTGGTCGGGATGAAGTCGCGGGGCGTCTACGAGACGCCCGGTGGCACGTTGCTGTTCAACGCGCTCCGCGAGCTGGAAAGCCTCGTGCTGGACCGGCGGAGCCTGGCGCTCAAGGATGAGATCGCGGCCCGCTACGCCGACTTGGTGTACGAGGGGCGCTGGTGGTCGGCCGAGCGCGAGGCGATGGACGCGATGGTCGATTCGCTTCTGGCGCCGGCCAGCGGCTCGATCCGCCTCAAGCTCTACAAGGGCTCGCTGCGGATCGCCGGCCGCAAGAGCCCCAACAGCCTTTACGACACCGGGCTCGCGAGCTTTGGAGCGAGCGAAGAGTACTCGCACGCCGACGGGGCCGGATTCATCAATCTGTTTGGTCTGCCCACGCGTGCGGCGGCGCTGCGCAACGGCGCGGCCGGAATCAGGCCGAGCCATCGCACGAAGAGTTCACACGTCCCTAACACACTCGAGGTGACGGCAAGGGATTAAGACTGAGCCGCCACGCATTCCACTATTCACGAAAGGACGACACTCGATCGATGGACGACTACCGGACCAGTTACGCGACTCCTGGCCAGATCGACTCCCTCTGGGCCGTGATCGGATCGCTGCGCAAGCAGGTCGAAGAGCTGACGGGTCGCCTGACCCAGGTGGAAGCGGGCACACGCGGCCCGGCGGAAACCGCCGCCGCTGCCCGAGAATCGGAGAATCCGGGGAGGGCGTGAGTAGCGAGAGCGAGCACGGCGGCGAACCGGGAGAGCGGTCCTTCGCTCTCTGGGGAACGCGATTTCGAGAGGGCGGCCTGGCGCCGGAGGCCGAGGCCCTCAACCGCAGCCTCCCCGTCGACCGGCGGCTGTGGCGCGAAGAAATCGAGGTGGCCGCGGCCTGGGTGGAAGGTCTGGCGCGGCTCGGAGCGCTGACTCGGGATGAGGCGGGGATGCTCGAGCGCGGCCTCGAGCGGGTGGGCGAGCGGCTCGCGGCCGGCGCCGCCGAAAATGCCCCCGACGAGGACATTCACACCCTAGTCGAGCGGCTGCTGGTCGAAGAGCTGGGCGATCTGGGGGGAAAGCTTCGCACCGGCCGTTCCCGCAACGACCAGGCGGCCACGGCGACGCGCCTCTGGGTCACCCGGGCCTGCCGGGCGATCGCCGGCGACATCACGCGGCTGCAGCAGGCGCTGCTGACGCAGGCCGAGTCGACCGTCGACATACTCGCCCCCTCCTACACTCACCTGCAGCGCGCCCAGCCGATCCGACTCGCTCACTTCTTCCTCTCGCACTTCTGGCC
>CAYGAJ010000075.1:0-10260 GCA_964347815.1 uncultured Gemmatimonadota bacterium | reverse complement strand
CGGATGTAGCTGGTGAAATCGGTCGGCGTCACCTCCTCGACCTCGACGTTGACGACCTTGACGAAGTCGTTGTTGGCCTCGGCGGCTTCGCTCGTCCCCGATGACGGGCTGCAACCCGCGGCGGCGAGGGCGACGACGAAGACGGCGATCACACCAGCTTCTTTGCCCAGTCTATATCTAGTCATAGCGACCTGCGTCCCTCTCTCGTATTCCCGTTTCTATTCCGACACACGCGTGTCCGCTGCGGCGGAGGCGGGCACGTCGACCAGTGGCACCACACCGACCGCGTCATCCAGATCGGCCTGCGCGATCAGGTAGTCGTAGACGGCCTGCGCGTAGTTGAACTCCGACTCGCGTAGCAAGACCTCGCCTTCGGTGACCTCGAGCTGCGAGCTGACCCCAGCCAGATACTGCGCGGTGACGATCTCGAAGCCCCGCCCCGCCTCGCGTACCGCTTGTCGAGCGGCATCGGCCCTGAGCCGCGCCTCCTGCAGCGCGTCCAGCGCGGTGCGGATCTGATTGCCGACCTGCTGCTCGAGCAGGTCCAGCTGCACCTCCGCCTGGCGGCGCGCCAGCTTGCGCTGTTGCACCCGCGCCAGCCGCTGAAAGCCAGAGAAGATCGGAACCTCGAGCTGCACCCCGACCGCCGCGGATGTCGTCCGCTGGTTGCTGTTGGCGCCGAACGGGTTTAGCCCTCCGTCCTCCTGCGCGATGACCCCGTAGTTGAAGAAGGCGGAAAGGCGAGGGAAGAGACTGGTGGTCTCGAACTTCACCCGGGTGTCCTCGAGCTGACGGCTCAGCTGCGCCTGTCGCAGGTCGGAGCGCATCCGACCCGCCAGCTCGCGCAGCGACTCGTACGACGCGTCGAGCGCACCGCCGTAACCCACCAGCTGCAGCAGCTCCAGATTGGCGCCGCGATTCTCCTCGGCCGAGGCCAGGTCCAGCTCGTGCAGCCTCCCGGCCACCTTGACCGGCTGAACTTCATCGAGTCCCAGCTCGACGGCGAGGTCCCGCTCCGCCGCCGCCGCCGCATTGCTCGCTCGCCGCAGGTTCGGCTTCAGGTTGGCCAGCCGGACGTCGAGGCGCAGCACGTCGTAATCGCTGGCCAGACCGGCCCGATTCAGACCCTGCGTCTCATCCAGCGTCTGTTCGGTCCGCCTGACACTCTCCTGAGTGACGCGCACCTCTTCGTGCGCCAACAGAGCACGATAGTAGGCGCGGCGTACGCGCGTGGCGATCCGCTGCGCTTGGCCACGCACCATCTCACGCTGCAGCGCCTGGAAGCGCGCCGCCGTACCGACGCCCACGAACGCGCCGGCGTCGAAGATCGGTTGCGTCACGTTGAGAAACGCCGACCAGTTGTTGTCGGCGCCGAAACGGACCGGCACCAGCTCGTTGGGTCCCGCGTCCGGATCGAAGATGATCTTCGGCAGGAACGCCTCCTGAACCTGAATATTGCGCGTGTAGCTGACGGTGGCGTCGACGCTCGGGTACAGGCTGCCCCAGGCTTCTCGTACCTGCTGACCCGCCGTGGCCAGGCCCAGCTGCGCGTCACGGAGATCCCGGTTGTTCTCCAGCGCGAAGCCGATCGCCTCGCGCAACGAGAAAGCGGGTCCGTCCGTGCTCTGGGCTCCAGCTAATCCCGGTAGTGCAATGACGGCGAGCCCGATCAGCAGCCCGCGGCCGGCACTGGTAACGACTCGCAACACGACTCTATCTCCCCTTGCTTTCGCTATCGTAGTCTGGGTCTGAGCGGTCCTTCATTCCCCTACGTGCTCACACCCGATTTCGCTTCGTCCCCCGCTTCGCCCTGCGGGCCCAGTCCCTGCCAGAGGAACTCGCCGAACCGGGGAAGCAGCTCCAGGGCGTCGAGACGCTCGCCCGAATGGCGGCAGCGGGCGCCGGGGTCACACGAGAGCAGCAGTGTCACCAGTCCGTGCACGTGGGTCCACAGGTAGAGCACCACTTCATCAGGGTCGGCCCGCCGAATCGCGCCGGACTCCATCGCCGCGATGACCGAGTCGCGGAACAGCGTGTAGCTCCCACCCTCGGGAAGCTCCTCGATCTCGACCGGCAGCTCGCCGTGCGTGGCGAACAGGACCCGGAAGTACTCGCGGTTCTCAAGAGCGAACCGGACGTACGCCTCTCCCAACGAAGACAGCCGCTCGGCTGACCCGGGCTGTCGATCCGCCGCCGCCTCCTGCAGATAGCGATCGAAGCGCTCGAAGCCGAGCGCGACGACGCGACGCACCAGCGCCTGCTTGTTCTCGAAGTAGTTGTAGATCGCCGTGGCGCTGACCCCGACCCGCGCCGCCACAGCGCGCATCGACAGCGCTCGAAGTCCACCTTCGGCCAGAAGGTCACGGGCCGCCTCGAGGATCGCGGTTTCGGTGTCGACCGTCCGCGGCGGCTCCGCTACAGCTCGCAAACCCATCCCACCCCTCCGGGGTTAACGGTGTCAAGTTGAGGCCGTTAACTTAACAGTGTTAAGCACGCCGTCAAGCCGCCGCGTACCGTGCGGCGCTCGAACCGCCCACCGCCATACCATTTCTGTCTATTATATGTCTTTGAACAAAAGACATTAAGAAGGGAATGTCTGGATACTGTCTGCTTATTTGATCGGCAGATAGTGGACGCCAGCCCGTCGCTCAAGACGGCGCCCCACTTCGAATCGCGCTAATGCGATCAATGCGACGGCTCGGGCTTCACCCCGAAAAGCTTGTAGCCCATCAGCAGGACGAGGGGAACGGCGAGCAGCGAGAGGCCGGTGGCCGCGACCAGCCCGGCCGCCACACTCCCCAGGGCCGCCTCCAGGGCGCGGTCCGCCCCGATCCAGATCGCGAAGAAGACCACGATGCAGAAGACGAGCGCGCCCAGTTCCCGGGCCGCCGTCGAGCGGTAGCGCCGGAGCGGCGTGCCCTCGGCCGCCAGGGCCAGGACCGGCCACAACAGCGTCAGCGGAATCAGGATTCGGAGAAACACCGGCACCCACCCTTCGGCCAAAGTTGACTTCGCGCGCACGGCTACGGCATCGGTTCGGCGGAGGCCATCTTACGGCCCGGGCCCACGGCTCACAAGCGGGAGACGGCGCCGGGCGCTGCTGCATCACGCCCGGGCTGGGGGCGCATCCGGGCTGGACGCGGGCGCGAGCGCACCCCACTTTCCAACCCTGTCTTCCCACGACATCGCCGCGAGCGCAGCGCTCGGAGTCGGCAACCGGAGGTGACCATGGGTTGGCTTTATCTGCTTGGCCGCATCCTCTTCGCGATGACCTTCGTCGGCTCAGGGCTCGGACACTTCATGCAACTCGACGCGATGACCCGCTATGCGGTAGCCAAGAAAGTCCCCTGGCCGAAAGCGATGGTCTTGTTCAGCGGCCTGCTCCTCCTGACCGGCGGGCTGAGCGTGCTGCTCGGGTTCTGGATGGAACTCGGAACCTGGGTGCTCTTCTTCTTCCTCGTCCTCTCCGGATTCACCATGCACCACTTCTGGACGATCGCCGATCCGACGCAAAAGATGGCCGAACAGGCGGCGTTCATGAAGAACATGTCGATGGCGGGAGCGGCGCTGATCCTCTACTTCTTCGTGCAGACCTACGGGTACGGCCCACTCACCCTCGGCCAGCCGATGTAGGCTGAAGCCGGGTCGGGGCGCAGCGGTCCGTTCGAACGGATCAGGCGGCTTTCGCTTCGGAGACCAGCTTGTTGACGGACTGTTTGGCGTCGCCGAACAGCATCATCGTCTTCGCGTGGAAGAACAGCTCGTTCTCCACACCGGCGAACCCGGGCCGCAGGCTTCGTTTGAGCACGATGATGTGCTCGGCCTCATCGACGTTGAGGATCGGCATCCCGTACAGGGGGCTGGAGGTGTCGTGGCGCGCGGCCGGATTGACGACATCGTTGGCCCCGATCACGACGGCAACGGTCGTCCGCTTGAAGTCGTCGTTGATGTCGTCCATATCGAACAGCTCGTCGTAGGGCACGTTGGCCTCGGCGAGCAAGACGTTCATGTGACCGGGCATGCGTCCCGCGACGGGGTGGATGGCGTACCTCACATCGACACCGCGCTCTTTCAGCACATCGGCCAGCTCGCGAACTGCATGCTGGGCCTGGGCCACAGCCATGCCGTACCCGGGAACGAAGACGACCGAGTTCGCGTAGGCCAGGATCATCCCGGCCTCCTCGGCTGAGACGTCCCGGACCGTCTGTGTCCCGGGGCCCGCCCCGACGCTGCCCGCGACGACGTCAGCGGTGCCCACGGCACCAAACAGCACGTTGGTCAGCGAGCGGTTCATCCCGACGCACATGATGTTGGTGAGAATCAGGCCGGAGGCGCCGACCAGCGAGCCGGCGATGATCAGCACCCGGTTGTCCACCACGAAGCCGGCGGCGGCCGCGGCGAGTCCCGAGTACGAGTTGAGCAGCGAGATCACCACCGGCATGTCGGCGCCGCCGATGGGGATTACGGTGGTCACGCCCAGCACGAGGCCCAGGGCGCCGAAGATCAGGAACAGCGTCATGTCCTGTTCCCACCCGACGATATAAGCCGCCAGGGCGACCGAGGCGGCGAGCAGCAGCGAGTTGATCGTCTTTTGCAGCGGCCAGGTTACCGGCGCTCCGGTGATCAGGTTCTGCAGTTTGCCGAACGCGATCATACTGCCGGAGAAGGTGACGGTGCCGATCAACGTGCCGGCCATGATGCTGACGCCGGAGTCGACCGTCATCACATCGGTGGCCCCGAGTACCCGGAAGTACTCCGAGATCGCGACGAGGGCCGAGGCGCCGCCGCCGAAGCCGTTGAAGATTCCAACCATTTGCGGCATGGCCGTCATCTGCACGACCTGAGCGGACACACCGCCGATCAGCGCCCCGATGATTCCGCCCACCAGGATCAACTGCCAGTTGGCGAAGTTCGTCTCCAGCAGCGTTACGATGATGGCGAGTGCCATGCCGGTGGCCGCCATGACGTTGCCCGAGCGCGCGGTGGCAGGGGACTGGAGCCTCTTCAGCCCGAAGATGAAGAGGGCGGCCGCGACCAGGTAGCTCAGGTTTGCGAGTGTGAAGAAACTCATCTTATTCGTCCAATGAGCAAAGCCGACATTTAATACGAAGCGCTCACGAGATCTGACGGGCTACGACTTCGCCGCCTTCTCCGGAGCCTCCTTCTTCTTGAACATCTGTAGCATCCGATCGGTCACCAAGAAGCCGCCGACCACGTTGATCATACCCATCGCGACGGCGACGATGCCGAGCACGAGAATCAACGTGCTCTCGCCCGCGGCCGCGGCGGTGATCACCAGCGCGCCGATCACCGAGATCCCGGAAATCGCGTTGGAGCCCGACATGAGCGGCGTGTGCAGCAAAGGCGGCACCTTGGTGATCACCTCGAAGCCCGTGAACATCGCGAGCACGAATATGTACAGGTTGTTGAGCAGTGCCTGAGGCATCTCGAACCCTCACAGCAGCGCTTTGACGCGCTCGTTTAAGATCTCGCCGTTATGCGTCAGGCAGCTTTCCTTGATGACTTCGTCTTCGAAGTCGAGGTTGAGCTGCCCATCTTTGACGAATTCGTTGAACAGACTGGTCACGTTCCGAGCGTAAAGCTGGCTGGCGTTGACCGACATGGTGCTGACCAGATTCAGCGGCCCGTTGATCACCACGCCGTGTGCCGACACTTCCTTTCCCGGCTGTGTCAACGCGCAGTTGCCGCCACCGTCGGCCGCCAGGTCCACGATCACCGAGCCGGGCTTCATACCCCGGACCGCGTCCTCCTCGATCAGCCGCGGCGCCGGCTTGCCCGGGATCGCCGCCGTGGTGATGACGATATCGGCAGCCTTGATGTGCTCGGCGAGAATCTCCTTCTCGCGCTGCTTCGACGACTCCGACAGCTCCTTCCCGTAGCCGCCGGCGTCTTCCAGCTCTTTCTCCTCGAGCTCGATGTCGATGAACTTTGCCCCCAGGCTCTGCACCTCTTCCTTCACCGCCGGCCGAATGTCGAACGCCTCGACCCGTGCACCCAGCCGGTGCAGCGTGGCGATCGCCTGCAGGCCGGCCACGCCGGCGCCCAGCACGAGGGCCTTGGCTGGTGGAATCGTTCCGGCCGCCGTCATCGACATCGGGAGGAACTTTGACAGAGTATTGGCCGCGATCAGCGCCGCGCGATAGCCGGCGATGTTGGCCTGAGACGAGAGGGCGTCCATCTTCTGAGCGCGGCTGATGCGTGGCACCAGCTCCATGGCGAACGCGCTGATCTTGCGCTCCGCCAGCTTCGTGACGATCTGCGCACTGGTGAGCGGCTCCAGAAAGCCGATCAGGACCGCGCCCTCTCGCATCATCTCTACTTCTTTGGGCTCGGGCTTGCGGACCTTGAAAACGACATCGGCGCCGAAAACCGGTTGGGGGCCGTCGACGATGGTGGCTCCCGCTTCCCGGTATTCATCATCGCTGTAGTAAGAGCCCACGCCGGCACCACTCTGCACATGCACTTCGTGGCCGGCCTCGACCAGCTTGGCAATGACCGGCGGCACCAGCGCGACCCGGCGCTCGCCCTCTACGGTCTCCTTCGGAACACCCAATTTCATCGTGGTAACTCGTTTCGCCTGGACGTCAGATGCCCGGCCTCCTTGCTGGCGCGCGTCCTGATCTCGACTCCGCCCATGCAAGCCAGCGCCGTCACCTTCAGCTGTGGAGAGTTTGGGCTACGCTCGCCGCCGCTCTGCTCGACCTGATCCACCGCGCCCAAGATCCCAAGACCCCGCACCGTCACCGGCAGCCCCGGCGGAACGATGATCTCCACTCCCCCCATCAAGGCGATCGCCGTGACGTGCGTCACGCCCACCGGCAGGCGCGCCTCGCGGAAATCCAGCTCCACTCCACCCATCAGAGCGATGGCGCTCAGGTGGCGGGGCGGTGACCACTGCCCTTTCCTGGAGTTCCCCCCCATCACGGCCAGCGCCCAGCCGCGCCGCGCCGGCTCGCCGACCGTCGCGGGCGCCGGCGTAGGAAGCGCCGGCAGGTCGGTGACCAGCTGTTGCAGCTCGGCTGTGCTCGTGGCTTCGTCTACTCCCGCCAGTCGTCGCTCCAGCGCGTCCAGCTCGATGTGGCCGGCCGCGAAATGCTCGTACAGCTCGGCCTCAACCCGGTCGCGTTGGTCCGGTGTGGGCACGCCGACGGGCAGCGATCGATCGCTCATGCTCCCTAATCCCGGTAATGCGCGTGACTTCGATCGCGGCTCATTTTTCGCTTGACTGGCCGGGAATCAACATGCACGTTCTGTGCCCGTCAAGGTGGCAGTCCCCGGCCGCCAAACTACGCTCTCACGGCCCCTTAGGACGATAGGGCGCCCAATCAGGCGCGACGGGTTGGGACATCTTGCCCCGGCTTGAACCCGGTCGGCGGCTGGACCGGGCCGCCACCAGGCTGCCGGTCCCGCGGCGCCCGACGGCCCATCCGCTCGGCTCAGCCGCCGGCTGCCGTTCCGGCCATCAGCGAAGCGGCGACCTGCTCGACCTCGCGCCACACGCGCAGCAGGTTCCCGCCCCACAGCTTGCGGATCTCATCCTCACTGTACCCTCTGCGGACCAGCTCGAGGGTGACGTTGAAGGTCTCGCTGGCGTCGCTCCAGCCGTCGACGCCGCCGCCGCCGTCGAAGTCCGAGCTGATGCCCACGTGGTCGATACCGATGAGGTCGACGGCGTAGTCGATGTGGTCGACGAAGTCGGCCACCCCGGGTCGCGGCCACTTATCGTCCAGTTCGGCCCGGCGCCGACGGTACTCGGCTCTCTGCTCCGCCGACAGGTTTTGAAAGGCTCGATATCCGGTTACCCCAAGCTCTTCCCGCAGCGCTCTCAGCGCCTGGACCTTCTCTGGCGGATCCTCGCGGACGAAGCTACCGAGCGCCACTACCTGGATGACGCCGCCGTTCGCCCGCAAGGCACGCAGCTGCTCGTCGTCCATGTTGCGGGGAACATCGGCCAGCGCCCGCACCGAGGAATGGGATGCGATCATGGGGGCCTGAGAGAGCCGCGCCGCATCCAGCATCGCAGCCTTCGAGATGTGGGACACGTCGATCATCATGCCCAGACGGTTCATCTCTTCGATTACACGCGCACCGAATTCGCTGATTCCGTCGTGCTCGGCCTCGACATCACCCAGCTCCGTGCGCGGCTGGGCGGAATCGGCGATGTCGTTGTGGCCGTTATGAGCCAGCGTCATGTAGCGGGCTCCCAGGGTGTGGTAGCGCTCGAGCAGGCCGAGATCCTTTCCGATCACGAAACCGTTCTCGATTCCAATGCAGGCGACGAGCTTGCCGCTCTCGTGAACCCGTTCGACATCGTCGGCGGTATAGGCCAGCTCGATCTTGTCGGGATAAAGTGAGTCGGTCATCCGATGGATGGCGGCGAACTTGGTCAGCGCCTGCTCCCGGGCCCGTTCGTAGTTCTCGGGCGTCCGTCGCGCCTGCGGCACGTAGACGATGAAGAAGCCGGCATCCAGGCCGCCCTCGATCATCTTCGGGATGTCGACCTGTCGATCGCCACGCACACCAGGATCGGCGTTCGGGGTGGCGAAATCGAACGGGATGTCATCGTGGGTGTCGATAGTGATCGTCCGCTCGTGAATCGCTCGGGCCCGGGCGTCCAGCTCCGCCTCTCCTCCGTCCCGACCCTCGTCGCCGCGAGCCGAGCAGCCGAGTTGAAGCACGGCAAGACCGCAAAGGCACCAACCGACACGCAGCTCCCGAATCATCTCTCCCTCCTTCGACTAAGCCATCGTGACCCCGAAACGTCGCCAACCCAAACGGGCCCCGTGCCCCAAGACCCGGACGGGCTGTGGCCGGGTCCACCACGGAGCCGCGGCGCTCGAAGTCGAGCTAGCTGCCGGCTTCCAGCAGGTCCTGGAAGCGAGCCTCGGCCCGCAGCGGGTCCCAGGTAGGATCGACTCTGAGCCAGGCGGACGAAAGGGGGCCGTGCGCCGACAGCAGTTCAGCGAGCTGAGCGATGGCGGCTTCGCCCTTGCCCGTGAGCACGTAGATGTGGGCCAGGTTGTCGGCAAGCGCGGCACCCGTGTAGGCGTCCTCGGCGAGCGGCGCCAGCTCGACGGCGCGTCCGCCTTCGCGCTCCGCCTCGTCGCGGCGGCCGAGTCCGGCGTAGGCGAGTCCGAGCTGAGCGTGGCGGCGGGCGTCGGTCGGGCGCGCTACGACCTCGGGTTCGAGGAAAGCGCGGGCCGAGTCGAAATAAGCTTGACCGTCAACGCGGCGGTCCGCACGACGAAGCAGCGTCGCCTTTGCCAGGAAATAGGCCGCGCTGTCGTCGCCGAACGTCTCCGGCGAGATGCGATCCAGCACGCGATCGACATCGTCTTGGGGGAAGCCGATCAGCGTTCTGAAGTTGCCCCAGTACACGTTGGCGTGTGCTTCCGCGATCTTCTTGCGAGCGAGCTCGAAGCCCGGGTCCAGCTCGATGGCGCGCTCGAACATCTCCAGTGCCTGCTGGGAACCGGCCTGGGAGGTGCTCGACCGCAGGATGTCATTGCCCAGCAGATAGTAGCTGTACGCCTCGAGGTTTCGGGTGGGCTCGCTCTGGAGCGCCAGGCGATCCGGCTCGACCAGTGTGAGACCGAGAGCGCCGACGACCTTCTCGGCGATCTCCGATTGCACCTGGAAAACGCTGGCGATCGGCTCCTCATAGATCTCGGCCCACACATGGGTGGCGTCCGCCGCCTTGATGAGCTGCGGCGTCACACGCACCCGGCTTGGACCGTTCGGTACGTTTTCCCAGCGCACCGTGCCCTCGAGGACGTAGTCGACGCCCAGATCCGCCCCGATCTCGGCGACGGTCTTGTCGGTATCCTTGTACTGGATCGCCGTGGTGCGGGCGATCACACCGAGACCCTTCACCCCCGCAAGGCGCGCCGTGATCTCCTCGGTAATGCCGTCGGCGAAGTACTCATCGGCCGGCGCACCGAGGTTCACGAAGGGGAGAACGACGAGCAGCTTTCGCGCGTCCGCCCGTTCCGCGCTCGCCGCGGAAACGCTCCACCATCCTGGGAGTCTCGGCAGGATGTAATAGCCTGCCGCGACCGTCAGCAGGCTGACGAGGGCGACGGCGATCAAGGCGGGCTTGCGCCCGGCGCGACCGTGAGGCGTCGTCTCGTCGGCGAGTGGCTCGGTCCGCACCACGCCGTGGCGTGTGATGTCGTAGGCCCAGGCCAGCACCAGGGCGATGGGAAAGCCCAGGAGGGTCAGGGCGACGACGAAGGTGAT
>CAYGAJ010000074.1:6108-10350 GCA_964347815.1 uncultured Gemmatimonadota bacterium | reverse complement strand
GCTTCTCGTCCTCCCACAGCCGTTCGTTCTGGTGGAAGTTCGCTTCACCGGAGGGGCCGTTGTAGACGACCAGCAGCGTCGGCGTGATGCCGGCCTCGCTGGCCGCGTACATCCGGACGACATCCTCGTAGAGGGGCGTGAGACCCATCGAGTGCTCGATACCGGTCTGGCCGTCGATGATCTGGGTGAGGTTCATCTCCGGATTGGCCGCCGACTCGGCGAACACGTTGAGACCGAGCTCCCGGGCGGCGGTGGTGATCTGGTGCCGCCGAACCCGGGTGAAGTTCACGTAGTCCTTCAGCGCCGTCGCGCCGTGGTCTTTGTTGAAGCGCGCGTGGTCGCGTGCGTCGTCGAGCGACTTCACCGATCGGTACATGCGGGGACGAAAGCGGCGGGCGCCGAAGATGGGCGGGCCGGTGGAGAAATGCCGAGGGCCGATGATCTTTCCGGCGCGAATCATGTCCGAGACCCAGGCATCCTTCTCCACCAGACCGTAGACCTCGTAGACGGTCGTAACGCCGTACGCGAGCTCCGCCTGCAGGTTGGCCGGGCGTTGCTCGATCACGTTGAGCGGCGAGACATCGGGGTCCGGATGGGCGTGGGCGTCGATGATGCCGGGGATCACGGTATGGCCCGGCAGCTCGAACACGCGGGCATCACCCGGGACGGCGACTTCCGAGCCGACGGCCACGATCTCATCGCCCTCGATCAGCACGGTCGCGTTCTCGAGCACCTCGCGCCGGTCGTTCATGGTGATCACGCGGACGCCGGTCAGAGCGATCTTTGACCGGGGAACGTAGACGTCGAAGCTGAACGACAGGTCGATTCGCCGGGCGCTCGCCTCACCGTTCAAGATCTCGCCCACCGTCTTCTCGTAGAAGGCCGCACCGCGCGTCCACGACAGGCTCGAACCGTCGGCCGACCAGCGGAGGTAGTCGCCATCGCTCGGGTCTACCCGCTTGGTGAAGCCCTGCTTGTCCTCGGCGCTCACCGTCACCGCGTTGCCGACGAACTCGTACGGGGTCAGGTAAGTGCGTCGATACTCGCGAAAGGCGATCCAGCGCAGGTCGGGCGAAAGCGACGCGGCGACCGCATGGGGAAAGCGGTAGAGCGTCATCTCATCGGTGCCATCGATCCGGATTCGCTTCAGCGTCAGCGTGTCGTTGACGAATTCGGTGAAGAAGAGACCCTCGCCGCCGGGCTCGAAGGTGAGGTGGGGAGGCTGCCGGGCCGAGAAGTTCCCGTAGCCCAGAGAGTGCGCGGAGATCTCGGTCACGCGGCGCTCCTCGCCACCGATCGCCAGGACGATCAGGTCGAAACGGGTCTGCTGGGCAAGCCGCACACCGTTGTGCAGCTCGCCGGTGCCTCGTACGAAGGCGAGGCGCCGACCGTCGGGCGCGAGTGAGAGCGAGCCGTACTGCGACGGGAACGTGGTCAGGCGTGCCGGGCGTCGCGCCTCGAGGCGCCGCGAGTAGAGCGCGCCCATCTCGTCATCGGACCAGGCGGCGAAGTACAGCGTTCCGGTTCTTGCGTCGAAGACTGGGCTTGTTTCGTGTTCGGTCGAGTTAGTGAAGTTCCGCAGCCGCTCGCCCGACTTGAGATAGAGGTCGCCCAGCGCCTCGAAAACGATTCCGCGATCGGTTCGTAGACCCCAGCGATGCAGTCGCGTCGTCGCCCGTTCCCTCGGGATGTCGATCGGGAAACGGATCGTCCGATCCAGCTCGCGGTGCACGGGCGCCTGGAAGGGCACGATTCGATCCGTGCCGCTCTCGACGTTCACGGCGTGAATTCTGCCACCGGTACCGAGGATGATCTCCGTGCCATCCCGGCTCCAGGCCATCCCCGGAAAAGCGCCGTAGGAGTAAAACATCGTCTCCTGACGGTCACGGTCCAGACCGCGAAGCAGCACACGCTCCCTACGCGCCTCCAGCTCGTGAACGACCAGCACGGTCTCCTGATCGTCGCGGTGGATGTAAGCGAGTCGGCGGCCATCGGTTGAAAGCGTCGGGTTGAAGGCTCCCCCCGGCCGCTCGATGAACGACGCGACCACGCCGGTCTTTTTGTCGTAGCTCTTGATGCGCGCGCCGCCGTTCACACGCTGCCAGGGATCGAAGCCGAACGGGTAGAGCGACTGGTCGATGTGCTCGAAAACGATGCGGTCGCGTTCGGGGTCGTCAACGAAGTTGTTCACCGGGCCGTCGGAGGACGTGTAAAGTTCCTGGTGGGTTCCGAGCAGGTTGAACTGCAGCCCCTTGAAATCGTTCTCGTCTCTCGCGACGCCGAAGATGTGACGGCCATCTGCGGACCAGTTGGGTCGGTACACGTTGAGGTCCATCTTGGAGATGTTCTCGAGCGATCCGCTGGCCCGGTCGAGAACCCAGATGTCGTCGCTGCCGCTGCGATCCGAGGTGAAGGCAATCTTGCGGCCGTCGGGACTGTACCTCGGCTGCATGTTCCAGGAGCGGCCGTCGGTTAGGCGCTCGGCCTCTCCGCCCGACGCGGGCATCTCGTAGATATGGCCCAGGAGATCGAATACGAGGGTCCGGCCATCCGGCGCGACATCGAGGCTGATCCGGGTACCCTCGCTCGCCGTGTAATCGAGAACGCTGACCTCCGGCGCCCGTGTTTCGGTGATGTCCCACTCCTGGGCGTGGGCCGCCGGAGCGAGCGCGATGCTCAGACCGAGACCGACGGCTGCAATCGACTTAGGGCCATGCTGGCGCACGTTCGTCCTCCCTCGGCGGTTAACGCCATAGCTGCGAGCGACTCTATGGTGGTTAGGAATCGTTGAGTGCCGGCCGGTAATGCTATTCGTGCAGGTCGAGGCGCGCGATCCCCGTCCCCCCCACCCGCCTCCCTCCTCCGCGTCCGCCGACGCCGCGCCCTGCCGCAACCACTCACGGAACGCGGGCGAGCTGAGCGCCTGCCTCTACTCGGCGAGGATGTCGAGGGCCATCGCTCGCACCGGCCCGGCCGCGTCGCGCGGCGCCCGTTCGTCTAGCCCAGCCGTCGAGTTCGTCTGCCGCAGCAGCCACCCCTCGTAGGCCTCCTGCTCCGGGTCTGCCGCCACCGTCGACCTCGAGCAGCCGTCGCGTGATCGCGAGGCCGATGGCGTCGGGCCGGGTATCGCGTTTGCATTGGCGGCGCCGCCCCTCCGACGCGTCGAGAGCGGAGAGCAGCTGCCGGCAGATCTCGGCGGGCCTGGGCGTTGCTGTCGCGGTCAACGGTGCGCTGCGGGCTCTACCCGCCGGAGGATCCGGCATCGGCCACACCCACCTCGAGCGCGAAGCCGGGGCCGGGCGGCCGCGAGTAGCCGCGGTCGAGCGCGACGAGATCGAGGTCCACGGTATCCAGATCTCGGAGCAGAAGGTCCAGGTGCGAGCTGGCCTCCAGCGTCGTCAGCACCTTCAGATACCCACCACAACTCTCGCACGTCTCCACCTTCTGCGTCTCGGCGTGCTTCTCCGGAACCAGCGAGCCCAGCTTGTTGGGATCTCGTTCACCGCAGTGCACACAACGCAACCAGGCCATCTCCCAGCCGGCACCGCAGCGTCCGCAGCGCAGCAACCGCGCGCGGTCCAGCCCGCGAAGCTCGGCCAGGGTCGGTCGAGCGCCGCACACGGGGCAGTATCCGTACGGCCAGTGCTTCGGTTGCTTATCCGTCAGCTCGGTCGCCGAAGCGTGGAGCAGCGGCAGCACGAGAAACTCGCTCACCGCACGCAAGATGCCGGGAGACACCTTCAGGCGATCCGCCAGCGCCACGACCGTATCCTCGTCGAAACGGAGCGCGGCCTCGAGCAGCCCCAAGCTCTCGCCTGAAGCCATCTGTTCAGTTGGCGGCGACCCGTTCCCCCGTGTCGACGTGATGGCCAACAGCTGGGTGACCAGATCGTTCACCCGCTCCGCCGCGACATGGAACGTGTGTACGTGAAGCAATGGCGCGCCGGGCTCTGTGGGTGGCGAAAGATCGGCCGCGGCGCCCGCAGAGAACCATTCGGCATCGATCGCGCCGGCGGCGGCGCGGAGCAAACGCAGCCAGGTCCGCCACTCCGGCCGCTCTTCCTCGAGAACTCTCAGTCGAGCGAGAGGCTCGTTCCGAATACTGCCGCGGGTCCGTTGCATGGTACCCCTGCGACTACGCATGGAGTGCCGAAATAGGGTTCGGCTCCTCGGTGAAACTCGACGACCGTTCTACGGTTGCCCTGGTCTGCGCCCGGTCCGCCCCCACGCACGCGGCGCGCC
>CAYGAJ010000074.1:0-6008 GCA_964347815.1 uncultured Gemmatimonadota bacterium | reverse complement strand
GGCGCCGACCGTCGATTGAAGGAATTGCCTGCGGGTGAGTACCATACGAACTGCTCCAATGGTTGGGGCTCACAAGAACAAGGCTGAAGCGGGCCGTGTTCCGACTGGATGGTGCTGGTTTTGAACGGTGACTCCATAATAGGCGCCTTCCAGAGTCGCGCGCAACAAGCGGGCTCGACGCTAATCGACGCCCGAAACCTCGCCCTTTCATTTCGGCCGGCCGGGCCGTATTCTGCTGCGTTTTCCGACATTACGGCGACGCAAGGCCGCTCGACCGCGCTGCGGCCCTGCCCAACCCGAACGACTAGGGAGACCAGCATGAGGACCGTGCAGGTCATGACGAATTCCGGAGAGACCGGCTTTCTCGATGAAGCGGCACTTGCGGGGTTCCGGGCCAGTCTCCAGGGGGAGATCCTGTTGCCGGGCGACGACGGCTACGACGCTGCCCGGACGATCTGGAACGGGATGATCAATCGCCGTCCGGGTCTGATCGCGCGCTGTGGGGATGCGGGCGACGTCGCGCACGCGGTCAACCTCGCCCGCTATCACGACATCCTCGTCGCCGTCAAGGGCGGCGGCCACAATGTCGCGGGCAACGCGGTTTGCCAGGGCGGTTTGATGATCGACCTCTCATCGATGAGGTCGATCGAAGTCGACGCCGCGCGGCGCGAGGCGCGCGTCGAGCCCGGGTGTCTGCTGGGCGACCTGGACAAGGCGACCCAGAAGCACGGGCTCGCGACGCCGGGCGGTATCGTGTCGACCACCGGGGTGGCCGGACTCACGCTCGGCGGCGGCTTCGGATGGCTGAGCCGCAAGTTCGGGCTGAGTGTCGACAACCTGATCTCCGCCGACGTCGTCACGGCCGACGGAGAGACGCTGACGGCAAGCGCCGACGAGAACCCGGATCTGTTCTGGGGCATCCGCGGCGGCGGCGGCAACTTCGGCGTCGCTACCTCATTCCGTTTCCGGCTTCACGAGGTCGGTCCACAGGTGTACGCCGGGCTGATCGTGCAGCCCTTCTCCAAGGCGCGCGACTGTATGCGCTTTCACCGTGACTTCGTGGCGGACGCACCGGAGGAGCTGTCCGTCTGGTTGGTGGTGCGGCACGCCCCTCCCCTTCCCTTCCTTCCCGAGTCCGTGCATGGCCAGCTCGTGCTGATCATCGCGTTTCTGCATGTCGGCGACGCGTCGGAAGGCGAGCGTCTGATCAAGCCGGTCAGCAGGTTCGGCGCGCCGCTTGGCGCGCACGTGGGGATCGCCTCCTTCACGGGGTGGCAGAAGGGCTTCGATCCGTTGAACGCGCCCGGTGCGCGTAACTATTGGAAGTCGTGCAACCTCAACGACCTCAACGACGGGGCGATCGACACGGTCCTCGAGTACGCCGAAGAGTTCCCGTCGCCGCATTGCGAGATCTTCATCCCGCACCTGGCGGGCGCCGTGAGCCGCGTTCCGTCGGATGCAACGGCGTATGGACACCGGGATGCGCCATTCCTGATCAACGTGCACACGCGCTGGGAGAGCCCCGCCGACGACCGCAGGTGCATAAGCTGGGCGCGCGACCTGTTCGACGCGCTTCGACCTTACTCGGCCGGCAGCGTCTACGTGAACTTCATCAGCGATGAAGGCGCCGAGCGGGTGCACGACGCGTACACGCAAGCGACCTGGGAGCGGTTGGTCGACCTCAAGACCAAGTACGATCCCCAGAACCTGTTTCGGCTGAACCAGAACATCAAACCGCGCGACTGAAGATCCCGGCCGTCAGCGCCGGCCGCACCGGTTGCCGACGGCCGGGATTGGGGCCATCGTGTCCGGCGCGGCAGGCCCGATGCCTGCACCCAATCCGGCAGGGGGGCACAGCGATGGATTTCCAGACGGATGCACAGCGAAGTTGTTTCGATAAAGTGGCGCCGTGGATAAGAGAGATCTTCGGTGGCTCGGTGCTCCGCAAGCCCGATCAGCCCATCCTCGGCGTGATGCACGGGTCCGCTTTCGCGCAGGTCGGCGTCTTTCCCTGGGGCAAGGACGATGCGATCATCACCACCCGCGCCTACGTGGTGACGGGCGTCGAGCTCAGCCCCGATCTCATGCGATTCCTGCTGGAAGAGAACGCCGGCATGCATTTCGGCGGGTTCGGGATCGATGACGATGGCGACATCATCTTCGAGCACTCCATCGTCGGATCGACCTGCGACCAAAAGGAGCTGGAGGCCTCCGTCATCGCCGTGGCGCGAACCGCCGACGACTACGACGACCGTATCGTCGAGCGCTGGGGCGGCGAGCGGGCCCTCGATCAAGTCCGCTAGACGGCACCGCCGCCGCCCCGCACCGACTTCTCACTTGACTCCGCCGGAAATCAGGCGGCTCCGACCTCCGCGGGCTCGCTCTCGATGTACAGCGTCCGCGTCGGGTAGGCGAAATCGATCCCCTCTTCCTGAAAGCGCCGGTACAGCTCGAGGTTGATCGCCTGCTGCGTGTCCATGTAGGCACCGTATTCGGGCACCAGCATGAAGTACACCACCTCGAAGTCGAGAGACGAGTCGCCGTACGCCTTGAAGTGCGCCCGATCGAACCGTACCCTCTCCTGCGCCTCGATGATCTCGCGCACCATGCCCGGGATCCGGGCCAGTTTCTCGTAGGGCGTCTGATAGATCACCCCGAAGGAAAAGAGGATCCGACGCTCGGCCATCCGCTTGTAGTTGCGGATTCGGCTGCCGAGCAGATCGGAGTTCGAGAACACCAGCTGCTCGCCGGACAGGCTGCGCACCCGCGTGGTCTTCAGTCCGATGTGCTCGACCGTGCCCGGGAACTCGCCGACGATGATGAAGTCACCGATCACGAACGGCTTGTCGAGGACGATCGACAGCGATGCGAACAGGTCACCCAGCACGTTTTGCAGCGCCAACGCCACGGCGATACCGCCGACGCCGAGCCCGGTCACCAGGGCGGTGACGTCGATGCCCAAATTGTCGAGGGCGAGCAGCAGGACGAAGGTCCAGAGCAAAAGCTTGCCGACGAAGCGGAGCGCGCCGATGCTCGTGGCGGCCGCGGCGTCCTCCTCCATCCTCGCTTGCATGTAGCGGGTGATCCAGAACGAGATCACCGCGTTGCCCCAGAGCGCGGCTTGCAGCAAGAACCCGACGACCATCACGCCGCGGAAAACCTTGTCGCCCGTCGGCGGAAGCGCCAGCGGCTGCACGCCGGCGTACAGCGCGATGATGAAGGGGAAGAAGAACCGCGTCTTTTGCACCAGATCGAGGACAAGATCGTCCAGATCGGTCTTGGTCCGCTCCGCCAATCTCCTGAGCCGCCGCTCCAGAATGCCCCGGAGCACCCGAAACACGATCAGGGTGAGCAAGAAGATCGCCGCAGCGATCAACCAAGTCTGCACGGTGTTGCCCAGATAGGTCCACTGAAGAAGTTCCGTCAAGACTTCAACCCTCCTCCGAAGGCGTTCCGCAGGAAGCTGAACAGTTGTTTCCTTTCACTTGTCTGCGAGCCTCGTATTTAACTCATCGGCGCAAGCGGGTGCAACGCCCGGCCGCCGAGGGAGAGGTGTTCCGGCTTGAGCCGAGGGAGCGCGGATCTTTCGTCGCTGGCGCATCGACCGCGGTAAAGGCTAGCATGTCGGCGATGCGATGGAACCTGCGAGGCACGTTCGGAGTTTGAAGCCAAAACCCAAGACGAGAAGGAGAGCATGTCAGCCGATAAGATGTCTGCCGATCACAGGGAGGTCGCGACGCTCGCCGGCGGCTGCTTCTGGTGTCTGGAAGCGGTCTACGACGACTTGCGTGGGGTGGAACACGTCGATTCAGGTTATGCCGGAGGCTCGGTCTCCAACCCGACCTATCAGCAGGTGTGCACGGGCAAGACCGGGCACGCCGAGGTGGTCCAGATCACTTACGATCCTGAGCAGATCACGTTCCGTGATTTGCTCGAAGTCTTCTTTACGATCCACGACCCGACCACTTTCAATCGGCAGGGTCCCGACGTCGGCACGCAGTATCGCTCGGCCATCTTTTACCATGACGAGCAGCAAAAGGCCACCGCCGAAGAAGTCATCGCCGGATTGAACGGCGCCGGGCTCTGGGACGCGCCGATCGTGACCGAAGTGACACCGCTTGAAGCGTTCTATCCGGCCGAGGGGTATCACCGGGACTACTTTCGCCGAAACCCCGAGCAGAGCTACTGCGCGGTCGTGATCGCGCCCAAGGTCGCCAAGGCGCGGAGCAAGTTCCTGCACAAGCTGAAGAAGTAGAGGCTGTCGATCCGGGCTAGCTCGCCGCCGCGAGCCGACTGGAAGCGATGCGTGCGGTCTCGGCGAGCACCGCCGAGCCGACGAGGATGCTCTCCTCCGCTGCATAGAATCGCGACGTGTGCACCGGGATGAACTCACCGCCCGGCTCGCGGGCCCCGACCCGCAGGAAGCAGCCGGTCATTCTATCCAGATAGAAGGCGAAATCTTCGCCCGCCATGTTTTGCGAGCCGAGCGGCACCGCGGCTCCCTCGCCCAGTAGCGCGGCCACGGCTTCGCGCGCCCAGCTCACCGGTTCGTCTGCGTTGATCACGGGAGGCGGCCCCAGCTCGAGCTGCACGTGCGCCTCGAGGCCATGGGCCTCGGCCACCGCCTCGACGATACGGCCGACCTCGCGATGGAGGAGTTCCCGGGTTCCGGGGTCGAGCGCGCGGAGGGTACCTTCGAGGTACGCGCGCTCGGGGATGATGTTGGGCGCGGTCCCGGCCCGCAGAACGCCGACGGAAACGACGGCCGGCGTGCCCGGGCTCAAGCGACGGGACACGATCGTCTGCAACGCCCCGACGAGAGCGGCGGCGCCCACGATCGGATCGGTGCCCTCATGGGGCCGCGCGCCGTGAGCGCCACGGCCCTTCAGCTCGATGACGAAGCTGTCGGCCGCCGCGGCCAAAGGGCCGGATTGTACGACGACCCGGCCGACTTCGAAGCGACGGTCCACGTGCGCCCCGAAGATCGCGACGGCCGGATCGAGGCCACCGCTCTCCAGGACCGCCTCGGCGCCCTGTCCCGTCTCCTCCGCCGGCTGCAACACCACCAGCACGTCACCTCGCGCCGGACGCTCGCTCAGCAAGTAAGCGGCACCCACGGCCCAGCTTGCGTGTACGTCGTGCCCGCAGGCGTGCATCACCCCCGGGCTCTCGGAGCTGAAATCCAGGCCGGTCTCTTCCTGGATTGGCAACGCATCGATGTCGCCGCGGACGGCGACCACGGGGGCGGCCGGATCCTCGCCCCGGATCCGAGCGATGACGCCGGTGCCGGCGACGCGCTGGAGTGAGACGGGATCGAGCGTCGCCAGCTCGTCGAACAGCCGAGCCGCCGTCCGCTCTTCCTCAAACGCCAGCTCGGGGTGCCGGTGGATGTCGCGTCGCAAACGCAATAGGCGCTCACGCACGGGAGCGGCCACCAGTCGGTCAGCGTTCGTCATGACACCTCGGAGGCGAAACGAAAACCCGGCCGAGCCGCGCGACACACACGGAGTTGATCAGGTCGCAGCGTCGTGTTTTGCGCGGCCGACCTAGCTGTACCCCAGCGGCAGATCGATCGAGGTGTAGAAGCCAGGCGGCGTCTGGTTGTAACAGCCGATCGCATTCACCACCTCGGCCGTCGTCCCCTCGTCGCCGTGGTAACCACCCGCGATCGCGACGCGCATCTCGGGAGAGCCGTGCACGTGGATCGCGTCGCCCGGTTCATCCACCTTCCAGGCCATCACCAGGTCGAAGTCGAGCACGCCGCCCTCCGGTGTCGTAAGCACCACCTGTTGGTGCAAGCCGTCCACCATGCCATCGTCGGCGATCACCGGTTCGATCGACGCCTTCAGGTCTCGCGTGGGCCAGCCCAGTGCACGCGCCACCAGCTGGGCCGAAGCTTCCAGGCCGACGTGGCCCAAGCGCCCCGCGGCCACGCGAGAGGCGAACTCCTCCGGGCTGAGGCCGCGACCGGTCTTGGCCACGAGCGGGCCGCGGCGCTTCGACGTGTC
>CAYGAJ010000073.1:0-10617 GCA_964347815.1 uncultured Gemmatimonadota bacterium | reverse complement strand
ATATGTGCGTGTGATCGTCGTGGAAATGGCTGTGCGTCATCCCGAGCGGCGCGAAAATGTTCTCGTGTGCGAATTCGCGTAGCGTCTTCCCGGTGGCGCGCTCGAGGATCACGGCCAGCAAGAAAAAGCCGGAGTTGCTATAGAGATACTCTGAGCCGGGCTTGAAGTTGAGCCGCTTCTGACGCGCGATCAGCGCCACGGCCTCCTCCTGCTCGTGAATGTTGGCGAACTCCTCGCCGGCCAGCGCCCAGAGCGTCAGGTAATCCCGAAGGCCACTGGTGTGATTCAGCAGGTGGCGGATGGTGATCTTGTCACCGTAGTCCGGCAGCTCCGGCACGTGAAGGCGGATGTCATCGTCCAGGGAAAGGTGGCCCTGCTCGGCCGCCAATATGATGCTCGCCGCCACAAACTGTTTGGACGTCGAGGCGATGTAGAAAACCGAGCTCGAGCGGATGGGCACGCCGTGCTCCAGGTTCGCCATGCCGTAGCCGCGGCGATAAATGAACTCACCGTCCTCGATCACGCCGAGGGCACAGCCGGGCGAGCTGGTCTTGTCCCACTCGGCGAAAAGCGCGTCCACCTTTTGGGCGAGCTCGGACGCTCCAGGCTCCTGCGCCCGAAGGACCGAGCTGAATGTAACCAGAAGTACAAAGATCATAGGGACGCTGCTGCGTGGCGCCAGCGTACGGCCGGCGTAGCGCCGCAGTTTCCGACTAGCAGGAGAAGCGGTCATGTTTCCTCCGCTGCTAACATAGACTGAGGTTGTGCCCGACGCGATTGCGGATCGAGACGGTCCTTCGGCGCGGCGAGGAGGGGGGTCGAGGTCGGAGCGAGTCATGTTCTGGTCTTGAATCTTGCGTCGATGCTACAGGTCAGTCGAGCGGTTCCACGAGCCGAAACAGTGAGAGCAGGAGCGCGGCGGCGAGGACGATGCCGATGAGAACGGCCCACTTGATCGGGCCCGACAGGCGTTTGTCCCGTTCGAGTAACGCACCGACGCGCGTGGCGATGAGCACCACGATCCCAACGAGCACCAGGTCCCAGAAGAATTGCCAGGCCATCGTGCGGGGCTAGGGCCTTGCCCGCGCCGCCGGGCTGGCGGGGTAACGGTTCATGAGAATCGGGCACCGAGCGGACATGAGGTCGGCATTCGCCATTGCTTTGTGTTGGGAGCGTGGTTCGAGCACCACATTATACTGTCCGAACGGGAAGCTCGACAGGTGACGAGAGGCGGATCCTCGAGAGGTGCGTCATCGTCGATGGTGGGCGGGTCACGGCCGTATCGCCGCGGGGCAGTGCCCCGGTTCTCATGGTGACTTGGGCGTGATGGTGCTTTATCATGGCCGGGTCGAATGAGCGCTCGGGCCCGGCTTGGTGTCACCGGTGTGGGTTCTGTTCAGCGTCGCCGTTCATGGCTGCCGTGGCACCGAATCCGAGGTTTGGGCGTCCAAATTAGAAACCGTGGTTACGGCCGTGACTCGTGAAAGGGTGCAGACACATGCGCTGGATACTTGCGATCGGGCTGTCGGTCGCGGTCGCCGCGTGCGCGGCGGATGGCGGGGAAGGTGAGTCGGCCGAGGGATTGAGCCTGGTTGTCGAGGAAGGGAAGCTCGTGGTCGGCGAGGGCATCGGATTGTACTACCGCCTGCTCGGAGACGGGCCGCAAAAGGTGATCATCCCTGCCGGCTTCCTTCTCGAGGACGCTTTGGCCGATCTGGCAGAAGGGCGGACGCTCGTCTTCTACGACATGCGCGATCGCGGTCGGTCGGATCCGGTCCCCGACACGACCCGCGTCGGCATCCAACAGGACATCGAGGACCTGGAAGCCGTCCGTGTGCATTTCGGGTACGAGCGCGTGAGCTTGATCGGCTGGTCGTACCTGGGCGCCATGGTGGCGATGTACACGATTCGGCACCCGGAGCGCGTCGAGCGGCTCGTGCAGATCGGGCCGATCCCGCCGCGCGCCAACCCGCCGTACCTGCAGGCGGCCATGCAGGCGTACGACGAGGCGTTGAGTGCCGACGGCCTGGAAAGGCTCGAGAAGCTGGCCGCCGCGGGTGTCATGGAAAACGAGCCACAGCGCTTCTACCGGGAGTTTTGGGCGGTTCACAAACCGGCGCTGTTCGGTGACACGACGAAGATGTCACTGTACGAGATGCCGCCCGCGGATCTCCCCAACGAGTGGCTGCACGAGCTGCAGGCGCATTTCTCGGCCAAGATCGCGTCCTTCGGCGATTACGACCTGAGAGAGGCGGTGTCGGGCCTCGACCTGCCTGTGCTGACCGTCCACGGCACCAAGGATCGCAACGCAGCCTTCGAGGGCGGGCGCGAGTGGGCGGCGGCGTGGGCGGACGGGCGCTTGCTGGTGGTCGACGGTTCCGCTCACATGCCCTTTGTCGAGCAACCCGACCTGGTCCTCTCGGCGATCGACGAGTTCCTGAACGGCCGCTGGCCGATGGCAGCCCGGTTGCTCCGCGAAGGCGGCTGATCCCGCAGGGACCGTGCAGCCGAGGAGTCGCGAGATCGTGGAAGACCCTTCGCTTTTCTGGGAGCGCTCGGAACAGGTCGACCGGTTCGCCGGCCGCGAGCCGGATCAGCGGCTCCTACGACTGATCGAATCGTATTCCGATCCTACCGCCGTGCGGGTGCTCGACCTCGGCTGTGCCGGCGGCCGCAACACGGTCGTGCTCGCCGAGCGCGGGTTCGACGTTCACGCCATAGACTCGTCCAGAGCTATGGTGGAACGAACGCGCTCGCGGGTCGCGCTTGTGCTGGGCCTGGACGCGACGAAGAAGCGCGTGCGGTTGGGACGGATGGAGCGTCTGGAGGAGTTCGACTCCGGCACGTTTCACCTGGTCGTCGCCCTCGGCGTGTACCACAGCGCCACGTGCCGCGAGGAGTGGGATCGAGCTTTGAGCGAGACGGCGCGCGTTCTCGTACCCGGAGGCCTGGCCCTGGTGGCGAGCTTCAGTCCCCGCTCGGATCCTCGAGGTGAGGGTTTACGGCCCGTTGCGCGCGCGCCGCACGTGTACGAGGGATTCGAATCCGGTCGCATGTACTTGCTGGAAGCGGAAGATCTGGACGTTGAAGTGGCTCGCCACGGACTAACGCCGGCGGCCATCACTGAGACTGTCGAGGTGCCGACCGAAACCGGGCGGAGGGTTACGGTGAACGGCCTCTATCGTAAAGGGAACGAGTGAAATGGCAGGAGGCTGTTGTCACTGTCGCGCCGTAGAGGAGCAATTTGGCGTGGCGGTCGCGGAAAAGGACCTGCGGCGATATCGACGCAAGGGTCCGGACAAGACGACTGCGATTCTGCTTGACGCTATCCGATCGCGCAAAGTGGCTTCGGTAACATTGCTCGATATCGGCGGCGGCGTCGGTGTCATCGCACACGAGCTGCTCGCTGCGGGCGCAGCCGAGGCGATGCTGGTCGAGGCCGCAACGGCTTACATCGCACAGGCCGAGTCGGAGTCCGAACGGCGCGCGCATGGCGATCGCATGCGCTTCGTTCACGGTGACTTCGTCGAGCTAGCTGAAACGGTGCCGGGTGCCGATGTGGTCACGCTCGACCGCGTCGTCTGCTGCTACCCTGACTACGAGCGTCTGGTAACGTCTTCGGCGGCCAAGTGCCGCCGTTTGTATGCCCTGAGCCTGCCGCGGGCACGCTGGGAAGTCAGAGCTGTGGTCGCCGTGCAGAACGCGCTCCGTCGGCTTCGGGGCAGCTCCTTTCGCACCTTCGTCCACTCGACCGGGGCGGTTCACCAGCTGCTCGCGGCGGCCGGATTGGAGCGCGTCTTTCACCGCAACACTTTGGCCTGGCAGGTCTCGCTGTACGCGCGGGTGGGGTGAGCTCCAGCGGGCCCGGCCGGCCGGCCGCCCCCGCCCCGCAGCTCTCTCCGTCTCCGCCCGGGGCGACGCTTGGCTGCGCGGCGGCCCGGCGAGTAGGTTGAGCGGCTCACCGCCGACCTGGCACCGACCCCGGGGAGCGTTTGCTCGTGGTTAAGGAAATACCCGGCCCCTACGATCCCAGAGAGATCCGACGGTTTCTCGAGACCTTCATGTATCGCGAGTCGGCGTTCCTCGTCGACGAAGTGATCGAACTGAACACCGAGCGCCGCGAGATTCGGGCCCGGGTCGACACGACCGGGGGACTGGCCTACACCCGCCAGCAGCGAGTCGGCCCGGGGCACCCCGCGCACGTCGCGGGCGGAGACCTCATCACGATGACGGGCAACCTCGGTTGCCTGCACGCCTGGTTCTTTTACGGCTGCCGCTGGGACGAAGGCTGGACCGGATTCGGATACCGCATCCATCGCGCCGACTTCAAAGAGCTGGCAGAGATCGGACCGCCCCTCGAACTGCTGTCGCGCGAGTTGCAGTCACACGCGGGCAAACGTCGGTTGGTGATCCGCTACGAATTCGAGTTCCGCCAGGGGGCACGGCTCATCTACTACGGCGATCAGTCTGCGATCTTCCTGAAGGACGGGCTGGGACCCGCCCGCTCGATCTGAGCGGTCCCGGCTGATCGCTGGGACGCTGATCGGCGCCCAGCCATGTCCACCTCGGTCAAGTGCCGGAGCTGGGAGTGGCCACAAGCCCCGGGACCTTCTGCCCCTCCAGCAACCACGTCAGGGCTTCGTCATAGTCGCGGAATACAGCCGTGTGGGGATGGATCGGCTCGGTCAGCGCCATGAACATCCGGGCCATCCCGTACTCAACGTCGCTCCCCACGAGCAGCGCGGTGCGGCCGCAACGGAGCTTCAGGGCGTTGTTCTGAATGATGGCGGCCACGTGACGTATCGTCTCGATGGAATCGGCTGGATCCACCTTGCGACTGTCGACCAGCACCGGTAGCCCCGGCGCCAACGCCGGATCGCTCTTGCGTGCGCGGAAGCTGTCTTCTTCCTCATCGCCGCTGGTCTGTCCCTCACGGACGACGACGAGAATACCCAGCTCTTTATCGACATAATGGCTGACGGGCACGGCCTCCTCCCGCTATGTCAGGAGCTTTGGCATAAGCGTTGACGGTTCGCCGGCATTCAGCGCCCGCCGACTGATTCAAATTAAGACTTCTGCCACGAGCCGGCCACTTTGGCGATCGTTCCAGTGCGGTGTTAAAGCGACCGACGTGGTCCGATCGTGGGTGTGCTGATCGGCGGTTCGCCAAGAAGGTCGACTCGCTGGCTCTGGGCATCCTCTTCGGTCCGCTGGTGGGCGCCTTCTTCGCGTTCTTGATCGCTTTGATGCCGGATGCAGAGGACCAGCCACTACTATTGGCAGATCGTTGCCGGGAAGCGTCCTGGATCATCGTCGGCTACGCGACGCAGCGCTACGGCGTGCGCACGCAGGCGCGTGCTTAGCTTGGAGACCGGAGTGCGCGCGAGCGGTCGCTCGCGACCGGGTGGAAGTCTACCGCTTCGGCTTGCGCTTCAGCACTCGCGTCGCCGCCGCCACGACATCCGTCGCCGTGAGGCCGTACTTCTCCATCAGCGCCTCGGGCGATCCCGATTCGGCGTACGTGTCGCCCAGGTTCACGTACTCGATCGGAGCCGGCCGATGCCGGGCCACGGCGTAAGCGACGGCGGAGCCCAGTCCGCCGGCCGCCATGTGCTCCTCGCACACGACGAGAGCGCCCGTCTCACGGGCGGCGCGGGTGAGGGCTTCCTGATCGATGGGCTTGACGGTATGGCAGTCGATGACGCGAGCGTCGACGCCCTGGGACGCGAGCGTCTCGGCGGCCTCGAGCGCGGCCGCTACCATGATTCCGTTGGCGACCAGGGTGACGTCACCGCCGTCGCGCACCGCGATGGCGCGCCCGACCGTGAACTCGTTTAGACGCGAGACGTCGTCGTAGATGATCGGGACCTTGGGCCGCCCGAGCCGCAGGTAGGCTGGTCCCTCCCACCGGTGCAGTGCCCGCGTCGCCGCCTCGGCGCTGGGCCCGTCGGCCGGGACCACCACCGCGAATCCAGGAAGCGCCGCCGCGAGCGATACATCCTCGATGCCCATCTGCGAGGGTCCGTCCTGGCCGATGGAGATGCCGCTGTGGCTTCCGGCCACCTTGACGGGGACCTTCGGGAAGGCCACCGACATGCGGAGCTGGTCGAAAGCGTTGCACATCATGAAGCAGGCGAAGCTGGCGATCCAGGTGTGTTTGCCGGAGGCGGCCAACCCGCTGGCGATACCGACCAGGTTGGATTCGGCGATACCGACTTGGAAGAATCGATCCGGGTATTCCTTGCCGAAGTACTCGGTGCGCGTGGAGTTGGAGACGTCGGCATCCACCACCACCAGCTCCGGATCCTCTTTTCCGAGCTGCAAGAGCGCTTTTCCGAAGGCGTCCCGGGTCGCGGGCCCAATTTTCAACTCGATCATTCTCTCCGTGTCGGCACTCGCGTTTACATGCATCCGTCGTCTGACTCCGTCGGTGGTCGCTTCTGCGGTACTGTTCCCGCGCCGGCTCGCGGCTCTGGGGTTCGGCGCTTCGCGGCTCAGTCGGTTCCCAGCTCTGCCAGGGCGACTTTCGCCTCCTCTTCCGTCAGTGGGACGCCGTGCTTTCGGTTGCCTTCCTTCTCTTCTTCGATGATACGTATGCCTTTGCCTTTGACCGTGTGGGCGATGATGATCTGCGGCTTGCCTCTGACTTTCCGCACCGCGTCGAGGGCGTTGAAGATCTGATCGTAGTCGTGCCCATCGATCTCCACCGCGTGCCAGCCGAACGCTTCCCATTTTTGTTTGATGGGCTCCAGCGCGGGCTGCACGTCACCCAGCGCGCCGGTCTGTTGGAAGCGATTCAGGTCGCAGATCGCCGTGAGGTTGTCGAGCGCGTATTTGTCCGCGCTCATCGCCGCCTCCCAGACCTGACCCTCTTGTGACTCGCCATCGCCGATCATGACGTAGACCCGATAGTCACGCCCGTCGAGCCGCGCGGCCAGGGCGTGACCGATGCCGATGGAAAGGCCCTGGCCCAGCGAGCCGGTCGAGGCCTCGATGCCGGCAAGCCGGGTCATGTTGGGGTGGCCCTCGAGCGGGCTGCCGATCTCCCTCAGCTCGGCCAGTCGACTGACCGGAAAATACCCGCGTTCCGCCAGGACCGCGTAAAGTCCGGGACAGCCGTGGCCCTTGCTGAGGATGAAGCGGTCACGGTCCGGCCAGTCCGGCCGCTCGGGCTTGTGGCGCAGAACACCGCCGAAGTAGAGGGCGGTGAGGATCTCGACCATAGAGACCGAGCTGGATGGGTGGCCGGAACCGGCCCGGGTGGTCGTCTCGATGATGTGGCGGCGCAACGTGCGTGCGATCCGCTGCAGCTCCGGAAGTGGAGGACGTCTGACGTTTGCCAACTGGCTCCGGGGGTTTGTGTCAAAGGGCTGTGCGAATGACCCGGGGATTATATAGCGGGGCCGTTTTTGACGACAGGGCGGCACGAGGCCCGGCGGAGGGTGCCGAGCGGCGTTCGCCGCCATGCCGGCCCGCCCGGCCCCGGGGGCGTCAGCTTCTCCGGGCTGCTGTTCGGGCTTATACTTTCTCGCCGTTCGCGCGTTCGCGCGCCGGCCCAGGTGGGCGCCGGCGCGACACGGAACCTCAACCCAACCTCTGATGACGGCAGACGACAAGCCCGTCCGGCGCGTGCTGGTCACCGGCGCCGCCGGCTTCATCGGATCACATCTAGCGGAACGCCTGCTGGACGACGGACACGTCGTGGGCGGCCTCGACAACTTCGATCCTTTTTACGGCAGGTCGACTAAGGAGGCGAACCTGGACCGCGCCCGCGGCCGGCCGGATTTCCGGTTCGTGGAGGGCGATCTTCGTGACGCGGAGTTGCTCGGACGCCTATTCGCCGACTTGCGGCCCGACGCGGTGATCCATCTGGCGGCGAAAGCCGGGGTCCGCCCTTCGATGAGCGAGCCGGCGGCCTACTACGAAGCGAACGTGTTGGGTACGGTGCGGCTGCTCGAGGCGATGCGTGACGCCGGCACGAGCGCTCTGGTCTTCGCCTCTTCGTCTTCAGTGTACGGAGTGCGCGGCGAGGGCCGCGCCTTCTCCGAAGAAGATGATGCCGACCATCCCGTCTCGCCGTACGCGGCGACAAAGCGCGCCGGCGAGCTGCTGTGCCACTCTTATTCGCACCTATACGGCATCTCGTGCTTGTGCCTGCGGTTGTTCACCGTCTACGGTCCACGGCAGCGTCCCGATCTGGCGATCCACAAGTTCGCACGCCTGATGGCGGAAGGGCGGCCGGTGCCCGTATACGGCGACGGCAGCGCCCTGCGTGACTACACGTATGTTGACGACACGGTAGACGCCATGTCTCGGGCTCTGGGCCGGGTCGTGGCTCCAACCGGCGGCACCGGCTTCGACGTGATCAACATCGGTGCCGACGGGCCGATCACGGTCAACCGGCTAGTGGGCCTGCTGGGCGAAGCGTTGGGCTTGGAGCCTGCGATCGAGTGGTTGCCGGAGCAGCCCGGCGATGTGCCGCGCACCTGGGCGGACATCAGCCGGGCGCGGGCCGTCCTCGGCTACGAGCCGGCCGTGTCGATCGAGGACGGCCTGCGACGCTTCGTCGCCTGGTTCCACGAACAGGATGAGCGAGCGCTCCTTTCCTAGCCGCCGCGTCTGTCTGGTGCTGCCGAGCGGCATCGGCGATGTGGTACACGGCCTTCCGCTGGTCAACGCGCTGAAGCGGGACGATCCTCAGCGGCGCATCACCTGGATCGTCGAGCGGTCGCCGGCGCCGCTGCTGGAGCCGCACGGGGCCGTCGACGAGGTGATCCGCTTCGACCGGAAGCGCGGGCTGACGGACGTGCGGGCGCTGCGCCGCGCGCTTCGCGGCCAGCGCTTCGACGTGGTGCTGAATTGTGGCATCTACTTCAAGTCGGCTATCCCGACGTTCTTCGCACGGGCGCCGGTCAAGCTGGGCTACGGGCGCGATCGCGCCAACGATCTCGTCTGGTTGCTCGCCAACCGGCGCCTGCCGCCACAGGGCCCCCGTCACCGGCAGGAGATGTACCTGGAGTTTCTCGAGTACCTGGGGGTGAAGTCCGAGCCGATCGAGTGGCGGATCGTCATAACCGACGAGGAGCGAGAGGCTCAGGCCGAGTTCTTCCGCAACCTCGACGCCCGGCGCGTTGCGGCGATCGTCGCGACCTCGGCGATGCCCCCCAAAGACTGGCCGCCTGAGCGCTTCGCCCGGCTGGCCACCGCGCTCGACCGGGACTTTGGGTTCCGGGTGCTCTTGCTGGGCGGCCCGGGCGAACGCGAGCAGGAGCGCGCCCGCGTCGTGGCGGCGGGCACCGAGGCAAACGCCGTGTGGGCGCTGGGTCCGAATCTACGCCGCCTGGTCTATCTGCTCGACGGTTGCGACCTGCTCGTCGCGCCGGACACAGGACCGCTCCACATCGCCCGCGCCCTGGGAACGCCGGTCATTGGCCTTTACGGCCACACCGACCCACGCCGCGCCGGCCCGTATCGTGCCTTCGAGGATCTCGCCATCGATCGCTACAATTACGAGGCGGACGGGCGTGCCTACGAAGGACCGATAGAGCGCCCGCACCCCGCGCGTGCCGGAGGCCGAAGCGGACGGATGGACCTGATCAGCGTCGAGGCCGTCCTCGAAAAGGTGGAACGCGCCGTCAGCCGCTACGTCGACGCCGGGTCGGGGCGGTGCTGAGCCCCGCCTTGCAGGGCCCGCGCCCGCGGGTCGCCATCGTTATGCTCAGCGCCATCGGCGACGCCGTGCACGTGCTTCCGGTGGCGAACGCCCTCAAGCGCGCCGTGCCGTCGATGCAGCTCGTTTGGGCGATCCAGCCGGTTCCCCACAGGCTCGTACACAACCACCCCGCCATTGACGAGTTCATCATCTTTCACCGCCGGCGCGGACCGCGGGCCGCAAGAGAGTTTCTGCGGGCCCGGCGCGAGCTGCGCCATCGCCCCTTCGATCTCGTGATCGACCTGCAGGTCTACTTCAAGGCGGGCCTGCTGACCTCCTTTGCGCAATCGCCGGTCAAGCTGGGCTTCGATCGGGCTCGCGCCCGCGACCTGAACTGGCTCTTCACGACGCACCGCATTCCACCCCACGCCAACCAGCACGTGCAAGACCAGTACTTCGAATTCCTCAGATACTTGGGCATCGAGCCCGAGCCGGTCGAGTGGGGGATCGTCATCACAGAGGAGGAGCGCGAACGACAGCGGCGTTTCTTCGAACGCGTCGAGCGGCCCGTGTGTGCCGTCGTCGTTGGAAGCAGCAAGCCGGACAAAGATTGGCCATCCGAACGCTACGCCCGCTTGCTCGAGATCATCGAGAGCGACTACGGCTTTCAGACCGTGCTCATCGGCGGCCCAGCGCCGCGGGAACGGGCGGCGGCCGCCGAGGTGATGCGACGGACGCGGGCTCGGCCGCTGAACGAGCTAGGTGACGATTTGCGGAGGCTGATCTATCTGGTGGATGGCGCCGACCTACTGGTCAGCCCCGACACTGGACCGCTGCATGTCGCTCGGGCGTTGGAAACGCCGGTGGTGGGTCTGTACGGCTATACGAATCCGAAGCGCTCCGGGCCGTACCGCATGTATCAGGACCTGGTGGTTGACGGCTATGCCCGTTACCCCGGCGAGGAC
>CAYGAJ010000072.1:0-10702 GCA_964347815.1 uncultured Gemmatimonadota bacterium | reverse complement strand
CGTTCAGCGCGTGCTTGGTCATCGCCCGGCAGGCGATGTTGAGCACGTAGGTCAGGCGCTTCCCCACGGCCGCGTACAGCGACTCGTGCATGTAGGCGATGCCCTGGCCACTCGAGAAGTTCGTGGCGCGCAGGCCCGTCATGCTCATCCCCGCGGTAACGGCCGCGGCCGCGTGTTCGCCCTCGGGCTCGAAGAAGATGAGCTTGCGGCCGTTCACGTTCAGCACGCCCGCCGCCACGGCGGCCGCCCACCCCTCGCCCATCTGGGTGGATGGCGTGATCGGGTAGGCGCCGGCACCCTCGCTTCCCGCCGTCTCCATCGCGACGACCGCCTCGCTTCCGTCCAACGCCATGCGGGTTCCGGGATATTTGGCCGACACGGGCTTCGCCTTCTCTCTCCTCAGTTTCATGCGACTTCACTCCGCGCAGGTTGGGGCGTTTCGACGAACTGCTGACCTTCCAGCCAGATGATGGCGCCCGTCGGGCAGCGCACTATCGCGCTCGGGTCGGCCAGTTCGTTCTTGCTGTAATCGATGACCGCCAGGCCGTCTTTCATCTCGATCAGGCCGGGCGCGGCGTCCTGTGCGCAGAGCCCGCAACCGGTGCAGGCGACCTTGCACAGCTCCTCCGCTTCGTCCCCCTCGAGCAAGCTCTTGCACTGAACGATCAGCTTGTGGTCGAGGGGCATAATCGTGAACAGGTCTCGCGGGCAGACTTCTACGCAGTCATTGCACGCCGTGCAGCGCTCCGGTATGACCACCGGCAGACCGTGACGGTTCATGAAGATCGCGTCGTAGTCGCAGACGCGCTCACAGTCGGCCAGGCCCAGGCAGGACCAGGGGCAACCCTTTCCACCCGCCGCCACCGCCGCGGCGGCACCGCACGTTTCCAGACCGATGTACTCCGCGTTCCGTGCCGCGACATGGGAGCCGCCCGCACACAGCAGCCGGGCCACCCGCTTCACCGCCGCGCCGGCCTCCACACCGAGGTAGTCGGCGATGTCGATGACGTCGGCCTGGCCAAGCTGCGTGCACTGGGCCGGCTGCCGCTCGCCGGCGACCAGCTCCTCGGCAAACACCCGGCAGCCCGCCGAGCCGCAGGCTCCGCAGTTCGAGCCCGGCAGCAGCTCGACCACGGCATCGATGCGCGGGTCTTCCCACACCCGGAACTTCTTGTTGGCCACCGCGATCAACACGGCGAACACGATGGCGACGCCACCGAGGATCAGTACCGAGATCGCGATTGATTCGAGGCTCATGGCTACTCGAGTTCGGTCAGGTCAGCCTGGCTGAGCAGCCACGCCGCCAACTTGTTTACCGGGTCCTCGGCGGCTGCCGGGGCGACCGCCTCGGTAACCTCCGCCGCCGGCGCGACCGGGGTCTCGGTCGACGAGCGTGCCAGCGAGACGAGCATCTCCAGCTCGTCACGCTGCTGTCGAACGCTCGCGCCCCCAATCCGGCGCTTCGGCGCCGTCTCGGGCACGTGAATCAGCTCGAGGCGCCGGTACGGCTCGGCGCCACGCGACGGATCGTGGATGAAACGGGCCGCACCCTTGGAGACCAGGGCCGCGACGGCGGGTCCGGCGAAGGCGGAGAATCGATCGAGGCCCGTGTCGTCCGCGGTTTGGAGCACGAAGGTCGACGGCGTGATCAGCCGTACGAGCGGGGCCGGCGTCATCTCACCGCGCACCACCAGAACGAGCTTCACGTTGCCATCCAGGAACTCCGCCAGCTCCCCCGCCCGCAGATCGGCGCCGTCGACTTCGACCACGAGCGGCGGCGCCAGCTGGCGCTCGGCGTCGTTCCAGAACTCGAAGCGCAGAGGCTCGAGCAGCTTTTCCGCACCGTTCATGTTCAGACGCCCGCCGGTCGCCATCGCGGCGACACGAGCGGCGGCGAAGGCGCGCCCGATCTCGGACCAGCGCTGAGCCACGGCATCGCGCAGACCCGTGCCCGACTTCACGGACACCTGAAACAGATCGTCGCCGCCCGCGGCGATGACGCGCAGGATGTCGAATGCCTTCTCCACCTTGCGCAGCCTCTCGGGATCCTCCGGTCCCGAGTCGCTGAGCAACTTGGCAAAACGGTCGAGATCGATGCGGCCCGCTGCAAACTCACCCAATCCGGCGGCGACGCCGCCGTTCACCGACTCGCCGCCGGGCCGGTGACGTGCCAGGTAGCCCCGGACTTCTTCGACGGTACTCACCACCGCCGACCGATACCGCTCGATCGGATCGGCCAGCGCACGCATCGCTATTTCGTTACGCGGGTCAGACGGCATAGCGGTCCAACTCCTCGTTCAAAAGCTTCACCCGCTCCTCCGCCGTGTGTGCGGGAAGCCGGCGTATGTCTTCATAGCGGGGCAAATCTTCGTTTCGGTAATAGATGCCGATCCGGACCCGGTCGGTCGTCTCCGCCAGGCGCCGCGCCCCGTGGAGGTCCCGGGGATCGTGCACGAGCCGATGCTTGTAGATGTCGTCCAGCTCCTTCACATGGATTCCGTCGTCGTGAACCAGCATCTCGACCACGTCAGGTTTCCTCACCGCCTCGTCGTAGATCGATGCGGTGTAGACCGGACACCGCTGAAGGATCCGGACGAAAGCGAAGCCCCTGTGGTGATAGGCCGCCTTCAGCGTCTCGTACAGATGTGCTGGAATCCACTCCGCCGTCTGCGCCACGAAAGAGGCGTTCGTCACCCCCAGGGTGGCCGAGAGCGGATTCAGCGGCATCAGGTAGCTGCCGCGCGGCTGCGTGTTGCTCGGATAGCTCACGGGCGTTGTCGGCGACGTCTGCCCCTTGGTGAGCCCGTACATGTTGTTGTCGAGCATGAGCGCGACCATGTCCACATTGTACCGGATCGCATGCAGCCAGTGGCCGGCGCCTATCGAGCAGCAGTCGCCGTCACCCATCACCGCGAAGACATGAAGCTCAGGCCGCTCGAGCTTGATGCCCGTGGCCACCGGGAGCGCACGACCGTGCAGGCCGTGAAACCCGTAAGTCTTCATGTAGTGCGGGAAGCGGCTGGAGCAGCCGATCCCCGAAACGAACACGGTCTCCTCGGGCTTCAGCTGCTCTTCCTCCAGAAGCCTCTGCGCCGCGGTCAGAATGCTGTGATCGCCGCAACCCGGGCACCAGCGTGCGATCGCCCCCTGGTAATCCTCCATCTCGAAGGTGCGATCATCGATGATGCCGCAGCTCAACAGTGAACAACCGTAGTGCGTCATACCCCCACTCCCAACGCGAGTCTCTCACGAATCGCCTTCAAGATGACACCCGGCCGCAGCGGCTCACCCGGCACCCGCGACCAGCAATCCACGTCCACCAGCGTCTGGGCCCGGAGCAACAGACAGAGCTGAGCCCAGCGCCGGTTCCCTTCGGTGATGAACGGATCCTTCGGGTCGTCGCTGTAGTTGATCTCCACCGTCATCACCCGCTCGAACCGGCTGAATATCTCCTTCAGTCCCGGCGGCAAAGGCGACAGGAAGGTCAGGTGGAGCGACGACACCGACAGCCCCTCGGCACGCGCCCGATCCACGGCCTCCTCGATCGCCCCGCGCGTGCTACCCCAGCCCACGACCAACAGGTCGCCGGATTCGTCGCCGTGGACGACCGGCGGCTTGAGGGTGTGATGGAGAACGGCCAGCTTTCGGCTCCTCATCTGGCAGCCCCGCTGATGGCTTTCCGGGTCGTAGGCCACGGTGCTCTGCTCGGTGTGCGAGAGGCCGGTCGCCGTGTACATGCCGCCGGGCTGGCCCGGCACCCGGCGCTCGGAAAGGCCCGTCTGCGGGTCCCAGTCGTAAGGCGGCTTGTCCTCGGCGATCGGGCTCAGGCTGACCGGCGCCTGTTGCCAGCGCGGGTCGAGCCGCGGGCGCGGGAACGGCTGCACACCCGTGGCGAGGTTGGCGTCGCTGAGCACGATGACCGGAAGCCGAAACGCTTCCGCGATCCGGCGCGCGGTCACCATGACGTGGAAGCACTCTTCGATCGTCGCCGGGGCAAGCACGACGTGCGGCGAGTCACCGTGTTGTCCGAACAGCGCCGCCAGGAGATCCGACTGTTCGACCTTGGTGGGCAGCCCCGTACTCGGGCCGCCTCGCTGCACATCGACGGCGACCAGCGGAACCTCGAGCATCACGGCGAGACCCAGAAACTCTTGCTTGAGCGAAAGGCCCGGGCCCGAGGTGACCGTAAAGGCGACCTTCCCGGCGTACGAGGCGCCGATGGCGACGCCCACGGCGGCGATCTCGTCCTCCGCCTGGTGGACCACACCGCCGAAATGGTCGAACACCTCGCCCAGGTAGTGTGAAGCCGACGTGGCCGGCGTGATCGGGTACATCGCGCACAGCTCCAGGCCGGCCGCCACGGCGCCCATGCCGATCGCCTCGTTACCGTTCATGACGACCATCGGCACCTCGCACTTGACCGTCGGCACCTCGATGCGGAAATCGAGGTTCTTCTCGGACCACTGATAGCCGAGTTCCATGAGCTGCACGTTTCGCTCGTAGACCTCTTCACCTTTCTTTCGGAACTGGTGGGCGATCTGAGCGCGGATCAGCTCGGTGTCCCGGTCGTAGATCCACGCCAGCATGCCCAAAGCGAACATGTTCTTGCCTCGGCGTGCGTCCTCGACGATGGTGAGGCACTGTTCTTCCATCGGGACTTCGATGATCCGGTAGTCGTGCTTCCCCAGCACCTCGAGCCCGTCACGCCACTGCTTCTGAATATCCGCGTCGGGGTGACTCGCCCACATGTTCTCGAGCAAGATGATGGCGTCCTCGGCCAACGCGCCGAGCTCCACCCGTCCCAACAAGACCTGCTCGTTGAACGCCACGACCAGGTTCGTCGCGTCGCCCCAATTGGTGACCGGCTCGGTGCCGAAGCGGACGCGGTTGCCGCTCCCACCCTCTTTGCTGCGAGGGGGTGGCTGGATCTCCGCAGGGATGATCTCCACGGTCCACGCTCCGTTGCCCATCTTCGCGCACACGGACCCGAAGATCTGGCCGCACTTCTGCGCGCCCTCACCCGAATCGGACACGACCTCCACGGTGTGCTCGGGCAACCGGATGACTTCCGGTTTCCTGCTCTTCTTCGACTTCCGGGACCCCTTCTTCTCTGACACGCCCACTTTACTGGACACTTTCACCTCAGTTGTCACGGCTGGTTCCCCCGCGCCATTGCCGCCCACGTCCGCCCGCTCACGCGTCTACGCAGCGCCGCAGCAGCGTCAGCATCGCCGCGGCCTCGCAGCGCATCGGGAACGTTCGACGGGAGCGTAGCCAGCGCAGCCCCGTATATTGGATGATAGCAATGGCCATGTCCGCCAAAAGATCCGGCCGGAACGGCCGCTCGTTGCCCTCGCAGCCCGCCTGATGAAACAGCTCGGCCAGGCGACGTCGCAATAGCTCCCGCGTCGCCTCCGCCTCGCGCTCGGTCTCCGCGGAGATCCGCGCCGCCTGCCCGCTCAGAATCATCAGCGGGCTGCCCCCCGTGTCCTCCAAAAACGAGACCACGTCCAACACCAGCCCCTGCAGCTGCTCCCAGGCCGAACCCAGCGCCCGGAACCCGGCGACCCGGCGGGCCAACGTCTGCGACTGGTACTTGAAGGCGGCTGAGAGTATCTCCTCCTTCGAGGCGAAGTGCCGGAACAGCGTCGCCTCCGAGCACCCCACCCGCTGGGCCAGGGCCGAGGTCGTCCAGGCGTGCAGCCCGTCTTCCGCGAGAATCGCCAGCGTCGCCGCCACGATCTCCGCCCGGCGCTCCCTACGCGACTTGTTTCTCCGCGGAGAGACGGGCGTTTCACCTTGATCTCGCGGCTCAGCGCCGGGCAGTGGCCGAACCGTACTCATTGGACTTCCAACTTGTAGGTGGCGTGACAGGCCACGCAGTTCGCGCTTAGCCGCGCGGCGCGACCAAGAATCTCCTCTCGGTCCCCTCCTCCCGACGAAGCCGCAGCCAGCGAATCGAAACCGACATGCGTCGACATCCCCAGCCTGACAAACTCGGGCGGCAACGAAGCTCGTACCGCCGGATCCATATCCACCGCCGCCCCCAACCCCGCCGAGCTTGCCGATGCGCCGACCTGCTTCATGTCCGACCGGGCCAGACCGTCCAGAACGCCGTGCAGCGCCGCCATCATCAACCGCATCTCCGAAAGCACCGCTTCCCGGCCCGCGACAGAGACCGCCACGACCCGGCGCCCGTCCTCGGTAACGCTTTGGGACACATCGCCCCGAAACGCGCTCACTTTCGCCCCGAACGCGACAAGGCTGGACCCGAGCAGAGCCAGCACCGCTATCAAAAACACCTTGATTTTAGCTGCTTTCACTCTGATTCTCCCGGCGACGGCCATGGGAGTGAGTACTTACTTTCCGCCGGGGAGGGTGCAAGAAAGTGGCCAATCAAGGAAGATCCGCCGGACACGCGGCCTCTATAAACTAGACCAAGCCCGGGGTCGTTGGAAGCGCCACCAGGCCAGCACCGTCGGGGCGAGGCTCCAGAGGAGTAGGAAGGCCAAGCAGAGTCCGATCAGGCCCCCGGAGCCGAGGGTCTGGCTCCAGGCGCTACCCAGAGGTCCCAGCAGGCTACCGTCGCTGTCGAGTCCAGCGATGACGGCGAGCCTGAACGCCTCTACCGGGTTCCCGAGCGCCCAAGCGCTCAGCACCAGCTTGGGAAGCCCCCACCGCAGGGTCGCCCCCATGACGCCGAGGGTCCCGAGACCGATCGAGACGATCCAGACCACCAGCCCGGCGCTCGTGGCTCGGCTGCGCGTGCGGGCGAGGACCGAGCAAAGGAGACCGATGGCGACGAAGGCCTCGGCCAGAAGCAAGGTGAGGGCGACGAGGAGCGCGATGAGCCACGCGGGCGCGCCGTTGAGCACGGCCACCGCGCCGGCGAGGCCAAAGCCGAACAGGAGCGAGAGCCAGACGGCGAGGCTGACGCCCAGCCATTTGCCCCAGAACAGCTCGCTGAAGGAGATGGGCTGGCTGACCAGGTACTCCAGGCTGCCCGCCTCGCGTTCGCCCGCGATGGCGGCGGTGGCCGGGAACAGCGCCATTAAGGGCACGAAAAGCAAAGCCAGGTGAACCAACCCTGCCATCACCTTGGCGAACCCACGGTACCCGTAGATCTCCGAGCCGCTCAAGCCGAAGAGCGTGAGGGCGAGGGCCCCGACGAGGAAGACGGCCGAGTACGCCAGGAACCACCGCGACCGCAGCGATTCTCCAAGCTCCCGCCGTACCAGGGCCCCGACGATCGTGACGCGGCTCATCCTTGACTCCCGCCGAAGAACCGCTGGACGATCTCCTCGAGCGACGGACCCACGACCCAGAAGTCCTCGATCGGTATTCCGGCCGTCTTCAGGTCGGCCAACGCCTCGACGCGGTCCGCTGCCGCGAGCTGGACGGCCAGATCGGTGCCGTTGGCCACGACCGCGCCCTCGCCGGCGCGGGCGACGAGCTGCTGAAACGCCTCGTCGCGCCGCTCGCCGCGCGTCCTGACCCAGAGCCAGCTCTCGGCCCCGGCGCGAGCCCGCAGGTCCGAGAGGGAGCCTTCGAACACCCGCCTACCGCCGTGGAGGATCCAGACGCGATCGGCCACCATCTCGACCTCATCCAGCCGGTGCGAGGCGAGCAGCACGGTGGTCTGCGGGCTCACCTCGCGCAGCGCTCTCAGGAATTCGCCCCGCGCCCGCGGGTCGAGGTTCGCCGTCGGCTCGTCCAGCAGCAAGACCGGTGGATCGCCGGCGAGCGCCATCGCCAGCAGCGTCTTCTGTAGCATTCCGCCCGACAGCTCCCGGGGCGTCAGCTCCGCGATCTCGGAAAGGTCAAGCCCCAACGCCTCCAGGCGCCCCGCGATGCTCGCCGCGCTGATTCCGCGCAGCGTGGCGAAGAACTCGATCATCGTCTTCAGTTCCAGCCCAAACAGCGGCGGACGCTGGGGCACGTAGCCGATCAAGCGACGGACTCGCTTACCCGCGCCGGCGACGTCGATGCCGTCGATCTCGATCGTCCCATCGAACGACAACAGACCCATGATGCAGCGGAGCAGCGTGGTCTTCCCCGCCCCGTTGAGCCCGAGCAGGGCGAGTCGCTGGCCACGCTCGACGTTGAAACTGAGGTCATCGAGCACGGGGCGCGCCGTGAATCGCTTGCTGAGCCGACGTGCCTCGATCACAGCGACCACCTCCAGGCGCCGAAGGCCGCGACCGCCGCCAGCCCCACGCCGAGCAGCGCCACGGCGCCGGCACGCTCCGACGGCTCATGGCCCGCCACAGGCTCGCCGCGTCCGATCTCCGGCGGCCTTGGCCACGCGGCCGCACGGGGTGCGGAATCAACGACGATCGGCTGGGGCTCGAGCAGCGGGAAGAACCGGCCCAGCGCGTCGAGGGCCAGCGCCGCCGGGCTCATCTCGAAGAGGCGCAGGTCGGGGTATCGGGCGAAGAGATCATCCGACAGCCGGTCGATGCGGTGCGGCGCATCCAGACGTCCGTCCCCATCACCATCCCAGCCGGCTGCGTCATCCCAGTGGTTACCGGTCCAGCCGTTGGCCAGCGCCGTTCCCCCGCCCGATACGGAGACATCGCGTACGTTCCCCAAGAAGCTGTTCGCCGCGAAGAAGTTGGAGCGCACCGACGGCAAGAGGCTGACGCCCACGTCGTTGAAGGCGACGATGTTCCCGTCGATCCGGTTCTGTCCGTCGGTCAGACTCGGTGAGTTGTCGAAATAGAGTCCCACCCGGTTCTGCACGACGAGGTTGCCGGTCATCTCGATTCGGTCGGCGTCCTTCAGCCCCACACCGTAGCCGCTGTGGCCGCTGGCGCGCGCGAAGACGTTGTCGCGAAGCGTGATGTCCGCGGAGTACATGATGAAGGCCGCCACGTCGTTTCGCGCAAACTCGTTCCGTTCGAACAGGTTGTCGCTACTGTACATGTAGTGCAACCCGTAGCGACCGTCGGTCACCCGGTTCTCGCGAAACTCCAGACCGTGGCTGAAATAGACCACGACGTCGCGCGTTCGGCGAACGACGTTCCTCTCGACACGGGCGTCGTGACTCGACCAGAGCCGGATTCCATCGCCGCGTCTCCCCAGCGGTCGATCTTTTCCGGTCACCGTGTTGTCGACGACGCTCGACCCGTCGCTCTCCTTCAAGTAGATGCCGAAGAGTACGTCGTCGAGCCGCAGATCGCTCAGCCGGCACGAATCCGCCGCCACCAGGACGCCCGCATCCTCGTGATCGAGCAGACGCCCCGAGCCACGTATGTCGAAACCACTGAGATCGACCCGCGCACGCAGCGTGACCACGGTCCCTTCTCCGCCCCCGTCGATCGTCGGTCGCCCCTCCCCGATCAACACCACGGGAACGTCGACCACGATCCGCTCGCGATAGACGCCGGCGGCGACACGGATCGTATCGCCCGGTCGTGCCTCCGCCAGGGCGGCGCCGATCGTGCCGTAGGGCGCTCCGGCTCCGACCCGCAGTGTCTGCGCCGCCGCCAGCAAGAGCGGCAGAAGGCTCACGCAACCGCCTCCCTTTTGAGCTTGCGCCGCCGCCAGACCTCGAAGGCGATGGCCACCGGGCCCAGCGCGCCCGCGATCACCATCAACACGGTGCCGGTCGCGGGCCAGCTGCTCACCGTGAAGTTGGCCACCTGCGTCGTTCCCAAGAACTTGGGCGTAAACGGCTCCATGCGGATCGGCGCCGCCGGCGAGAGGTTGTGCCCGTACTCGTAAAGCCAGTGCTGGAAGTCCGCCATCATCACCACACCGAAGATGACGAAGTCGATCCAGCCCAGAGCTGCGATCTCCAGCCGCGCCGCGAGAGCCGCCAGCACCGCCAGCCCCAGAAACCGCAGGATGAAGAAGGGGATGAAGCGGAACTCGGGAAACTCGTCCGGCTCGATCTCCTGCATCCCGATGTAGTGGTTCAGGGTGTTCACTTCCTGGATCTCGCCCGACACCTCGTACGGGTAGATGACCAGCGAGAGCCCTTGCGGGTATTGCGGGGCGTGCAGCGTGACCTTCCACACCGGCAAAAAGGCCGCCGGCACGAGGAGGAGAGCTGCCGCAGCCACCAGCAGGCGTGCCGAGCGCGACAGCTCTCCACGGAAGAGATCGAGCGGACTCATCTCTTTACGTCCCCCCGCTCACCAGCTTGCTGGCGAGGACCGCGGCGGTGCCCGCTTTGACGTAGTACTGCCAGGCCATGTTTCCGACGTTGGCCGCCTTCGTGTAATCCTCGGCCTCCATCGCCTTTCGGGCCGATTCGAGCGCCTTCGCGCCCTCGCCCATCCAATGGCGCGCGTCCATCACCTGATCCTTGGCAACGGCGTGCTCCTCGGCGCCCGCCTCGACGGCGCTGGCCAGAACCCCCTCTACCAGCGTTCGCACGCTGTCGGCCTTGGCGATCCAGCTCTCGGCCTTCGCTTTGGGATCCTGGGCCTGCTGCTGCTGGGGCGCGCCCACCAGGGCGCGCCCAGCCAACAGCAGCAGAGCCGCGACGGGAAGTGCTAGCTTCTTCATCGCTGGTCTCCTCTGGCGGTTTACGGCTCCACGAACAGGTAACCGGTCATCTCCAGGTGCAGAGCCGAGCAGAATTCGCTGCAATAAAACGGGTAAACTCCCGCCTCGTCGGCGACGAACTCGATGATGTCGGTCTCGCCGGGCTCCAGGCTCACATGGATGTTGTATTTGTCGATGGCGAAGCCGT
>CAYGAJ010000071.1:0-10791 GCA_964347815.1 uncultured Gemmatimonadota bacterium | reverse complement strand
ACGCAGGCGAGCTGGGTGCCGGTCACTCGGTGACGGCCCTCTATGAGGTGATCCCGGTCGGCGTTACGAGCCGCTTTGAGATCGGCGGCGTCGATCCGCTACGCTATCAGTCGCCGGGCACGCGCACGCCGACCTCAGGCTCACAGGAGTTATTGTTCGTCCGACTCCGTTACAAGCAGCCGGACGGAAACGAGAGCCGACTGATCGAGCAGCCGGTGCGCGATGTGCTCGCCGAGCCCTCCAGCGATCTGCGGTTCGCCGCAGCGGTGGCCGGGTTCGGAATGATCTTGCGCGAATCGGAGTACTGCGGAGACTGGACGTTGAGCGAAGTGGTCAGGCTGGCCCGCGGCGCGATCGGCGAGGATGCGCAAGGCTACCGGGCCGAGTTCGTCCGGCTGGTCGAGGCCGTCAATTCGATGGAGCTGCTGGCCCAGGCTAGCTACTAGCTGGGCGGTGTTGAGCGGCCGTGTTCCGATCGATGGGTACCGGGCTAGTTCGGACGTCGCTTCCAGGCTCCGGAGAGCCAGCGGCGCCAGCCGGTCTCGTCTTTGCTGGACGCCAGCTCCATCTTCTTCAGCCGATCGACCCCAGGGGGGTGGTCGGAGACGATGGCAAACAGACGGCGCTGCGTCTCGTCCTTGTAGAGGGGCGTCACTTCTTTCTTTTCGCGAAACCACATAGGCTGGACCTCGTCCTTTTTGGGAAACGCGGTCGACGGGGGCCTACCCCGATCTTGGGCTATAACCGGGATTAATACCCTAAGATAACCAAGCAGCGGCGAAGTCGAAAGGACTTCTTCCTACCGGTACATCCACCAGGAGCCGGCGAGCCCGGTGGCCCTTCGGGCTCGAAGTCAGGCTCGCGCCGTCTCGGTTCTCACCGTCGGGGCTGCCGGCCTCTCACCGTCGCTGCACGACGCGGAACGGAACCGACGCCCGCGTTCGTTCCCAACTGAGGGCGAGCGCGCCGCCCCCGGCCGTCTCTTCGACCGCGATCGTGAACCGCTCCACCGGCTCGTCCAGGGTCCGCACCTCCATCGGCAACCGGGCGACGTCCTGGGCCGAATCGTAGTCGGTGCCGGACTGCCCCGTCTGCCCGTTGACGATCAAAGTCCAGCCATCGGTCCGTGGGATCGTGAACAGGGTGTAGGTGCCCGCCGGTACCCGGGAGCCGGCGATATCGAGCATGCGGTCGGTGCTGAAATGTGTGGCCACGTTGGCGCCGGTTCGCCACACCTCGTTCCAGGGCACGAGGCCGCCGAACACCAGGCGGCCCCGCTTGGCCGGGCGGCTGTAGTCGACGGTAATGCGGGCACCACGCACCTGCGCCTGAACCGTGTCGCGGGGTGAGAGCGGGCCCATCCCGACACCCCGGGCATCCTCGTCGGCCCAGCGTTGTGCCAGGGCGTCGACATCGAGAGCGGGCACGCGCTCGATCGTCCGCCCCAGCGCGCCCGCCTGCATCCCGACGATGAGACCGGCGGCGTCGACGCGCGCTCGCCAGGTTCCCAGACCTTCGGTCTCCAAGGCGACGGAGTCGGGCCCGATCTCGCGGACCACCACCGGCGAAGGCGGTTCGCCGGGCCGGTAGACGGTGTCGCGACCGCTGCTGCGGGCCTGGCGGATAACCAGCTCCTCCAGCGAGAAGTGGTCGAACGAACTTGGGATCATCTCGGGCGTCGCCGGCATCGTGCTCGTCTCGGTCTCACCATCACGGGTCGTCTCGACCGTCGCAGCGTCACGCCCGAAAGCCATCACGGTGCGCTGTGCGGGCGGCGACTCGGCCGGCGTGCCGGCGTCCCGCACCGTGCTCTCGTAGCGCTCGATGCCGCCGTTGGCCGTGAAGGCGACGACGCTCTGCCGCACCCGGGTGCGGGGCGTGCGGATCACCGCCGTCGCTTCGTGACGGTCGCCGGATCGGGTGTAGCTTTCCACGGCCACCGTGTCGGTACCCAGCCGGACCACGAAGGCCCCCTCGACGGCCGGCTCCGATCTGCAGCCGGCGTGCAGAGCCGCAGCCAGCGTGAGCGCAATCGTAAAGGCAAAGTAGTTCGCGAACGGGCGTTTCATCCTCGACCTCCGGCACCTGGAGTATTCTGACGCAAGGCTCGGCTCACTTTGAAGACTCGGCCCTTGCATGTCAAGGTTGGCGTGCTCGGAGCCTGCAGCTAACATAGGAATGTCGCTGGATGTCCTCTTAGAGGAAGGCGTTCTGGCGCTTTGTCGGAACACACCGTCCGGCACCAGGCGGCCCCTGGGGTGTATAGACTCGTATTCCGATATCAGGGAGCCCTTCGCACCTCTTCATGCAGCCAACGGCGCGAGGGAAGGAACTGTGAATAGCAGAGCGATCCATTTCGCACCGATAGCGCTTTTCGCTCTCTTCGCGGCTGGTTGTTCCACAGTCAGGTATTCGTCCGATTTCGATCCAGAGATCGCCTTCAGCGAGTACCAGACCTACGAGTGGATGGTTCTGAACGAGCGGGAGAGCGCGGAGCTCCAGCGGATCAACCCGTTCCTCGAGCGACGCCTGCAGCGCGCAGTGGAGAGCGAACTGGCGGCACGCGGATTCGTCAAGAGTGTCGGAGAACAGGCCGACGTACTGGTGTCCGTGTTTCCGGTCGTGCTGGAGCGGCCCGAGGGCTACGCTCGCGGCCGGCGCCCCAGGTCTCGGGTCAACGTCATCGTCGGCTTTAGCCTGGGGCGGGGCTATTACCCGTACCGCTTCCCCTACGGCTACCCCTACTTCGGCTACGGGTACCGCGGCTTCAGCCCCTACTGGCTTCCTTTCGGCTACCCCTATTTCGCCTTCTGGAACCCGTACTTCGATTACCCGCGCGATCCGGGGCGGGTGGGGCGCGACGGCCTCGGCCCCGGCACTCTCGTGATCGACGTGATCGATGGAGAGTCCGGCGAGCTGGCGTGGCGCGGCTGGGCGGAGGGCGCGTTGCTGGACACCCCGTCGGCTCAGGAGCTGGACGAGTACACCGGCAAAGTCGTCGGGAAGATCTTGAAGGGATTTCCGCCGCCGAGCGAACCACGGTAGCGCCTCTCGGCGTCTCTTCACCGAGATCGTTGAGACCCGATCGCGCTTCGGCTCAGATCGTGACCTGTGTACCCAGTTCGACGACCTGGCCGGGTGGAATGCTGAAAAACGCGGTGGCGCCCGTGGCGTTGCGCGACATGAACTCGAACAGCGCCAATCGCCAGCGTGGCAGCGCCGGTCTGCGGTGTGAGATGAGCTTCTCGCGACCGAGGAAAAAGCTCGTCTCTTGAAGCTCGAACCTCAGGCCTTTCTCCCTCGCCAGCGCCAGCACGTACGGCACGTTCGGCTCCTCCATGAACCCATAGCGTGCCAGAACTCTGAAGAAGCCGCGACCGAGGTCTGTGACCTCGACCTTCTCGTCACGAGGCACGCGCGGCACCTCCTCGGTGGTGATCGTCATGAATGCGACCTGCGAGTGCAGTACCTTGTTGTGTTTGAGGTTGTGCAGCAGCGCCGGCGGCACCGATCCGGTCGATCCGGTCATGAAAACCGCCTTGCCCGGCACGCGCGTGGGTGGGTGCCCCTCGATGAGGTCAACGAACTCACGCGGCGATAATCCGCGAGCGTTCAGCCTGTCCGCCAGGATCTTCCGGCCTTTTCGCCACGTCGTGAAAAGTGTGAAGCCGATCGCCCCGATCACGAGAGGAAACCAGGCGCCGTGCAAGATCTTGCTGATGTTGGCGCCGAAGAACGCGAGGTCCACCAGCAAAAAGACGCCGACGGGCAAGGCGGCGGCGACAAGCGGCCAGCGCCATCGGTAGCGGGCGACGGCGAAGAAGAGGATGGTTGTGACCAACATCGTGCTGGTCACCGCGACGCCGTAAGCAGCCGCCAGTTTGCTCGACGATCGAAAGCCCAGGACGAGTGCGATCGTCGCCACCATCAACAGCCTGTTCACCTCCGGAATGTAGATCTGCCCGATCTCGGTCGGCGACGTATGAATGACCCGCAGCCGGGGCAGGTAACCGAGCTGGATCGCCTGTCGGGTCAGCGAGAACGCACCCGAGATCACCGCCTGCGAGGCGATAATCGTGGCGCATGTCGCCAGGAACACGAGCGGCACCAGTGACCAGCGAGGTGCCAGCGCGTAAAAGGGGTGGTGCGCCTCCTCTGGACGTCCAAGCAACAAGGCACCCTGTCCGAAGTAGTTGCATAAGAGGGCGGGCAGGACGATGGCGAGCCAGACAAGCCGGATCGGCCGTGGCCCAAAATGACCCAGGTCGGCGTATAGCGCTTCGGTTCCCGTCACGACGAGGAAGACGGCGCCCAAGACCAGGAAGCCGATCATGCCGTTCCGAAGGAGGAACTGCGCGCCCAGCAATGGGTTGACCGCGGCGAGAACGCCGGGCGCCCGCAGGACACCACCGATCCCTAACACGGCGATCACCGACAGCCAGAGCATGGTCACCGGCCCGAAGAGGACACCGACGCCGCGCGTACCACGCCGCTGCAGCAAGAAGAGACCGACGAGGATTGCGGCCGTCGCCGGCAAGACGAACGGCTCGAACGCCGGTGTGATGATGCGGATGCCTTCTACGGCACTCAGCACGGAGATGGCCGGAGTGATCATCCCATCACCATATAGGAGGGCCGCCCCGAACAGACCCAGCGTAACCAGGAGCAGGCGCATCCGTCTGGGAATGGCGGATTGGCCGACGAGAGCGGCCAGAGCGATGATGCCGCCCTCGCCACGGTTGTCGGCACGCAGGATGAAGGTCAGGTACTTGACGGTGACGATGAGCGAGAGCGCCCAGAACATGAGCGAGAGCACGCCGAGGACATTCGCCGCCGTCGGCTCGATCCCGTACTCGCCGTGGAAGCATTCCCGGATCGCATAAAGCGGACTCGTCCCGATGTCGCCGAAAACGACGCCCAGAGCGGCGAGCGAGAGGAGAGCGAGACGGCGGCCGCGAGGCGCCGACGACGTGTTCAGGTGCTCGTTGGAGGGCGTGTTGTGCACATGACTCCCGCAGTGACTAACAGCGCACTAATCTTCGGGGCCAGCCGGGTTGGGGCAATAGGACAGGCGGGAGCCGCCGGCGCTAACCGGGCGGTGGCGCGATAGTGAGAAGCTAATCATTGGCCTTCGGACCGGCACGCTGACTGTTTCTTGGCGTGTTAACGCGGCCTGCAGCATGACGGGCTCGGCGAGGCGGAACGGCGAACGCGTGACAGTACACGTAGAAGTAGGGGCGGCTTCATGAAATACCTGACCACCGGTCTTCAACTCCTCACCCTCTTCCTACTGGCCGCGTGCCAGGAGGGTAGCGAGGTGCCCTCGAAGCGGGCCCGCGACATCGCGTCGTACGCCCGAGAGACCTACGCCGAGGCCGTCGTGGCGACGACGGCGGACCTGGTGGCCTTCCGCACGGTGCACCAGCCGGGTCTCGACAACGCCGAGAACCCCGACTTCAAGGCGATGACCGACTACCTCGAGGCCAAAGCAAACGAACTAGGCCTCGACTTCGCCGATCACGGCAACGTCGTGGTCGTCGGCCTGGGTGGCTCACCCGCACGGTTGGGTATCGTCACGCACGGCGACGTGCAGCCGGCGGACCCGTCGAAATGGGCGCGCAACCCATTCAGACTCGACAGCGTCAGCGAGCCCGGCCGTCTGCTCGGTCGCGGCGTCGAGGACGACAAAGGCCCGATCGCCACAGGGCTTTATGCGATGAACGCGGTGAAGGATCGGCGGCTCGATCTGAAGCGTCGCGTGGAATTGATCATCTCGTACACCGAAGAGTCGAACTGGGCACCGTTCCAGACCTTCCTCGCCGACAACCCGCCGCCCGACCTCAACGTGGCGATCGACGCCGAGTACCCGGTCGTGGTCGCCGAGAAGAGCTGGAACGCCGTCTTCCTCGCCGTACCGCCGGTGGCCGGCGCTCCGATTAGGGGCAACGATCGGCTGAGCGCGCTGCGGGGGGGAGCGTTCTTGTCTCAGGTGCCGGAAGATGCCGAAGCGGTCATCGCCAGCCCGACGCCCGCGCTCGAGTCCCGGTTACGAGAGGCGGCCGCTGCCGACTCGGCCGTGCGTTACGAATTCGTGTCGGGGGATGGGAGCTTGACGGTCAGGGCTCGGGGTGTGTCCGCCCACTCATCAAAGCCCGAGCAGGGGCGCAACGCCATCGCACATCTGGCCGCGCTGTTGGGATCGTTCGAATGGCCGGATGGCCAGGCCTCGCATATGGTGCGCGCAATACACGACCTCGTGGGCACCGGTATTTACGGCGAGCGATTCGGGCGCGTCGCCATGACCCATCTGTTCATGGGCCCGTTGACGCTGGCGATCACGACCCTCGGTCTCGAAGCCGACACCCTCGTCGCCGGAATCAACATTCGTAGCCCGGCCGGCCGCAGTCCCGAAGAGCTGGAGCGCTTGATTCGCGAGGCGGTCGATGACTGGAAGGGCCGGACCGGAATCGCGACGCTCGAGGTTCGTGTCGTCACCAGCGAGCCGTACTATCTACAAGACGCGCCACACATACCGGTTCTTCTCGACATCTTCGAGCATTACACCGGCATCTCCGAACCGCAGCCGATCTCGATGGGCGGCGGCACCCACGCGCGCCTCGTCCCCAACGGCGTCAACTTCGGGCCGGCGATGCCCGGTGAAGTCTACACCGGTCATTCGGAGCACGAGTTCATCACCCGGGACCAGCTGGAGCTGAACCTCGCTATGTACACGGCTATGCTCGTCGAGCTGGCCGGCCGCTGATCGAGCGACCTGGTCGGGCTTGGGGAAAGACGGGACACTGCCGTCGCCTTTTTCCGCACCCCGGGGACCCCGCATTGCCGTTAGCGGCCAAGTCCGCTCAGAGCCTTTTGCCGCATTCGCCGCATCCGGATCTCGATTCTCTATCCAGCCCAGAGGCCTACAAACCAGCGGCACCCGCGGCGGCCCGCCAATTGCGTGGGTCACTTGTCAGTTCGGTGCAGTCGTTTCATAAACACCTGTTCACCTCAGGCGCGCGGAATCGACGCGAGACCCTGCGCACGCACGGGTACACTTGGCATGCGGCATCTTAATGGCCAGCGGTTTGAGGAACCTTGGTGCACCTGCTCCTCTCATGCCGCTTACGGTCGACGGCGACCACGATGCCACGCTGATCACGAGTGCCGGGCAGCCCAACACGCTGCTCCGAGCGGTCGAGGGCTTGCACGTGATCGCTTGAGACAGAGCCAGCCGCGTGCCGGCCGTTCTGATGATTATGGCGGAGGCGGGTGACCGTGGCGGCGTCGTGGTCGTGGGCGTGTCGAACGAGCGGGCTTGGTAGTCACCCGCGAGTCGATGCGTTGAAAGATCTTCCGGGTCCCCTCGGGGCCGGCCGCTCTCCCTTCGAGCCCCAACCCGCTGCTTTGTTGCGGCCGGCCGGCGCAAGTATCCCGTCGCTCTCATCTCCCTGGGCGAGGGGACTCCGGATGACTCAGCGGGCTAAGGAGTCGTCGCCTGCTCGGCCAGCTCGGCCAGATTGTTGGCCAGCCGCTCGAGCTGAGGTTCGAGGCGCTGGGCCTCGAACCAGATAACCCAGCGAGCGGAGAAGAAGACGCCGGCAGCCGCGGCCAGGATGGCAAAGACCCCGGCCACCGGCTCGGGTGGCGCGAGAGCGTGCAGGAACGACATCGCGACCGCGGCCGCCGTAACACCGCCGAAGGGCAATGCCGCCTTCCGCCAGCCGGCGATCTCCAAACGTTCTTCCACGCGAATCTGGGTCTGGCCGTGGCGCGGGGTGACGGTGACCACGACCTTACGGCTCTCCTCGGTCTGCGCCGCCGGGCTCCAGGTCAGCGTCCCGCCAAGCAAGGATACGTGCCCGGCCGTCTCGAGCCGCGTTTGTATCTCCTCGACCAGTCCGGCATAGGCGGACTCCGGCAACTCGCCTTCGACGGTGCGCTCGTGGATGATCCGGCTCTTACTCGCATCGAAGCCGCTGGGCGCGTAGCGCTGCGGCGCACGCGCCGCAGGCTCCGGGCGCTGCAGCTCGCGAGCGGCGCGACGGACGTGCTCTGGCGGGATCCCCACCTCGGCGGCGACCTGCTCCACCGCCCCCAGCGATAGAGCGCCCTCCCCGGTAGGTTGTTGCGCCTGTAGCTCGGCAGCCCGGCCGATCACGCGCTGGACCTCGGCGTCGCCCAGCCGCGGCGTTCGCGCTGCTGCCGCGATCAAGGCCGCCGCCAGCTCGCCGGGCGTCGCAAAGCGATCGGCGGGTCGGAGCGCCAGCGCCCGGGTAAGGGCCTGCTCGATCCGGCCGGGCAGCGCGTCCAGCCGATCGCGGTGCTCTCGAGGCAGATCACTCAACCGGCCCAGCCGCACGTCCTCGCTCCCCGGCCAACAGGCTGGCGTTGCGCCGACCAGCATCTCGTAGACCACGCACCCCAGACTGTAGACGTCGGTTCGCGCGTCCAGGGCGCCGGTTCCCAGCGCCTGCTCCGGGCTCATGTAGCCCGGTGTTCCGAGGGCGACGCCGGTTCGGGTAATGCTCTTGCGGGCCGCGTCGTTGAAAGCACGGGCGATCCCGAAATCGGCCACGACGGCCAGCCCTTCCGAGAACAGGATGTTTTCGGGCTTGATGTCGCGGTGGATGACGCCCCGACCATGGGCATAGTCGAGGGCCGACGCGACCTCGCCGGTGATGCGGAGCACGTGGTCGAGGGGCAGGGGTGCATCGGGACTGAGGTAGCGTCGCAGTGAGCCGCCGGCCACGAACGGCATGACGTAGTAGAGGAGGCCGCCGGCATCGCCGGAATCGAGCAGCGGCAGGATGTGTGGATGGTTGAGGCTTGCGGTGATCTCGATCTCGCGGAGAAAGCGCTCGGAGCCGACGGCCGCAGCCAGCTCGGCGTGCAGAACCTTGACGGCCACCTCTCTCCCGTGCTTGAGATCGCGGGCTCGGTAAACGGTCGCCATGCCGCCGCGGCCGAGCACGCGGTCGAGGGCGTAGCGATCGGCCAGAGGAGCGGCGCGCGGATCGAGTGTCTCCGTCATGCGCGGGAAAGATGTTGCAGCCAAGACAGGGTCGCCAGTCGGTAAGCAGGCGGCGGGTTTGAGGATTTGTTGATGCGGCCGCCTGACCCTGAACGAGACGGCCGCGACCACGAGAAGGCGACATTATATCCGGACGGCTTGGAATCAGATGGCGATATGGAGACACCAGGTTCACCCGTTGCCGACCGATCACCGCTGGACGGCCCGGCCCGGTCACCGGATTTTCGTCGCTGACCGCGGTGCCGTGCTGTTCGAGTTCCCCAGGGCCTGGGTCGTGGCGCCCGGACCGGACCGTCTCGAGATCCTCGACCGGCCGCCGCCCGACGACCGCTGCCGGCTCGCCGCTTCTTATCTGCGACTGCCCGACGCCGACTGGAGCGGACTGCCGCTCTCGCGGCTACTGGTGGATGCGATCGCCGAGGTCGACGAAGAGATCATCGGTCGTGGCCCCGTGATCGAGATGGCCCGGGCCGGCCTCGAGCTGGCCTGGAGCGAGCTGCGCTTCGTCGATCCTGAGGAACGACGCCAGGCGCGATCGCGCCTCTGTCTGGGCCGCGGCTCCAACATCCAGAGCCTGATTACACTCGACTTCTGGCCCGCAGACGAGGCCCGCGTGGCGCCGGTGTGGGAGGCCGTGCTCGGCTCGCTGCGGCTGGGCGTGCAGCTGAACGATTTGTCAGGCCCGGTCGAGTTACCCCGTCACGAGAACTGAATCTCGGGCGCTGCCGATCATTCCGTCCGGGCGCGGTGCGCCGAGGGTTCCAGCCCGCCCACAATCTGTTATAGTGTCCCAGTTGCAATCGGCGTAGCACGGACGGTCCGCCTCGGCGCATCCAGGTAGCGGTGGCCGCCCCGACGGCTGTCCGCCGTCACGCAAGTGTGAGATGCCGGATTGGCGAGGTGACATGGCTGCACGGACGAAGCTTCTATACATAGTGCTCGGCGTCGTGTTGGGGTTCGCGGTCGGCTTTCCCGTCGGTCGTGGAGGCGCGTCCCGAGAGTCGGACGCGAGCCGCACCTTTGGCTTGGAGCTGGAGGGCCGTCCCCTTCGGGGCCCGAAGGACGCGGCGGTAACCATAATCGAGTTCACCGACTACGAGTGCCCGTTCTGCCAGCGTTACTTCGAGACCACCTATCCCGCCCTGCTCGATTGGTACGGAGAGCGGGTCAACTATACGGTTCGACATTTTCCGGTGAGCTATCAGCATCGGCGGGCGCACAAGGCGGCCCAGGCAGCCGAATGCGCCGGCGACCAGGGCAGTTTCTTCGCCTATCACGAGGTCCTGTTCAAAAACAACCGGTCGCTGGACGATCGGAGCCTGGTCGGCTACGCGGCACAGGTCGGATTGGACATCCGCAAGTTCGAGAATTGCCTCCAATCCGGTAGGAAGGCGGACGTGGTGGATGACGACGTACAGGCTGGCATGGCCCGCGGCCTCGTGGGCACGCCCAGCTTTCTGGTGAACGGCCGGATCTTGGTGGGGGCTCAGCCTCTCGAGGTTTTCCAGCGTCAGATCGATCGCGAGCTGGCAAAGGCTAAGTAGGGTCGTCTTCTACCGAAAGGGATCGGTTAATGTTCGAATCGCTCGCCCGTAACCTTCAGCCCATCACCCTCAACGCGCTCCGCGTCGTCGCCGCTTTCTTGTTTATTCCGCACGGTGCGCAAAAGCTGTTCGGCTGGTTCCGCGACAGCCCCAGCACCTTAGAGCTGATCTCGATAATGGGGCTGGCGGGCATCATCGAGTTCTTCGGCGGCCTGC
>CAYGAJ010000070.1:0-10871 GCA_964347815.1 uncultured Gemmatimonadota bacterium | reverse complement strand
GCGCGGCTGCCTGTCCCCGAATATGATGCCGAGGCCTGCGTGCAGGAACAGGTGGCGGCCGCTGCCGGCGCGGTCCCGGTGGGTCTCGAGCCGTTCCGGGTGCGGCCGTGGACGGGCTCCTTTCGTTGAACGCCGCCCCTCCCTAGCTTCACAGCTGATTCTGCAGCGTCGTTGAAGGGAGCACGCCGCTTGGATGCGCGCGCAGCAACAGGAAAAGCGTCGATGCGTGTCTACCGGCTGGTCGGCCCCGGCGAGCTGAGGCGACAGCGCGTCACGATCCCCGAGCCCGGCCCCGGCGAGGTGGTCGCCCGGGTCGCAGTCGCGCTCACCTGCGGCACCGATCTCAAAACCATCGACCGGGGACACGCGCGCCTCAAGGTCCCCGGTGACATCGGGCACGAATGGGCCGGCCGGGTCGAGGCGGTTGGAGAAGGGGTGAGCGGACTGCGGGTCGGCGATCGGATCGTGGCCATGCCGACGGCGCCGTGTGGCGATTGCGCCTATTGCCTTCGTGGTGCCGAGAACCTTTGTCTTCATCTCTTCGATCAGATGGCCCTGGGCGCGTACGGCGAGTTCATCCACATCCCGCGCCACATCGTGAATCGCTACACGCTCCGCATCCCCGACGACGTCCCAAATCTTCACGCGGCCTTCCTCGAACCGCTGGCCTGCATCGTTCACGGTGCGGATCTGGTCGACCTTTCCGGCGAACGGGTCGTCGTCTTCCTGGGCGACGGTTCCATCTCGCTGCTGTTCGCGCAGCTGGCCCGGCTTCGGGGAGCGGGCCGTGTCGTGGTGATCGGACGGCACGCACAGCGGCTCGATCTGGCTCGGGAGCTCGGCGTCGATTTCGTGGTCAACGCCCGCGAGACCGATCCTGGTGAATCGGTCCTGGCCATCACGGATGGACTCGGCGCCGACACCGTGGTCGAATGTGTGGGCCGGCCCGAGGCGTGGCAGCAGGCGGTGAGCCTGGTGCGGCGAGGCGGCGAGGCGTTGATGTTCGGGGGCTGCGGCGCTGGCACCGTGGTCGAGCTGGATGCCGAGCGCGTACACTACGACGAGATCACCTTGAAGGGCGGTTTCCACTACACGTCGGACAGCGTTCGTCGCGCCTGGGAGCTGGTGTGCCGTGGCACCCTGGCACTCGAGCCGTTGATCACCGACCAGATGGCTCTGGACGAGTTGCCCGAGGCGCTCGACCGTGTCCGCCGTCGCGAGGCGGTGAAGATCGCCATCGTTCCGTGAGAGACCGGCCAACGATGCGCGTCGCGTGCGCCTACGCGTTGGACGACGTGCGGGTGGAAGAACTGCCAATCCCCCTTCTCGAGCCAGGTGACATCCGCGTCCGCGTCACGGTGTGCGGCGTCTGCTCCAGCGATGCGATGGAGTGGTACGTGAGCCGGAAGGTGCCCGTTGTCCTGGGACACGAGCCGGTCGGTGTCGTCCACGAGATCACGGCGGGGGTGGAAGGGCTGGCAGAGGGTGACCGGGTATTCTTCCACCACCACGTACCCTGCATGAGGTGCCGGGCCTGTCAGCGTGGTCTGTACACCTCGTGTCGCCGCTTCCGTGAGAGTGCCATCGATCCGGGCGGATTCGCCGAGTTCGTACGCGTGCCGGCCGAGATCGTGCGGCTGGACGTGCTGAAGCTGCCGCCTGAGATATCAGACGAGGCGGCGGCGTTCATCGAGCCGGTCGCCTGCAGCCTGCGGGCGTTCGGCAAGATGGACGTCGAGCCCGGCCAGTCGCTCTGGGTGATCGGGGCGGGGCCAATGGGCCTGATCAACGTTCGGCTGGCTCGTCACTTCGGGGCCGATCCGGTCATCGTCTCCGATCCCGTCGAAGTACGCCGGGAGTACGCGCTGAAGGCTGGGGCGGATGTCGCGCTCGATCCAGCCGCGGCGGACTTCGCCGAGGGTATGCACGCGGCCACGGAGGGGTGGGGCGCCGAGTCGGTGATCGTGGGACCGGGCACCGTCCAGGCGATCGAGGCCGCCCTGGCGCACCTGGCGCCGGGGGCGACCGTCATGGTCTTCACGCCGACGCCACCCGAGGCGGCCGTCGCCTATCGCCCGCACGACCTCTACTTCAAGGAAGTGACCATCACCCACAGCTATTCAGCCGGCCCGATCGAGGTGCGGGAGGCGCTGAACCTCCTGGCCGGCGGCGAGCTGCAGGTCGACGATCTGGTGACGCACCGTTTCGGTCTGGACGGGGTAGGCGAGGCGTTGAAGTTGGCGAAGCTTCACGACCATACACTCCGCTCGGTGATCTACCCTCACGGGCTCGGTGTCGAGGTGAAGACGTTCTAGCGGGGCCGCGGGTGCGGACACCGCCGTTGCGACGATCGCAGCCCGCGCGGTTTTCCTACAGTCGCCAGACCGACCCCAGCGCGATCACCACCTGGTCGCCCTCGGCGAAAGGCCCATCGCCAAACCGGAGATCGAGCATCACGCCCAGCGGCGGCTTGATCGTGAAGACGCCCCCAACGTCCAGGAGCAGGCCGGCCGAGAAGTCGTCGTCGCCCGAGCTCACTCCCAGATCGAAGCGCGGGTGAACGAAGACCTCCGAATCGCCACCCGCCAGCTGGAATCCGATCCCGACGATGAAGCCGGCGGGGATCTTCCACACGGTAGGGCCGGGCTCACTGACACCGACACCCACGTCGAAGGCGAGGTTGAGCTGGCCACCGCCCGGAGTGAGCGGGCGCGAGAGGAGGGCGTAGCGCAGGTCGAGGCCGGCGAAAGGCGTGTCGTCGGCGTTGTCGATCAGCCAGAGCCCGGCACGTCCGCCGATATCGACATCCACCGTGACGGGGAATCGGATCATGCCCCCGAGCACGTACGAGTCCTCGGGAAAGGCGACGTAGACGTTGAACGTCTCGCTGGCAGGCACCCCGGCCGGTAGCAGCGCCGGCTCGGCGACGACCTGTGCAACAGCATCCGCCCGAACGATGAAGAAAGCGGCCCACACGATCCCCAGCGTGGCCGCGACGCGCGTTCCCATCATCTCCGACCTCCCTTCAGGCACTGAGCCTTCCTCCTCACCGCCCCGGTATATTGGGCCTGGGGACGCGGCGGGCAAGGCCGCCCAAACCGGCCCTGGGCTCGCCGATCGGCGCGGCTCGCGAATCGGTCGTCGATTTAACACTTTTCGTCTCTGCCGCGTCTCAGATGGGGAGATGGACGAGAACGGTCTGATAGAACGGGCCCGTGCGGGCGATCGAGAGGCGTTCGGGCAGCTCGTGCGGCTGCACCGGGACGCCGTCTACCGGTTCGCCGCGCGCTGGCTCGCCGATCCCGATCAGGCCCTGGACGTCGCTCAGGACGTCTTCGTCCGCGCCTTCGATGGGCTGAAGAACTACCGGGGTGACAGCCGGTTCCGCACCTGGCTCTTCTCGATCACGCTCAACGCCGCTCGCTCGGCGGCCCGGCGGCACAAGCGACGCGGCGAGGTGCGGCTGGACACCGGGGCCGACTTTCCCGATCTGCGGACGCCCCCGGACGCGCGGGCCGCCCGGGCGGATGCGTTCGCGCGGGCGGCGCGGGCGCTGGCCGATCTTCCGGAGAAGCAGCGCGGCGCAGTGTCGCTGCGGATCTACGAGGGGCTGAGCTTCAAGGAGATCGGCGAGATCATTGGTTGCTCCGAGGGGTCGGCTCGCGTGAACTTTCATCATGGCATTCAGAAACTGAGAGAGACGTTGACATGACCCGGCCAGATGAGTGCACGCAGATCGAGGAGATGCTTCCGGAGTTCCTTGCCGGTCGAGTGGCGGCGGAAGACGACGAACGGATCCGCCGGCACCTGGAAGGCTGCGAGGAGTGTCGGAAGCGTGCCAACGCGGTGAGCCTGCTGCAGCAGACCCCGATCCCCCGACCCGACCCCGGCCGCTGGGACGACTTCGTGGCTGACGTCGTGGATGTCACGGGACGGCGAAGGTTGGCACGCCGGCGTCGCCGGACCTGGCTGCTGGGGACCGCCGCCGTCGCGGTTCTGGCTGTGGCACTCGTGTTGGGACGTGCGGTGTTGGAGCGTGAGCCGGCGTCGACGAGTCTCGAGGGGCTGGCTCACGAAGTCGCCGAGCTTCCCGAGGCAGAGGCGGCCGCCTGGACGGCCGGGCTCAGCCCTGCCGGCTTCATGCCGGCGGGTTTCGATACGGAGGGGCTGAGCGAGGATGAGATCGAGACGCTCGCAACGGAGGTGGGACGCACATGATCGGCAGGCGCGACGCACGCATCCCGATGTTGCTGCTTTGGCTTTGCCTGGTGGCGTCACCGGCTCACGCGCAGATACCGGACGAGGAGGGCCCGGCAGGGGCGCCCCAGCAAGCCGAGCGGCTCATCCAGATGTTCCTGGATCACGCGACGGCCGAGCTCAACCTGACCGTCGACCAGCGGTCAGGGCTGGAGGTCGCGCTACGCGAGACGATGGCCCGCCGGGCCGAGCTGTCACGCGCCCAGTTTCAGCTGCGGCGGCAGATCGGAGAGACGCTCGCCAATCCGGCCTCGGGAGACGATGAATTCAGTCGTCTCAGCGAGGCCAGCCTGGCTCTCAAGCGCAGAGAGGTAGAGCTGCTGCACTGGCAACAGCAGCGGCTCACCCAGGTGCTGACCCCACGGCAGGCATTGCGGTTCATGCTGCTGCAGGAGCGCCTGGCCCAGCGCATCGAGGCGATGCGCCGGGAGCGCGGGCGCTTCTAAGGAGGTGCCCGCGACGCGGCGACCGACACGGCGTGCCACCTCCGCCGGCGCGCGCCGTCGGCCGGGTCTCTTGCTCGGCGCCCACGTGTCGGCGGCGGGCGGCGTCGATCAGGCGCCGGCGCGGGCCGCCGAGATCGGGGCCAACGTCATCCAGATCTTTACCAAGCAGCCGAGCCGCTGGGCGGAGCCGACGATCGACCCGGCGCGGGCGCGGGCCTTTCGCAGCGCCCGGCGCCGCCACGGTATCGGCGTGGCCGGCTCGCACGACTCGTATCTCATCAATCTGGCCAGTCCCGACCCGCAGCTCCACGAGCGATCTTATCGGTCGTTCTGTCGTGAGCTGGAGCGCTGTCGCGACTTGAAGCTTGACTTCCTGGTCACTCACCCGGGGAACGCCACGGACGGTGACCGTGAGGGCGGCCTGGAGCGGAACGCCGAAGCGATCCGGAGGGCGTTGGAGGACGTGGATGACGCGGCCACCCGAATCCTGGTCGAGATCACCGCCGGACAGGGTACGGCGCTGGGCGCCGACTTCGCCGAGCTGGCCGCGCTTCTCGAGAAAATCGGCGGGCATCTCGAGAGTCGGCTGGGCGTCTGCCTCGACACGGCACACCTGTTCGCCGCCGGTTACGACTTGGTGAACGACTACGACTCGGTCATCTCCGATTTGGACGCGCTCTTCGGGCTCGAGAATGTTCGCCTGATACACCTCAACGACTCGAAGGCGGCGCTCGGCAGCCGCGTCGATCGCCACGAGCACATCGGCGAGGGCCGGTTGGGGCCGGCGCCCTTTCGCCGAATCATGCGCGATCGCCGTCTGGCAAGCGTGCCGAAACTGATCGAGACGCCCAAAGGAGACGAACCCCCTCGCGCCGACCGCCGCAACCTGAACCGGCTGCGCCGTTGGGCGGCGACGCGATCCAAAGTTTAGCCGCCGATCCCCTCCGGCTTGCCTGACCGCCCATCGGACGATAAGTAATCTCTTCCGGGTGACGGACCGAACCTGGCTCTGTCCCCGTGACCCGATCGGCCTACATTATGCATCGCAGCGCGTACGCCTAAGGGAACAGTGTGTGCGATCGCGACGGCGGCACTGAAAATCGTGGAGATGGGCGGGAGTGTCGGGCGCTGGGGATTACACACGGATCCTCTCGAGAGTCATGAGCAGCGAGCAGAACTCAGGAGCACAAGCGGAGATCGAGGCCCGACTGAGGTCCATCGCCGAGAGAGTCGGCCGCGGGCTGCTTCCGCATCCGCCGGCTGAACGAACGCCCAGCGATCAGCACGCCCATCTCCTCGAGGAAGCGTTGCAGCTCTACGAGAACGAGCTGTCGTGGGAAGAGGAAACGGGCGAGGAGTCGACCGAGGAAGGAACGGTCGTCGCCCTCGTGTTTCCCGGAACGCTGGCCCTGGTGGACGCCCTGGTCACGTCCCACCCGCCCAGCGATCGGGGCGAGGGTGGGCCGCACCGGGACGTGGTCGCCTCGTTCGTCGATTGGCTGTGCTCACGTCTGCGCAAGCTGCGCTCGGGCCAGATTCGAGGCAGCGCGACGGATCGGGCCAAGGAAGTCGACATGACGGACCGTCTGATCGATCTGGTGTTGTATCGCTACTGCGGGCTGAGCGCTCAGGAGATCGAGCGGCTCGATGCATATCGAAACTGATTCGTCTATGGACAAGCCGAGTCGAGTACCAGGACACTGAACGCCAATGAACTTCATCGTTTGCATAAAGCGTGTTCCCGATACGGAGAGTCGCATCACCCCTGGCGCCGACGGTAATTCGGTCAACACCGGCGGCGTGAAGTTCGTCCTGAACCCGTACGACGAGTTCGCCATCGAGGAAGCGCTGCGCATGAAGGAGGCCGCGGGTGAGGGGAGCGTCACGGTAATGACGCTCGGCGGCGAGGAGTCCAAGGAAACGTTGCGCACGGCGCTGGCGATGGGCGCGGATCAGGCGGTGCTGTTGAAGGGCAAACCGTCGAGCGACGGGCTGGGCACGGCCGAGGCGCTGGCGGCGGCGCTCAAGGGTCGGGACTTCGATCTCGTCCTCTTCGGCAAGCAAGCCGTCGATGACGACAACCTGCAGGTTCCGGCCATGGTGGCGGAACTTCTCGGCCTGCCGTGCGCCACCGTCGTCGTCGAATTGAAGGTCGAGGGCGGGAAGGTGGCGGCGAAGCGCGAAGTGGAGGGTGGCCACGAGGAGGTAGAGTTCGAGCTGCCCGGGGTGATCGCCGCACAGAAGGGCCTGAACGAACCGCGCTACGCGAGCCTCAAGGGGATCATGGCGGCCAAGAAGAAGCCGCTGGAGGAGATCGAGGTGGGTGACAGCGAGTCGCGGGTCGAGGTCGTGGCGGTCATGAGCCCGCCGGAGCGGGCCGGGGGCGAGATCGTGGGTGAAGGGCCCGATGCGGTTCCCGAGCTGGTTCGGAAGCTGCGGGAAGAGGCGAAGGTGCTTTAGACGAGACAACCGGGTCACATTGACGATATGAGCGTAATTGCATTTGCAGAGCAGCGGGACGGAGTCCTGCGCAAAGTAGCCCTTGAGACGGTGACGGCGGGTCGCGCGCTGGCGGACGCGTTTGGGGTGACGTTGACGGCGGTGCTCGTCGGGCCGGCCGCCGTCGCGGCAGAGGCGGAGAAGCTGGGTCAGCACGGCGCCGACGCGGTGGTACTGGCCGCGGCGGACTCGCTGGCGGGTTACAATCCCGAGCCGTACACGGCGGCGCTGGAGCAGACGGTCAAGGCACGAGGTGCTAAGGCCGTCCTGTTCTCGGCGACGGCATTGGGCAAAGACCTGGCTCCACGGGTAGCGGCGCGGCTGCGCGCCGGGTTGGCCAGCGATGTGACCGAGGTGGAGGTGAAGGATGGCCGGCTGTTCGCGGTGCGCCCAGCGTACGCTGGCAAGGTGTTGATGAAGCTCACCTTCCCCAGCGAGCCGGCGCTGCTGAGTCTGAGGCCGCGGGCCTTCACGCCGGCCGAGGCGCCGCGCGAGGCCGCGGTCGAGGAGCTGGCGTTGGACCTCGACGGCGCCGGCTGGCGTTCGGTGGTTCGTCAGCTGGATGAAGGAGAGAAGAAGGGGCGGCCCGACGTGGCGGAAGCCGAGATCATCGTCTCCGGGGGACGCGGCCTGCAGGGTCCCGAGAATTGGCGTCTGCTGGAGGAGCTGGCCGCTGCGCTGGGCCCCGGCACCGGTCTCGGAGCCAGCCGCGCCGTGGTCGACTCTGGGTGGCGGCCGCACTCCGAGCAGGTGGGTCAGACGGGCAAGGTGGTGGCGCCGCCCCTCTACTTCGCCATCGGCATCAGCGGCGCCATTCAGCACCAGGCGGGCATGCGCACGGCAAAGTGTATCGTGGCGGTGAACAAAGATGCCGAGGCGCCGATCTTCAAGCTGGCCGACTACGGCATTGTTGGCGACCTTTTCGAGGTGGTGCCGCGCCTGACGGAAGAGATCCGCAGACTACGCTCCGAGGAATGAAGGGGGCAGAGTGAAATCCAACAGCGCGTCTCTCATCGCGTGCCTGGCCAGCGGGCTATGGATCGCCACTCCGGCGCTGGCTCAGTTCGAAGAGCCGGACACGGTACCGCCAGTTTCGCTCGGCGTTTTTGCGAACCTCAACTTCCGAGGCGAGCGCGGCAAATTGAGCGATGAGACGTCGATCTCCTTCAGCAATGGCCTCTCCGTCGGCGGGCGGGTCGACTACGAGCTCTCGCCCACCTTCGGAATCGGCGCGATCGGAAGCTTTGCACGCGCGGACGAGAAGCTGGAGCGCGGCACCACCGCTGGGTTCAGCCAGTCGGAAGGCTTCTGGATCATCTCCTTCAGCGGGGAGCTGCTGCTGAGGGTGAAACAGAATGTGCCTGGCTACTTCGTAATCGGCGGCGGCGCCCGCCGCATCGTATCCGACTCGAAGGATCCGAACCAGCAGTTCACGCGAACGGACAGCTTCACAGAGCCCTTCGGGCTGGTGGGCGCAGGAGCGGAGTTTGCCTCGACGCGGCGGCGCGCGTTCAGGGTGGACTTTCGGCTTTTCTTGGTGGCGCCAGCGGATGAGCCCCGCATTGAAACCAAGTCGCTGGAGCTGGACTTCGCGGCGGGTTTGGGTTTTTACTACCGGCCCTAGCCGGCCGGGGTTTCCCTCAAGACGATCGCATCGAGCTCGGCGCCAGCAGGCAGGTCGCTGTTCGGCGGTACCCGAAGCAGGGCATCGGCTTTCGACATGGAGGTGAGGATGCCGGAGCCCTGCGGGCCGGTGAGCCACGCTTGCCAACCGCCGTTCGACGCCGGCTCGAGTCGCGCCCGGTAGAAGTGTGTGAGACGGCGGCCCGTGCTTACGGGCTCGGCCAGGCTCACGCGCCGCCAGGGCCGGTCGTAGCGCTTTAGCCCTGTCATCTTCCTCAGCGCCGGCCGCACCAGAACCTCGAACGTCACCATCGCCGAAACCGGGTTCCCCGGCAGAGCGAACACCGGCATCGCGTCGAGCAGGCCGAAGGCGAACGGGCTGCCGGGCCGCATCGCCACGCGGTAGAACAGGAATCGCATCCCCAGCTCGTCCAGAACTTCCTTGACGTAATCGTGATCGCCCACGGCCAGCCCGGCCGAGGTGATGAGCGCGTCGCAGCCCTCAGCCGAACGAAGGTGCTGACGCAGGCTCTCGCGGTTGTCGCGGGCGATTCCGAGCAATACGGGTTCGGCGCCGGCTTCTTGCAGCTGTGCGGCGAGGGCGTAGGAGTTGGAGTTCATGATGCGGCGACCCGCCTGAACCAGCGGCAGCTCGCCGAAGTCGGCCAGTTCGTTTCCCGTCGAGAGCACCCCGACGCGGGGTCGCCGGTAAACCGGGACTTCCGCCTGCCCCATCATGGCGAGCACGCCAATCTCGGCCGGCCGCAGCAGGGTGCCGGCTTCGAGAGGACGGTCGCCGATCTCGAGGTCCTCGCCGGCCCGGCGGATGTTGCGGCCGGCGTCACCGCCGTCGAAGACACGGATCGTGCCCGGCTCGGATCCGGCCTCGGCATGCTCGAGCCGCGTCACCCCATCCGCTCCCTCCGGAACCGGCGCGCCGGTCATCACTCGAACCGCTTCACCCGCCCCCACGCTTCGGGTCGGAAAAGCACCCGCCGGTACGTCTTCGATCACCCGCAACACCACGGGCTTCTTGCGATCGGCGTCGCGCACGTCGCCGGACCGCACGGCGAAACCGTCCATGGCGGAGTTATCCCAGGCCGGGTGGCGAACCGATGATTCGAGCTCGCTGGCCAGAATGCGGCCGAGCCCGGCGGTCAGGGCGACCTGCTCCGTGTCGATCACGGAGATCGAAGCGAGGATGCGCTCCCGGGCCTCGTCCACCGGCAGCCAATCGGGCTGGCGCGTCTGGCGGGCCGGGCCGGGCCGATCGCCGCTCACGATGAGGGCCGCGCCGTGCGGGCGATCGCCTCGGCGCGCTCTTTGTCTTGCGGGGTGTTGACGTTGAGAAAGATCCGTTCGGGATCGCCGAAGCTGGCGACCTCCTCCTTGGCGAGCGTGCGCACGGTCACGTCGTCGAAAAAGGAGATCACGTGGCGGTCGCCGCGCGCCAAAGCGGCCTCGATCGCCGGCCGGCAGTCGACGCCGTAACAGGCGCACAGCGGTTCCAGCCCGCGCCGGGAGGCGCTGGCCGGGGCGACGACCGTGGTGGAATCGGCGGCTCCGACCAGTCGGCGCAGGAGCGCGCCCGGCACGAAGGGCATGTCACAGGCGACGACCAGGGCCGCCCGACACCGCGCCTCATCGGCCCAGCAGACGGCGGTGTGGACGCCACCCAGAGCGCCCATACCCGGTCGCAGGTCGGGGCGCATCTCCAGCCCGAGTTCGGCGAAGGTGTCGGGATCGTTGGTGACCATCACAACGCTGGGCGTCGCTTCACGCAGGGCCGAGATCACCCGGTCGGCGATTCGCGTTCCACCCACGGCCTCCAGAGCCTTGGGGCGGCCGTCATAGCGGCGGTTGGCGCCACCCGCCATGATGACCCCGAGCACGCGCGGCGCCATCGGTTCGTGCTTCACAGGCGCCGCTGACGACGCAGCTCTCGGTGCCGAGTCCTGAGGCACTCGTCCATCACGACGGGTATGCCCACGTCGCGCGCCAGCTCGGCGGCCTCGATGTCCATGATGCCGACCTGCATCCAGATCA
>CAYGAJ010000069.1:0-10968 GCA_964347815.1 uncultured Gemmatimonadota bacterium | reverse complement strand
ATGCGCCTTTGCGAGGCGGCCTTCCCGGGCATCCGCGAGCGCGGTTGGCACCACGCCACGCTCACCGCTTTCGTCGCGCCGATCGTCGCCGGTCGGATGCTTCGGCTTCCCTGGGAGAAGATCCAGCACGCCATCGGGATCTCCGCCTCGCACCATGCGACTCTCGGCGCGGTGACCGCCGGCAAGCTCACGATGATGAAGAACACGGTGGACCCGATGGCGACGCAGGCCGGCGTGATGGCGGCACTGCTGGCCGAGCGCGGCTACACCGGTCCGGAGCATGTGATCGACGGAAAAGAAGGTCTGGTTCACTGTATGGGCCCGGACTGGAAGCTCGAGGTGCTGACCGACGGGCTCGGCGAATCGTGGCGCATCGAGCGCTGCGGCATGAAGGCTTTCCCCACCGAGGCGCTGACCCACGCGCCGATCTCGGCGGTGCTGAAGATCGTGCGGGAACACGATCTCGATCCCGAGCGGATCGAGCGGGTCCACATCCGATCCCTCGCCCGGGCCGCGGACATCCTAGCCGACCCTTCGAAATACGATCCGCGCACCAAGGAGACGGCCGATCACAGTCTGCCTTATGTGATCGCCGCGGCGATGGTGGACCGGCAGGTGACGCCGGCCCAGTTCGAGCCGGACAAGATCATGGATCCGAGGATTCGCGCTCAGCTGGAAAAAGTGGAGGTGGTCGCCGACCCCGAGATCGAGGCCGTCTTTCCAAAGCTGCAGCGGGTGATCGTCACGATCCACACGACCGAGGGCGAGCAGCTCAAGGAGCAACTGGATTATCCTAAGGGCGATCCACGCAATCCGTTGACCGATGCCGAGATCGAGGAGAAATTCGACGCCCTCGCCGGGCCGCTGCTGTCAGCCGGCGCGCGGGATCGAGTGAAGAAGGCCGTCTGGAATCTCGAGAAGCTCAAGACGGTGACCGAGCTGTTGGACCTCTGCCGAGCCGACCGCTAGTCGGGCAAGGAGCCGGTGATGGGCCAGACAGTCGTTGAGAAGATCGCCCAGAGCCACATGACCGAGGGGCCCAGCCGCCCCCTACGCACAGGCGACATGGTCTCGCTGCGGCCGCGGCACGTCATGACTCACGACAACACCGCGCCGGTGATCGCGAAGTTCCGATCGATGGGGGCGACGCGGATCCATGATCCCCGGCAGCCGGTCTTCGCCATCGACCACGACATCCAGAACATGTCGGAAGGCAACCTGGCCAAGTACCGGGAGATCGAGGCGTTCGCCCGGGAGCACGGGATCGACTTCTATCCGGCCGGCACCGGGATCAGCCACCAGATCATGGTCTCGCACGGCTACGTCGTTCCGGGCGCGCTGGTGGTGGGATCGGACTCGCACTCGAACATGTATGGCGCGCTGGGGGCGTTGGGAACGCCGGTGGTGCGGACCGATGCCGCGGCGATCTGGGCGACCGGTGAGTTCTGGTGGCAGATACCGCGGTCCGTGAAGGTCATCCTCAAGGGCGAGCTTCAAGACGGCGCCACGGGGAAAGATGTCATCGTGACGCTGTGTGGCCTCTACAACCAGGGCGAGGTGCTGAACGCCGCCGTCGAGTTCGGCGGGCCGGGTGTGGCTCGGCTCAGCATGGACGAACGGATGGCGATCGCGAACATGACGACGGAATGGGGCGCCCTCGTCGGCTGGTTCCCGACCGACGACCGGACGATCGCCTATCTGACCGCACGCAAGAAGTACTTGGAGAAGAACGGCGGATTCGACCGTTACACGGATGCCGATCTCATCGGCTGGGCGGCCGAGCCTCCCGCCGCGGATCGTGACGCCATCTACGCCGGGCGCATCGAGCTCGACCTGGCCGACGTGAGCCCGCACGTCTCGGGACCCGATACGGTGCAGGTGATGCGGTCGCTGGCCGACATCGAGAGAGACAAGATCGCCATCGACAAAGCCTACCTTGTTTCGTGCGTGAATAGCCGGCTCGAGGACATCGAAGCAGCGGCCCGCGTCGTTCGCGGCAAGAAGGTGGCGCCAAACGTCGACTTCTATGTGGCGGCGGCCAGCGCGGAGATTCAGCGAGAGGCCGAGACAAGCGGCGCCTGGGGCGCCTTGCTCGCCGCCGGGGCCAAGCCGCTGCCGTCGGGTTGCGGCCCCTGCATCGGCCTCGGCGCCGGGACCCTGGAGCCGGGCGAGGTGGGGATCTCGGCCACCAACCGGAACTTCAAGGGTCGGATGGGCTCGCGGGAGGCCCAGGCGTATCTGGCCAGCCCCGTGGTGGTGGCGGCCTCGGCGGTCGCTGGATACATCGTCGGCCCCCAACCCTCCGAGGGCCGCCGGCCGGAATACGAGTTCCAGGCGAACGCCGCCCGCGGCGCGCGCGAGACGGTTAAGATCCTGGAGGGGTTCCCGGATCGCATTCAAGGGCGCGTGGTATTGGTGCCGCAAGACAACCTGAACACCGACGGCATCTACGGAAAGGACTACACTTACCGGGACAACATGACGCGGGAAGAGATGGCCCGCGTCGTGATGGAGAACTACGATCCGGCTTTCCGCAGCCGCATTCAGCCCGGAGATGTGCTGATCGCCGGCTTCAACTTCGGAACGGGATCGAGCCGAGAGCAGGCGGCGACAGCGCTTCAGGCCGCAGGCATCCCAACGGTGATCGCGGGAAGCTTCTCACAGACTTACCTGCGCAACGCCTACAACAACGGCTTTCTTTGCATCGAGTGTCCCGAGGTCGTCGAAAGACTGAGGGCCCAGGAGGCGGAGGTCATCGCCGCTGGCCAGCTCACGATCATCCCGGGCGACCTGATCGAGATCGATTTCGCGGAAAGCACGGTCAGATTGCGCGGTAAGGTCTATGATTTTCCTCCTCTCGGTACGGTACCCCAATCACTCGTTATCGCGGGAGGGATCGAAGGCATCATACGTCGCCGGCTGGGTCTGGATTGATCACCCGAGCGCCGGAAACTGCGGGCCCACGCGGTTTGCCGTGGGTTGGCACGCATGCGCTAGACTTGGATTCTCCGAAAGGCAGTCTCTGAACATGGCTCAATACACCGTGGTAACTATGCCTGGCGATGGCATCGGCAAGGTCGTTTTGCCGGAGGCGATTCGGGTCCTCGACGCCGTCGGCTTCAGCGCCGACTACGTCGACGCCGAGATCGGCTGGGATTGCTGGATCAACACGGGCAACCCGCTGCCGGACGCGACGGTCGAGCTTCTCGATAAGCACCGGCTGGGGCTGTTCGGCGCGATCACTTCCAAGCCCAAAGCCCAGGCCGCCAAAGAGTTGCGCCCCGAGCTTCGGGACAAGGGCCACGTCTACTACAGCCCGATCGTCGGGCTGCGGCAGAAGTTCAACCTCGACGTGTGCATTCGACCCTGCCGCTCCTTTCCGGGAAACCCCCTCAACTTCATCCGCCGAAACACGACGGGTAGCTTCGAAGAGCCGCTGGTGGACGCGGTCATCTTCCGGCAGAACACCGAGGGGCTCTACTGCGGGATCGAGTGGACGAATCCTCCCGCCAACGTGCGTGATGCCCTGGCCTCACACCCCAAATTCAAACCGTTCAGCGCGGTCCCGAGCGAGGACATGGCGCTCTCCGTCCGCCTGTTCACCCGCCTTGCCTGCCGCCGCATCGTCGAGGCGGCGTTTCGCTACGCGAAGAAGCACGGCTACCGGTCGGTGACGGTCTGCGAGAAGCCGAACGTGCTGCGGGAGACCTCGGGCATGATGGAGGAAGTGGCGCGCCAGGTCCATCAGGACTTCCCCGACATACAGCTCTGGTCCACCAACATCGATGCCCAGATGATGTGGTTGACCAAGAATCCCGAGGACTACTCGGTGATCGTCGCCGGCAACATGTTTGGTGACATCGTCTCGGATGCGTTTGCCGGGCTGGTCGGAGGTCTCGGCTTCGCCTGCTCGGCCAATATCGGAGATCGCGTGGCGGTGTTCGAGCCGACCCACGGCTCGGCCCCCAAGTACGAGGCGCTCAACCCGCCCATCGTCAATCCGATCGCGATGATCTTGAGCGCCGCCATGATGCTCGACCACGTGGGAGCGACGGACGAAGCCCAGGCCGTTCGCGACGCGATCGCGGCCGTCGTGAAAGAGGGCAAGGTCCGCACCTACGACATGTTGCGTCTGGCGGGCGGCCAAGGCGTGATCGCCCAGGGCGCCGCGACCACGTCGCAGATGACCGACGCGATTTTGGGGCGGCTGGCGTGACATGACCCCGAGCGCCGCGAATGCAGGTTCGCGCCGCGGAGAAGCTGGACCCGTCGGCGAGGACGTGCGTTCGGACCTGCACGTCGCCGTCGAGTTGACGGAGTCCGGCGGTCTAGCCATCCAACTCGACTCGAAGGTCGGCGCCCTCTACGGCGATGCGACGCGCGAGCTGGTCGGACGGGTGCTGCGCGACCTCGGTGTAACGCACGCCCGCGTGCACGTCGACGATAAAGGCGCGCTGCCCTTCACGATCGCGGCCCGGGTGGAGGCCGCCGCCCGTCGTGCCGGCGCGTCCGGCGGCGGAGACGCGCGACCGGAACGGACTGTGATACGCGAGGGTCCGAGCGCCCGCGACCGGCTGCGGCGCTCGCGACTCTACCTGCCCGGCAACCAGCCGAAGTTCATGATCAACGCCGGGATCCACCGCCCCGACGGCGTGATCCTCGACCTGGAGGACTCGGTGCACCCGGCGGAGAAGGAGGCGGCCCGCCTCCTGGTGCGGAACGCGCTGCGCTGCGTCGACTTCATGGGCGCGGAGCGGATGGTGCGCATCAATCAGCTGCCGATGGGCTTCGAGGACCTGCGGGCCATCGTTCCAGAGGGACCCGACCTCATCCTGATCCCGAAGACCGAGACCGCAGATCAGGTGCGCGAGGTCGACGAGCGAATCCGTGGCGTGAGGGCGCGGGAAGGCGACGGTCACCCGATCTGGCTGATGCCGATCCTCGAGTCGGCGCAAGGCGTCGAGAACGCCTACGCCATCGCGCGCGCGGCCGAGACGGTGGTGGCTTTGACGATCGGCCTCGAGGACTACACCGCTGACATGGGCGTCGCCAAAACCCAGGAGGGCGCCGAATCGCTATTCGCCCGCGCCCGCCTGGTCAACGCGGCCAAGGCGGCTGGAATCCAGGCGATCGACTCGGTCTACGGCGACGTCGCCGACGTGGAGGGTCTGGGCGAGTGGGCGCGGCGTTCGCGAGCGCTCGGCTTCGAGGGGATGGGCTGCATCCACCCACGCCAGATTCAACCCATCCACGGGGCGTTCGCGCCGAGCCCCGAAGAGATCGATCGGGCGCTAAAGATCGTCATGGCATTCAAGGAAGCGGAGGCGAAGGGGCTGGGCGTGGTCAGCCTAGGCACCAAGATGGTCGATCGGCCCGTCGTCCTGCGCGCTCAGCGAACCGTCGAGATCGCGCGCCGGATCGGCCTGCTGAGTGACGAGTAAACAAGACCGTACGCATCAGTGCGTGAGAATAGCATGAGCGATACAGTGCAGTTCGAGGTCAACGCCTTGGGGCGGCGGGTCCCCACCGTGGTCAACGGCAAGGAGCAGGTTCCGTTTCAAGGGGTGGGGAGCTACAGGCCGAAAACAAGCAAGCATGCGCCACCCGTGCGCTCGGCGGCTGACTATCCTCCCAGCGGCGACAAACGCGTCCCGGACCTGCGGACGGCGCTGCGCCGCTGCGGCCTGCGCGATGGGCAGACGCTGTCGACCCACCATCACCTCAGGAACGGAGACGCCGTGGCGTTGGCCGCCCTTACGGCGGCCGGCGATCTGGGCGCCCGAGATCTCATGTGGTTCCCGAGCGCGTCATTCCCCTGCCACGAGCCGGTGATCGAGTTGATGGACCAGGGGATCGTTCACCACATCGAGGGGAGCATGAACGGGCCGCTGGGCGAGTACTGCTCCCGGGGCCGGATGCGCGGGATGGGCGTGTTGCGCTCCCATGGCGGCCGTTGGCAGGCGATACAGGACGGCGAGGTGCACATCGACATCGCGGTGATCGCCGCGCCGACGGCCGATCCGTTCGGCAACTGCGATGGGTCGCACGGGCCGTCCGCCTGTGGCTCGTTGGGTTTCGCGCTCGCCGACTCGATCTACGCCGACCACGTGATCGTCGTGACCGACAATATCGTACCCTTCCCCTGCCTGCCCTGGCAGATCCAGGGGAACAACGTAGACTACGTCGTCGAAGTCGAGTCGATCGGCGACCCAACAAAGATCGTATCCGGCACGACCCAGATCACGCGCAGCCCCGACCGGTTGCTCATCGCCGAGCACGTCGCGCGCTTTCTCGGAGACGCCGGCATCATGCGTGACGGCTTCTCGTTTCAAGCCGGAGCCGGCGGCATCGCTCTCGCTTTCGTGGAGTTCCTCAAGGAGCAAATGAAAGCGGCGGGAGTGAAGGCCCGATTCGTGCGCGGCGGCTCGACGCAGTACCTGGTCGACCTATTAGAAGAGGGCTTGACCGACTATATCCTCGACGGCCAGACCTTCGATCTGGCGGGAGTCCAGTCGATCGCCACCGACCCCCGTCACGTCGCCACCTCTCCTTTTACATCCTACAACTACCACGGCAAGGGCAACTTCGCGTCGATGGTGGACGCCGTGGTCCTCGGAGCCACAGAGGTGGATGTGAACTTCAACGCCAACGTGAACACACACTCCGACGGCCTGCTGCTGCACGGCATCGGAGGCTGGCAGAATTGCCTGTTCGCCGGCTGCACGATCCTGGCCCTCCCCTCCTTCCGTGATCGCATTCCGGTCCTGGTCGACGAGGTCACCACCATCACGGGCCCTGGAGAGCTGATCGATGTCGTGGTGACCGAGCGGGGCATCGCCCTCAACCCCCGCCGGGACGATCTGCGGCAGAGCCTCGCGGGCTCGGACCTGCCGATCCGGCCGATCGAGGAGATCAAGGCCGAGGTCGAGCGACTCGTCGGCGGCCCGCCGGCCAAACCACGGCTCACCGACCGCCCGGTGGCCGTGATCAAGTGGGTGGACGGGACCGTCATCGACACGGTCTGGCAGATCGCCGGCTGAAACCCCTAGCCGTCCCCCTCCGCGCAGGCGCCGGACCGCGCCAGACCACCCCCCGGCTCACCGCTTCGACCGCACACTTCACCGTGCTCTGAGTCCATTCGTCGATCCTCGCTTGTCGGAAAACGCGTCCGCCCGCAGCGTTCCAGAGTACTCATCGGAAGCCTGATTCCCAGCGTCCGCGTCCTGCTCGGACATCCAACACTCACCAGGAGGTGTCATGATCACGACACGTCGTCTAGCCGCGCTCGCCTGCGCCGCCCTGTTACTGGGGTGCGAGTCGGAGCCCGCCAGTGAGCTGACGGCACCCGAGCCCAGCTTCTCGGCGGCGGGCAACGAGTCGGTGACGGGTCACGTCAACATCCCGCCGCAAAACTTGTTCGGAATCATCGAGCACTACTCCTTCAACGCCGTGCGACGCCCGGACGGCACCGTAACGGGCGAGTGGCAGCTCGAGGACAAGTTCTTCCCGGGCAAGAACGGCCTGGAGCGGGTACACGGCAACGTGACCTGCTTCTCCATCCAGCCTGACGGCAAGACGGTGTTCTTGGGCGGCGGCGTCGAGAACGAGAGCCTGTTCGGAATCCCGCCGGGCGCCGAGGCCGTCTGGACGATCGTCGACAACGCTGAAGGCAGCGGCTCGCCGGCCGACATGGCCACCGACCTGACGTTCGGCTTCCCCGTCGGCTCGGGCGTCGCGGCCTTCCACTGTGCCACCGGGCTTGCTTTCACCAACATCCCTCCCACCCCCATCGCCGCCGGGAACGTCCAGATCAGCCAATAGTCGTGGCATCACGGCGTTCCGATTTGGGGGCTGGCCCGCTCTTCAGCCGCCGGCCCCCTCTTCTTGGGCTGCGGTGCTTGCTCGGCCCGAAAGCGGCGGTCATTATTAGCCCGCGAAGCCCCACGCACGCACAGCGTTTCGAATCCGCCGACCGCGATGCGCAAACGATCTCTCCCCATCGCCGTCATCTTGGCCAGCTTGACCGCTCCGGCGGTCGTGCACGCGCAACGCCTCAAACCTCCAGACAAGCTGAGCAAGCTCGAAGCGCGTGCGGCCGCGGACTCGAACGATGCATCCACCCACCTGCACCTCGCCTTCGGCTATTGGAGTGAGGGGCGCTACGACGACGCCGAGGCGAGCATAAAGCTGGCGCTCCAGATCGATCCCCAATTGGCCGAAGCGTATCTCGCGCTGGCCCAGCTTCCCTACGCGCGTCGACCCGAACTGTGGCGTGAGATTTCGGAAAGGCGGGTTCCGGAGCGGTGGCGCTCGACCCTCGAAGGGGCAAATCGGCACTACCGGCTGGCCTTCCAGCTCGATCCTCTGGTGGACCTGAAGATCATCGCCGCGGTGATCCCGCCGCGATCGACCGACCCCGATGCGGATTCACTCCAACCCGCGCTGGATGAGGTCGCGGTTCGCGCGTTCGACGACATCCTGGCGGGGAGATACAATCGTGCTCACGAAAAGCTGGAGCGCCGGTTCGACGACATTGGATTCGATCGAGACCCCGACGTTGCGCCCGACTGGTTGCTCTGGTATCACGCCCTGACCGCAGCGCGTCAGGAAAAGCACGAAGACGCGATCCGCGACCTGGAGGTGCTGCGCGGGCGTTCCCTCGAAGATGAACGGAACGAGGGGCTGTTGAGCGTGCCGCTTGAAGCCGCTGACTTCCATTACATGATCGCGGAGCTCAAGCGCCAGGCGGGCCTGGCGCAAGAAGCGGTACAACTCTACCAGGAGGTGCTGGAGGACGACCCTGACTCCTATCTGGCCTATGTGCAGATCGCCCGGATCCACGAGTCGCGCAGCGATTGGCGCGAGGCCGCCGAGGCGTGCCGCAACGCCGTGAGGGTCAAACCGGATGAGCCGAGCCTCCTCTATGATCTGGGCGTGATGCTTGGGCGGGCCAACCGTCTCGGCGAAGCGGAGGAGGCGCTGCTGAAAGCGCAGACCCTCAACCCTCGCGACGCCCGCATCCCGTACGTGCTGGGGCTCGTTCGCATCAGCCGCGGGAATCCCGACGGCGCGCGCGAGGCGTTGGACCACTTCGTTTCCATCGCGCCCAGCCGATACAAACGCATGATAACGGACGCGAAACAGCGCCTGAAGTTGTTGCGCTGATCGCCACCGTCGTCCGTACTCCAATGTCTGTTTCCCGACGGTCCTTACTCTCGATCCCTGGCGGCGGCGGGCCCTAGTGCACCTCGATTGGCTTGCCGACACCGTCGCGCGCGCCCGCGGCGAGGCGCGCGAAGCGCTGCTCGAACCGGAAGGGCTCCAGATCCTCGAGGCGTTGCAGATCGCGACGCCGGAGCACGCCTTCGTCGAAAGCGCGCGGCAGGCCGCCGAGCTCGATCTCTCCCGGTTCCCGGGCGACCGGCTGGTCGTCAAAGCCGTAAGCCCGGCCCTCATACACAAGAGCGAAGCGGGCGGCGTCGTGTTCGTCTCCAAAGATCGTCGGTCGATCGTCGACGCGATCACCGAGATGGCCGCGAAGCTTCGCGGGCACGAGCTGCGTGGGTTCCTCGTCTGCGAGTTCGTCGAATTCGACCGGTCTCCCGGCGGCGAGCTGTTGCTGGGAGCGCGCTGGACCGCCGACTTCGGTCCCGTCGTGACCTTGGGCCCGGGCGGCCGCTACACCGAGCTGCTCACCGACAGCCTCAAGCCCGAGGCCGGCCTGGCCGTCGCCACGCCATTCGAGCTCGACGCCGGCGCCGTCATCGAGCTCATCCACGACGTCACCGTCACGCGCCTGCTTACGGAAGAACTGCGCGGGCAGCCGCCGCGTCTCGAGCTGGCCGTTCTGGTGGACATGATCCTCAAGTTCGGGAAATTTGCGCGCGCCGCGATCCCGCACTGGCTGAGCGAATTCGAGGTCAACCCGTTCGTCGCCCGGGACGGGCAGCTGGTCGCGTTGGACGTGCTGGCGCGAAGGCAAGAAGCGGTCGAGAGTCCGCCGGCCCCTCGACCGCTGCACAAGCTCGACAGCCTTCTAAAACCGGCCCGCATCGCGATCCTTGGGGTCTCCGAGCGTCTCAACCCGGGGCGCATGATCCTCAACAACATCATCGGCGCCGGCTTCGAGCGCAGCAAAATCTTCGTGGTGAAGCCGGGCTCGGACACGATGGAAGGCTGCCCCTGTGTCGCCGACCTCTCCTCGATCGCGGGTACGGTCGACCTGCTCATCCTGGCGATCGAGGCGGCCCAGATCCCCGACGTGCTGGCGCGCGTCATCGAAACCGAGAAGGCCGAAAGCGTCGTTCTGATCACGGGCGGCATCGAAGAGAGAGGTGAGGCCGAGGGCATCTCCTCCGCCATCCGCGCTTCGTTGGCAACCGCCCGGTCGTCGAAGTGGAGTGGACCCATCGTCGTCGGTGCCAACAGCATGGGAGTGCGCTCGGCGCCCGGCCACTACGACGCAACGTTTCTCCCCGACTCGAAGCTGGGTGTCTCGAGAGACCGGACCTTTCCGATCGCCTTGATCTCACAGAGCGGGGCCTACCAGGCGGCCCGGATGAGCGACCTGGGGTTCCAGATCAAGTACGCGATCTCCGCCGGAAACCAGACCGACCTCACGATCGCCGACTACCTCATGCACCTGAAAGACGACGCCGAGCTGGAAACCTTTGCGGTTTACGCCGAGGGGTTCAAAGCCGGCGACGGGCGGCGGCTGTTAGAGGCGACACGCGAGATCGTGTCGACCGGCCGCTGGGTCATCCTCCATCGTGCCGGGCGGACACGGGAGGGTGCCGCGGCCGCAGTCAGCCATACGGCATCCATCGCCGGCGATTACACGGTCACCCGACATCTGATGAGCCACGCCGGCGCGGTCGTCTGTGAAACGACCGATGAATTCACCGACATGCTCAGGCTCTGCGCCCTGCTCCGCTCGAAGCGCGTCGACGGCCTGAACCTCGGTGCCCT
>CAYGAJ010000068.1:0-10981 GCA_964347815.1 uncultured Gemmatimonadota bacterium | reverse complement strand
ACGGCGTCGGCATCTTCAACGGAAACAAGTTCAACGGGAACCGAAACGACAGCAATGATTTTCTCTATGTGGCTCGGCTCTCCGTCTTCCCCAAGGCGCTACGGGGGCCTCGACCCGGTGACCGCCTCGAGCTGGCGATCAACGTGGCGCGCAGCGAAGACGAGGACACCGACTTCGGCGGAGGTTTCCTCTCCGACTTTCAGGGCGAGCAGACGCTGGTGGGCGGCGACTTCCGGCTGACCCGCGACCGCTTCCTGCTGGCGGGCGAGTTCATCGCGGCGCGCCTGGAGTTCGCGGCCGGCCCCACGGCGGACCCGACGGGCCTCCACCTGACCGGCGGCTACATGCTAACGGAGTGGTCGCAGTTTCTGGTGCGCTGGGACAGCCTGTCCCCGGATGGCGTGACGAGCGAATCGGATCTGGTGCTGCTGGGCTATAACATTTGGCCGACAGGGGCGACCCAGCTGCGGGCGAACTACGTCATACCGACGGTGGGTGGGGTGGACAATCACCAGCTGCTGATGAGCGCTCAGCTCGCGTTCTAAGCGGCGCTGTGCCGACGACTCCGTTCAAGGGCCTGCGGCCAGGTCGGCGGGGTGCGAACCGGGCCGCAGGATCGCTTCCAGCTCGGCGGGTGGGATCTCGGCGTAGTAAATGAGTCGGGCCGGACCGTCCAGCTCGAGAGCGAAGAAGCTGCCGTCTTCACGGCGCTGAAAGCGGACCTTCAACACATCGCCGCTCCGGGTTTCGACCTCGACAGGCGACTCCAAGAACCCGTCGGCGCAGAGCGCGACGGCGGACGACATCGAACCGCTGCCGCAGGCCAGCGTCTCGGCCTCGACCCCTCGTTCGAAAGTCCGGATGCGGATGTGGTGGCGATCGCGAACCTCGACCAGGTTCACGTTGGCCCCCGCCTCGCCCAACTCGGGCGCGTGGCGCAGTGGCCGGCACATCGAGTCGATCGATCCTTCGGGCAGCCGATTGGCGTAGATCACGAGATGGGGGGTGCCGATGTCCACGAGGTGCGCGGACGTCGCACCGTCTGCGCCGGAGACCGTGAGATCGAGGTGGAACGTGGGCTCGGTGCGGTAGCGGAGCACCGCGTCCTCGCCGGAGACGCGAGCCTCGATATCGCTTCCCTGCGTTTCGATCAACATCTCAGCCGGGGCAAGCCCCTCGAGCACGGCAAACCGCGCGGCGCAACGCGTGCCGTTCCCGCAGGTGCCGCACTCCTGGCCGTCCGGGTTGAAGAAGCGGACGTGGACGTCGGCGTCGGCCCGCTCGCTCGGCTCGACCAGGATGAGGCCGTCCGCGCCCACCGAGGTACGGCGCGCGCAGAGCGCCAGGGCCAGCGCCCCGGGATCAGGCAGTCCTCGCGCGCTGGCGTTGACCAGGATGAAGTCGTTGCCGGCGCCGGACATCTTGGCGAAGCGCAAGCCCGGCCGTTCGCTATCAGACACCCGGCGACCTCATCAGTAAGTGACCTCCTCCTCGTCGCGGATCGATTCGGCGGCCAGCGGCTCCTCCTCCGCCGTTAGCGCGGGGGTCTCTTCCGCCGCCTTGGCGGCGCGCCGCCGCCTGCCGGTCACGGCCATACCCACGGTACCCAAGATGAGGCCGACCAGCAGAGGAATCAGAACGACGACGGGCAAGGGTGCCTCGAACTGCCAGAACAGGAACGAGACCTCCACTGTGTAGAGGTTTTGCCAGGCAAAGAAGATCATGGCCGCGGTCAGAACCATCAGGCCGACCTCGCGTGCTCTTTTCATGCGGTCCTCCGGCGTCGCGCCCTCGCGAGAGTGCTCACGATATCAGGGCACGGCGGCTGGTTAACTTCTCGCCGTTGCACATTGCGACAGCGCAGTCGTAGACTGTTGAGCCCGATGGGTGTAAGCTAATCTGGGGCTGTGTGCGGCGGTAGACGCGCGGCACGCGGCCCGGACGACCGAGGATCGGAATGCGGTTTACCACGTACAGCAAGTACCGCGGCCACCTTCTGGAGTCGATCAACCTCCAGGAGCTTCTCGACCAGCTGGCCGACTTCCTGCTACAGAGCGGGTTTGCCGGCGGCCCGTACTATCATCCCTTCTGGGGTGAATTCGGGAACGACGAGCCGATGGACAGTCTCGAGGCTCTGAAGGAAGCGATCCTACAGAAGCTCATCGAGTCGGGGCAGGTCACGCCCGAGATGTTGAAGGCGCTGGCGGAAGAACCGGATGAGGAGGGGGCGCGTCAGCTGGCTGAGATGATCGACGAGATCGTGCGGCGTCTGATCGAGGAGGGTTACCTGCGGACCGAACAGACGCCACACGTTCCGTTGGAGGGCCAGCCGATGACGGGGCCGGGCAGCGTGGGGAAAGGCGCGGCGCGATCCATCAAATTCGATCTCACACAAAAGGGTCTGGACTTTCTCGGCTACAAGACGCTCAAGAACCTGCTGGGCTCCGTCGGCAAATCGAGCTTTGGCGCTCACGAGACCGCCGAGCTGGCCACGGGCGTAGAGGCGGAGGCGGCTTCGAAGAAATACGAGTTCGGCGACACGCTGAATCTGGACGTGCCGGCGACCTTGATGCAGGCGATAAAGCGCGAGGGGTTGGGCGTGCCGATCGCCCTCGACTACGATGATCTGCACGTCCATCAGTCGGAGTACCGCTCGTCGTGCGCGACCGTGCTGATGCTCGACTGCTCGCACTCGATGATCCTTTACGGCGAGGACCGCTTCACGCCGGCGAAGAAAGTCGCCCTCGCTCTCGCTCACCTGATCCGTACCCAGTACGCGGGTGACTCTCTGCGTGTGGTGTTATTCCACGACAGCGCGGAAGAGATTCCCCTGGCGCAACTCGCCACGGCGCAGGTCGGCCCCTACCACACCAACACTGCGGAGGGCTTTCGTCTGGCGCGCCGAATTTTGCTGGCGCAAAAGAAGGACATGCGCCAGATCATTATGATCACTGACGGGAAGCCGTCGGCGATGACGGTAGCGCCGGGCCAGGTTTACAAGAACCCGATCGGGCTCGACCCACGGATCCTCAAGGAAACGTTTCGCGAGGTCAGCATGTGCCGTCGCGCCGGAATCCAGATCAACACCTTCATGCTGGCGCAAGACTACGCGTTGGTGGAGTTCGTAAAGAAGGTCACGCAGCTTTGCCGCGGTAAGGCCTACTTCACTACGACTGTCACCCTCGGCCAGTACATCATGATGGATTTCCTGCGCCGGAAGGTGCGGCGCGTGAAATGAAGGCGGCTTCGTTGACGGCCGCGGGTACGCGTTTCAAGGTGCGGGTGCAGCCGCGGGCGTCGCGAACGGAGCTGGCCGGCGCGCACGGGGACGCGCTCAAGATCCGCCTGGCCGCGGCACCGGTGGAAGGCGCCGCCAACCGTGAGCTGCTCGACTTCCTTGCCCACCGCCTCGGCGTGCCGAAGTCGGCGGTACAGATCGTCAAGGGCGAACGGGCACGCGACAAGTTGGTCGAAGTGCAGGGCCTCTCCGAGGAACAGGTCAGGGCGCGGCTGCGCTAGGGCCCCCTGGGTCTCTTCCCCCTTCCGCATACGCGACTTCGAAGGCTTCCCACTCGCGCTCACTGATGGCCGCGCCGCCGAGCTGCTCGAAGCGGCGGGCGGAACGACGCAGGCGGCCGAGCATGCGCCGGCGCTGGCCGGTCGTGACCCGTCCGAGCCTCCGGCTTTTCTCCAGATCGAGGATGTAAGCGCGGAGGCCCGTGTCCGAGGTCTCGATCAGCACGTTCCGCAAGTTGAGGTCGGGGTGCACGAGCCCGACCTCGTGCAAACGACCGATCAGCCGGCCCGCCGCAGCGAGGGCGGCCTGACGCTGGCGAGGCTGCCGCTCGGCGTCCTTGAATAGCAGGGCCGCCAGGTCGACGGCAGGGGCTATGTGCTCGCGGGCGATCTCGCCGCGGTAGAAGATGCCGGAGCCGTAGACGACGGCGGCGTAGACGCGCGGCGTCGCCAGCCCCAGCTCGCGCAGCTCGCACGAGAGGCGAAGCTCGTTGAACGGGCGAGGCGTACCGGCTCGAAGAAAGCGGTCGCCGGTGACCGGCGCCAGCAGGCCGCCGTGCGTTAACCGGCGGACCAGCCAACCTGTGCCGTCAGGTCCGGGCAGGACGTAGAGCGTGCCGCGGCCGCGAATCGTCTCGACGCCGGGCCGCGATGCCGCGTGCTCGTAGAGCGACCCGGCGGAGGCGATCGCCTCGCGAACGAAGGCCAGGGCGTCGGACGTCGCGATGATGTCCGCCCGGCCGTCAGACGCGCGCGCGTATCCGGGGATGTCGGTGGTGAGTGTGCCGATCCCGAGATCTCCGCTCATTCCGGAGCGAAGCTAGAGACGCGCCGGCGCGGCGGCAACGGATCGCCGGGTACGGTGGGCTGAACGCCACATAGAAGGCGTGGCAAAAGCAGCAGTGGGCCGGGGGCAGCCACCTGAACGCCCCCACCCCACTGTCCCACCGTCCACCGTCTCCCGTCTACCGGACTACCGTCTACCGGACTACCGTCTACCGAACCGCTCAGCGTTCGATCGGTGCGCCGACCAGGTTGCCCCATTCGGTCCACGAGCCGTCGTAGTTCTTCACGTCGGAGTAGCCGAGCAGGTACTTGAGAACGAACCAGGAGTGCGACGATCGCTCGCCGATCCGGCAGTAGGCGATCACCTGGGTGTCGCCGGCGACGCCGGCGTCGTCCGCGTACAGCTTCTTCAGTTCGGCGTGGCTCTTGAAGGTGCCGTCCTCGTTCACCGCCTTCGACCAGGGGATGTTGCGGGCGCCGGGGATATGGCCCCCGCGCTGGGCCGTCTCCGACAGCCCCGGCGGCGCCAGAATCTTCCCGGTGAACTCGTCGGGCGAGCGAACGTCGACCAGGGGCAGGCCGAGCTGGACGGCGCGTTCGACGTCGTCGCGGTAAGCCCGCACGCCCTCGAAGGGCCCGCGAACCTTGTACTGCGATCGCTGCACGCGCGTCTTCTCGTTTGTCAGCTCCCGGCCCTCGCCCAACCACTTGACGCGGCCGCCATCCATCAGGCGCGTGTTGGGATGGCCGTAATACTCGAGCATCCAGAAGGCGTAGGCGGCAAACCAGTTGTTGTTGTCGCCGTAGAGCACGATGGTGTCGTCGTCACCGATTCCCGATTCGCGGAGCAGTCTCTCGAACGAAGCCTTGCCCGCGATATCGCGCCGGACCTGATCCATGAGCTGTGTCTGCCAATTCCAGCCGACGGCGCCGGGGATGTGACCTTCATCGTAGGCGGAGGTGTCGACATCCACCTCCACGATCGCGATGCCTTTTTTACCCAGGTTCTTGGCGACCCAATCGGTGGTGACGAGGGCCTCGGGGCGGGCGTAGCCGCGCCGGGCGATTTCGGGGGCGACTTCGGTGGTGGTCAACATGGGGACCTCCTGGTGATGGTCGGGACGTTGATGAATCGCACGGTTCATTTCTAAGGCCCCCCGGCCCCACAGTCCAAAACGGCGGTCAACAGGCTATCAACCGTGCCGAAAGCGGGGCTGGGTCCGCGGGGCAGACGATCGCCTGCAAACCCGTGTATACTTCACCCGTGGGCAACAAAAACACCTGTCACGACGCGCCGGTTCCGGCGCGGATGAGTGGCGGTCCCCGAGCGCATCGGCAACGTCGAAGCGTGGCCGGTCGCGGCCTGCGCCGCACCCGCGTCCGGCCGCGGGCGGCGCTGATCGCCGCCATGGGCGGGGCGATGGTCGCCTGCCCGATTCAGCGGCCGCCGGTGCCGGCGGACTACTACGAGTTCCGGGAGGCGCTGGGGATGGCGGTCGCCGATTCTGCCGAGGTCGCGTTAGCCGAGAACCCGGCGTACCGCTCGCGCCTGGAGGAACGACTTCCAGAGCTGGCCGCCCTCGTCGAGACGGACTCGTTGCTCGTGGCGCTGGCCGCCGACTCGCTGCTGTCGCCGCTGGCCGGGGTAGTGAGGGCGACATTGAACCGCGCGCTCGAGTCCGGAGACGTCAGCGGAGGGACGCGGAAGGCGTTCAGGAACCCGGACGGCCAGCGTCTTGCCGTGGATGCGATCTTGATCGGTCTGGGGCGGGCGTTGCGACGTCTGGACGCTAGGGACGCGCGTCCGCCGCCGTAGGCGCGGCCGGGTCGTCCCCGCTCTCGCTCACCCAGGTAAGCTCGTCCAGGGTCAAGCTCCGCGAGGCGAGGATCCGCTCGACCGTGTCGCCGATCTTGTTGTTGGGTGTCGAGGCGCCGGCGGTGAGCCCGATCTCGACCGGCCCCTCCGGCAGCCAGCCATGGTCGGTGGTAACGGTGTCGGTACCGACGATCTTGTGGCTGAGCGTGCCGGCGTTGGGATCGATGCAGGTGGAGTCTTCGAGATGATAGGTCTGCGTGTGTTTGGCGCAGATCATGGCGAGGTGGTTCGTGTTGCTGGAGTTGTAGCCGCCGAGGACGACCATGATGTCGGGCGGCGAAGCCATCATTCGGATGACGGCGTCCTGGCGATCCTGCGTGGCGCTGCAGAGGGTGTCGAAGTGGCGATAATGATCGGCGAGCTTGTCGGCGCCGTACCTTTCGATCATCGCGGCCTTGAGCTCCTCGGCGATGCGCGCGGTCTCCGAGGCCAGCATCGTGGTTTGATTCGCCACACCGATCTTCAGCAGATGGCGGTCGGGGTCGAAGCCCGGAGAGCACGCGTGGCCGAATTGCTGTAAGAACGTCTCGCGACTGCCGCCCTCTACCAGGTACTTACAAACGGAGCGCACTTCCTCGAGATCGCGGACGATGAGGTAGGCGCCGCCGGGATAGCGCCGGGCCTGTGATGCGGTCGCCTTACTTTCTTCGTGGAAGAACTTGCCGTGGATGATGGCCGTGTAGCCGTCGCGGGAGTAGCTCTCCACCCGCTTCCACACGTTGAGCACCGATCCGCAGGTGGTGTCGACGAGCAGGCAACCGATGTCGCGGAGCGCTTGGAAGTCGCGCCTTGTCACGCCGAAGGCCGGGATGATCACCACGTCTTCGGTGGTCACGTCGCTGAAGTCGAAGCGCCCGTCGGCATCGGGCATCAAGAACTCGATCCCCAGCTCACGTAGCCGACGGTTCACGTGTGGGTTGTGGATGATCTCACCCACGAGAAACAGCCGGCGCTCGGGGAACTTGTGACGCGCTTCGTACGCGTACTGCACGGCACGGTCGACGCCGTAGCAGTAGCCGAACTCCGCCGCCAACCGGATCGTCACGTCGCCCGCGACGGCGCGGAAACCGCGCTCGCGGAAGAGGTCGACGACCCGCGAATGGTACTCGTCCTCGAGGACGGGGAGCACCGCCTTCTTCAGCCCGAGGCCGGTTCGGAAATAGGTCTTCGCGCCTTCCATCGCTTGGCAAGCATATCCGACGTGCTGAGAGGTGGCAAGGCAGGGCGGCCCTGGCCGCTGGCTCCACTATTGCAGAATGGATCGACTGCCGCTTGCGCTTAGCGCCTGCGAAGGCGCCCGGTTATTTTTGATGTGCCTCAACCGAGAACGAGTTTGGAGGCGATGATGGCGCGGAAGAAGGAATACACCGAGCGCGCGATCGGGGACCACGAGCTGCGGCCGGAAAGTCTCATGATGGGCTACGGATATAGGCCCGAATGGTCAGAGGGCGCCATAAAGTGTCCCATCTTTCAGACGTCCACCTTCGCCTTCCCGACCGCAGAGGACGGGAAGGCGTTCTTCCAGATTGCGTACGGGCTGCGTGAGGAGGGGCCGCGGGAGACGCCCGGGCTCATCTACAGCCGGCTCAACAACCCGGATCTGGAGATCCTCGAGGACCGGCTGACCCTGTGGGATAAGGCCGAGTCGGCGCTGGTTTGCAACAGCGGGATGGCTGCGATCGCCACGACGGTGCTCAGCTTTCTTCGGCCCGGCGATGTGCTGCTGCACAGTGAGCCGCTGTACGGCGGCACCGAGTATCTGTTTCGCCACGTGCTGCCCGAATACGACATCAAGGTCGTGAGCTTTCCGGCCGGGGCGGCGGGCCCGGAGGCCGCCGATCGGTTGCTACGCGACAGCGCGATCGCGGACCGGCTGCGGATGATCTTCATCGAAACGCCGGCGAACCCGACCAACGATCTGGTGGACATCGCGCACTGCACAGAGCTGGCGCGGCGCAATGGAAGCGGGCGCAACGTCGTGGTCGCCGTTGACAACACGTTTCTCGGGCCGTTGTTCCAGCACCCGCTGGAGCACGGCGCCGATCTGGTCGTGTACTCGGCCACCAAGTTCATCGGCGGACACAGCGACCTGATCGCCGGCGCGGTGTTGGGCTCGGAAGAGTTGGTCGGCACCATCCGGGGAACCCGGACGTTTCTGGGGACGGCATCCGAGCCGTGGACCGGCTGGCTGATCCTGCGTAGCCTCGAGACGCTGAAGATGCGGATGACGGCGCAGATGAAGAACGCGCGTTACGTCGCGGACTTCCTGGCGGATCACCAGAAGGTGGACAAGGTCCACTACCTGGGACACATCACCGAGGAGCACCCGCAGTACGAGGTGTATCGGCGACAGTGCGTGGCACCGGGTGGCATGGTCGCCTTCGATATCCACGGCGGCGAAGCGGAAGCCTTTCGCTTCCTCAACGCGTTGAAGCTGATCCACCTGGCGGTGAGCCTGGGGGGCACCGAGTCACTGGCCGAGCACCCGGCGACGATGACGCACGCCGACGTGCCGGTCGAGGATCAGCCGCGTATGGGGATCACGCCGGCGCTGATCCGGCTGTCCATCGGTGTCGAGCACCCGGAGGATCTGATCGCCGACCTCGATCAGGCGCTGGCGGCGGTGTAGGGAAGCTGGGCCAGAGGACGAGAGGAGGCAGACCGTCAGGCCGAACTCTCGTTCACCGTGGTCGGGGTGCGCCGGCTCTTCATCCACCTGACCGTGCGGCGCACGCCATCGGTGTGGTCGATTTCGGGTCTCCAGCCGAGCTGGCGGCGTATGCGCCGGCCATCCAGCAGGATGGCACACTCATCCAGGTACGAGAGTCCGGAGCGGCCGCGGTCGTCCCGCCCGCGTCGGCCGAAGATTCGCGGGCGGTACCGCGAGAGGGGCTTGATCCTCGGTGGCCCTCCCGCCGCCTTGAAGATCAACTCGGCGAATCGGCGCGGTGCGACCGGCTCCATGCCGGGGGCGTGGTAATCGAGGCCCCGCGCAAAGGCCCGGCCCAACGGCGCCACCAGAGCCCGCGCCGCGTCGTCGATATAAAGAAACTCGACCGGCCGCTCCAGGTCGCCTGGCAACCGCACGGTCTTTCCGGCGATCGCGCGTTCGAACAGCGAGTAGAGCGGCCCACGTTCCACGCCCGGACCGTACACTTCGGGAAAGCGAACCACGGTGCCGCCCTCCGCCGTCACCGCTCTCTCGAGCTCCGCCCGCGCCGCAGCCGCCGCTGACGCCGCGTTCTTCGGGTGCTCGGGTTCCAGCCGCCCCCTTCCGCCAGCCGCGTACACCCAGGTGACGCCGGGGTAGAGGAACGATCCGCCGGGCCGCAACGCCTCCAGGGCGTGCCGTAACGCATCCCAGCTGCGCTCCACCTCGGCAACCGGGAAGTCCACGCAATGAACGATCGCCTCGGATCCCGAGATGGTCTCGGCCACGGCGGCCCGGTCGAGCACATCGCCCACCACCACCTCGACGCGATCCTCGCGGCACAGCCCCGCCAGCGCCTCCGGCCGGCGCACGAAAGCCCGGACCTCATGCCCGGCTCGAATCAGCATGTTCACGGCGGCCAGGCCGATGGTGCCCGAGGCTCCGGTGACGGTGACGCGCATAGCCTCGCAACTTATCATGCTCTTGCGGGTATCGCGACGAGGGGCTGCCGTGTTGGCAGTGCGCAAACCGGGTCGGGTCACGCCGGCAAACGCTCCGCAGCCCGGCGGCTCGACGGCGGCCGGGCGCGGCCCCCCACCACGACCTCGGTCATGCCAGGCTGGCGCGATTCGGCTGGCACGGACGGTGCCCTTGACGGAGGATCCGCTCCGGCGGTGGGTCTGGGCGGGAACCGAGTTGAAACGATCAGCGTCGCCTGGGCGTTGAATGACGAGAGGACAGAAGAGCGTTGACTGATATGACGGAAGTGAAGACCGACCGACGAAAGCTGGCGGTGCTGCCGCTGCGAGAGACGGTGGTTTTCCCGGGCGTGACCGCGCCAATCGTCGCGGGCCGTGACAAGACGCTTCGCGCCATCGAGCAGGCGCTCGAGGCCGAAGGAGAGGTGAAGCGGATCTTCGCGGTGGCGCAGCGGGAGAATGTGGACGAGCCCAGTCCCGAAGTGCTGTACACCGTCGGGGTCATCTGCCGGATCGCGCAGATCCAGCGGTTCCCCGGCGGTCTGCAGCTGCTGCTGGAGGGTGACCGGCGTGCGACGGCGCTGCACTACAGCGAGTCGGCCAACGGCTTCCTCGAGGCGGTCGTCACCCCGCTGGAGGACCAGGGGCCGCTGAACCCGGAGGACGCGGCGTTTCAGGGACTGTTCCGTGAGGTCAGCGAAAAGGCGGCGGAGCTGGGCCGTCACCGCGGCGTGCCGGAAGAGATCATCGAGCGGTTCATCCGCGCAGTGGAGGAGCCGGGCGCGTTGTCGGATCACGTCGCCTATTACATGGAGTTGGGCGCCTCCGACAAGCAGGAGCTTCTGGAGACGACGTCGGTGGAGCTTCGTCTCCGGCGCATCCTGGTTCATCTCTACCGGCAGATCGCCATGCTCGAAGCCCAGGAGCACATCCGCTCCCGGGTGCAGGAGGAGCTGGGCGAGCGGCAGCGCGAGATCTACTTGCGCGAGCAGCTCAAAGCGATCCGGCGCGAGCTGGGTGACGAGGACGACGATGCGGAGATCCAGGAGCTGCGGGAGCGACTGGAAGCACTGGAGCTGCCCGAAGAGGCGCGGGAGGAGGTCGATCGGGAGCTGCGTCGCCTGGAGCGGGTGAACCGCGAGTCGGCGGAGGCGCAGGTCATCCGCACGTACC
>CAYGAJ010000067.1:0-11042 GCA_964347815.1 uncultured Gemmatimonadota bacterium | reverse complement strand
TAGGATTCGAACCTACGTAGGCATCAGCCGGCAGATTTACAGTCTGCTCCCTTTGACCGCTCGGGCACCCCACCGTACTCGAACCGGCGTCTATTTCCGTGGCCGTCCGCGCCTGCCGACCGGCCGCCGCCCCACTCGTCGATTTCTACGATTCGCGATTTTGGTTGGCCCGCTTACGCCCGATATGAACGGCGCCGGCTCCGCGCCCGTCCGCGCGACAGCCGGCTCGCCTCGGTCCAGTCTCCCATGCGCCCCACTGCTGCTTCTGGAGCTGACGGCGGGAGTCGAACCCGCAACCTGCTGATTACAAATCAGCCGCTCTGCCAATTGAGCTACGTCAGCGATTTCAGTAAGCCAAGAAGTATAGACTACATAGAAAAAGGTGTCAACCTCGCGGGACCCGTTTCCAGCGGCTCCCCTGCGGCGTGTCTTCGACCTCCACCCCGGCCCCGGCCAGGGCCTCGCGAATCGCGTCGGCCCGGGCATAATCCCCGGCCGCCCGAGCGGCGGCCCGCTCCGCCAGCTGCGCCTCGATCCAGCTCCGCTCCTCCTCCGAGACCGCCGCGCCCTCCCGAGCGGCCAGCCCCAGCACGCCCAGCACCCGGTCCACCGATTCCAGCGACGCCAGGGCGGCCGCGGCATCGTCCGGCGGAACCTGCGATCCCGCCCGATCGAGCTCGGCGTTCACCTCCCGCACGAATACGAAGACCCCTCCCCAGGCCTCGGCCACGTTGAGGTCCTCGTCCATGGCCGCCTCGAACGCCCGCAACGCTTGGGCCGCCAACTCGGGCAGCCGGGTTCCGGGCAGGTCCCGGTCACCCGCGCTCGTCTCCAGCCGCCGCCGCAGTTCGACGAGCCGCTCCACCGATCGGGCCGCATCATCCAGACCGCCGAGTGTGAAATTCAGTTCGGTGCGGTAATGGCCGGAGACCAGCAGGCGACGGATCGCCGACGGGCGGTAGCCCCGCTCGGCCAGGTCGGCGAGCGTGTAGTAGTTCCCCTCGGACTTGGACATCTTGGCTCCGTCTACCAGCACGTGCTTGGCGTGAAGCCAGAAGCGGGCGAAGGGCTTCCCCGTGGCCCCCTCGGCCTGGGCGATCTCGTTCGTGTGGTGAGGGAAGATCAGGTCGACCCCGCCGGTATGGATGTCTATCGGCTGCCCGAGATAAGTCATGGCGAGGACGCTGCACTCCAGATGCCAGCCCGGGCGGCCCGGACCCCAGGGAGAGTCCCACACCGCCACGTCGCCTTCCTCGGGCCGCTCCCCGCCCTTCCAGAGCACGAAGTCCCGGGCATCCTCCTTATCATAAGCTTCATCGCCCGCGGCTCGAGCCCCCTCACGCAGCGACGACAAGTCCAGCTGGGCCAGCCGTCCGTACTCCGGAAACTTCGAGATATCGAAGTAGACCGATCCGTCCGCTTCGTAGGCCAGCCCGTTCTCCACCAGCTTTTCTACCAGAGCCACCATCTCCGGAACGTGATCGGTGGCCCGAGGATAGTGCTCGACTCGCTCGACCCCCAGGCGGTCGCCGTCCTCGAAGAAGCCGTCGATGAACGGCTGGGTCAGTTCTCGCAGGCCAACGCCTTTCTCAACCGCGGCGTGAATGGTCCGGTCGTCCACGTCGGTGAGGTTCTTGACCTGAAGCACCTCGAGCCCCTTCCACTTCAGGTAGCGCCGCAGCACGTCCTCGAAGAGGAAGGTCCGGAAGTTCCCGACGTGAGCCTGGTCGTAGACCGTCGGACCGCAGGTGTAAAGCGTCACGCGCCCCGGGGTCACGGGGTGGAATTCCTCGAGACGGCGCGAGAGGGTGTTGTAGAGACGGAGTGCCATCAGGGAACCGGGTCGGACCGCGGAGAATCGCCGAACATCACTAGGCTATCCGGGGCTCCTGAGCGGGTCAAGCGCCCGACTCGGCCGCCCCGCCGAAGGAGGCCGCGACGGCTCGAAAGGCGGCGGCCGGATCCTTGGCGCCGGTGACCGAGCGGCCGACCACGATGTAGTCGGCGCCGGCCCTGGCGGCGGCGTCCGGGGTCGCGTAACGGCTCTGATCGCCGGGGTCGTCGCCGGCCAGACGGATGCCCGGCGTCACCACCATGATCGGGTCCCCCAGGCTCCGCTTGATCGGCTTGACCTCGGTGGGCGAAGCCACGACACCCGGCAAGCCCGCCTGCGCGGCCAGGCGAGCCAGACGGACCACCTCATCCACGATGGAGACCGGCGACCGCCCGAACACTTGCTCCACATCCTCGCTGGCCAGCGAGGTGAGCAGCGTAACCGCGACGACGTCGGGGCCGTCGGCCCCGGCCGCCTCCAGAGCCGCCTCCAGCATCGCCAGGCCTCCGGACGCGTGAACCGTCGTCATGTGCACACCATGGCTGGCGGCAGCCCGCACCGCCCCGGCCACGGTGTTCGGAATGTCGTGGAACTTGAGGTCGAGAAATATCCGCTTCTCTCGCTTCTGCAGCTCCGCCAGCAGGTCCGGTCCCTCCTTGGCGAACAGCTGCGCTCCGACCTTGAAGAACAGGGCTTCGTCCCCCAGCGCGTCCACCAACTGCAGCGCCGCATTGCCGGTCGGGAAGTCGAGGGCGATGATAATCCGGTCTTTCAAGTTCGCAGCCATTAAACCTCCAGCGCTCCCACCAGCTCTGACAAGCACTTCACGCCGTGGCGCTCGCAATGTTCATGTAGCCCTTCAATCGTTTGGGGCGCCGTGAACGGATCGACGAACATGGCGGTCCCGATCTGGACGAGACTGGCTCCCGCCAGGATGTACTCGAGCGCGTCCCGGGGGCCGCTGATCCCTCCGATCCCGATGACCGGCAACGACACCCGCGAGGCCGCCACCCAAGTGGCGTAAACCCCCATGGGCCGGATCGCCGGCCCGCTGATGCCGCCCGTGACGTTCCCGATCACGGGCCGCCGCGCTTCGACGTCGATCAGCATGCCCGGGAAGGTGTTGATGGCGCTCAAGCCGTCCGCCCCGTTTTCCTCGCAAATCCGAGCGAAAACTCCGATGTCCGGCACGTTGGGCGACAGCTTCACGATCAGCGGCCGCTCCGTCGCCGCCCGCAGCGCCCGAACCAGTCCGGCCAGCGACGTTTCGTCGGTCCCGAACATGGTCCCGCCTTCGACGTTAGGACACGACACGTTGATCTCGTATCCCAGGAACCCGGTCTCGTTGTCCAGCCCCGAGACCACATGGACGAAATCATCCACGCTCCAGCCGGCGACGTTCACCAGTACCTGGGCCCGGCGAAGGTTGGCGCGGATCCAGGGAAGCTTCTCCCGCTTGAACCCCGCCAGACCCACATTCGCCAAGCCGATGGAGTTGATCATTCCCGCCGGCGTCTCGGAGATGCGGCGCGGCGGATTGCCCAGCCTGCGCTCGGGCGTCACCGCCTTGGTGACGATCCCGCCCAGGTCGTCAACCGCGATGACGTCGGCGTACTCCTCACCGTAACCGCAGGTCCCGGACGCGAGCAGGACCGGATTCTGGAAGGTGGCGCCGAAGACACGCTGCGTCAGGTCTACCATCGTAGACGCTCCGCCGCGAAGACCGGACCGTCCTGGCAAACCAGGCTGTACCCCTCCATCCCCGTCTCTGGATCGACTGTCCCGATCGCGCAGCCGATGCACGTCCCCATCCCGCAGGCCATGTGCTCCTCGACCGCCAGCTGACACGGAACACCTGCCTCGAGGCATCGCTCGCGGACGGCCTTGAGCATCGCCGTCGGACCACAGGTGAGGACGAGGTCTACGCCTTCAAGCTCCATCCCCTCGATCACCGGGCCGCGTCGGCCGAGGCTGCCGTCGTCGGTCCAGATCTCCGGCTCGATGCTGCTGATCTCGACAATCTTTTCCGGGTCAAATACAGCCTTGCCGTCGCGCTCGCCGTAGAGCAGCCGCACCCGAGCCCGGGGCGCCGCCTTTGCGGCCCAGCGCCCGAGCAAAAGAAAGGGGGCCAGCCCCACGCCCCCGGCAACACAGAGGACGCTACGGGCCGAACCCAGATCGAAGGCCCGGCCCAGCGGTCCCAGCAGCAGCGCCGAATCACCGGGCCGCAGCGCCGCCAGGCGCCGCGAGCCCTCACCGTAAGCTCGGATCAGCAGGCCGAGCCGATCGCCGTCCGCGGCCGCCACACTGTTGGGACGCGGCAAGAACGGGTTACCCCAGCTTTGGGCGCCGAACCCGATCATCACGAACTGCCCCGGCGCCGCCTCGCCGGCGATCTCCGGAGCGGCCAACTCGATCCAGCGGGTGCGCTCGGCCACCGCTTCGCTGGCGACCACCCGGCACCAGCTTCGGACGATTCTATGATCTCGCTTCAACGCGTGACGCTCTATCCCGTGTGTGGTCGCGGTCCGTCCTCGAGATTCCGGCCCGCTTCGCGCGCCCCTTCTCGGTCACTCATTGCGAGACCGCCCGCCGGCGGTTGCGGACCTCCTGGTCGGCCAAAGCTTTCAGCCGCTGAAGCTGCCGCCGGAGTCCCTGCTCGAGTTCTTCGTAGGTGAACTCCACCTCGGCTTCGCCGCCGATCAGGGCCTGCACGTAGGCCGAGTTGCGGTGGTCTTCCACAAGCCGCCTCTGCAACTCGTCACGGCTCGGCTCGGGACCGCCGCCGTTCGAGGCGCTGGAATCTACCGGGGTCAGGGCCAGCGCGGCCAGGATGGCCTTGGGGACCCACGGGTCCTCGGGCTCGGACTCCGCGTACCGGAGGAAGAGGTGACGCGCGAAGGCCTCGAGCTTCAGGTTGTCCCGGGCTGTCTCGGCGGCGAGCAGAAACCCCAGTCGGCCTTGAGCGATCCAGAAGGCCACCTTGAAGAGCGTCTCGTTCAGCCGGAGCAGCTCCGGGTTGCGCATGCCGGCCGGCTGCGAGGCCAGCCGTTCCACACGCGTCTTCAGGGCCTCAAACTCTTCGCTCGTCGTGACCCGTCCAAGGTCGAGCCGTAAGATCACGAACTCGCCATCGCTGGCCGCGGTGGACATGGGCGCGAGGTCGCGGGTCAGCCGGTAGTCGGCCCGGGCTTCCTCTTCCCGTGCCAGCTTCAGGTTCAGGTCACCGCGAAGCTTGGCCAGCCGAGCCTTGTTCTCGTTGGACAGTCGCGACCGGTCGACGGCGCCGAGACCTTCGATGGTGCTGGCCGGATCCAGTTCGGCCAGCGCCTCGACCGTTTCCAGAACCGACCGCTGAGCCACGAGGTCGAGGTTCAGGTCGAGCAGGCGTTGCAGCTCGCCGGCAGCCTCCGAGCCGCGACCGAGAGTCGCGAGCAGCCGCGCCCGCGCGACGTGAACCTCCACCCAATCGGGTCGCAGCGAGCTGACGACGCGCAGGTCTTCGTCGGCCTCGTCGAATCTTCCCAACTCGGCCCGGGCCCGCCCCCGATAGAGCAGCAGTTCCGCGCGGCGACCCTCCTCGGTCACGACCGGAAGAGCGTGTGTGATGAGCGAGTCCGCTCGCGCGTAGTTTCCGAGGTTGAACTCCGCTGAGCCGAGGAAAGCTGCCACCTCGGTGCTGTCACGCTGGCTGGACGAATAGCGCAGCAAACTCTCCGACGCGTCCCGCGCCTCCTGCCACTCCTCGCGCAACAGCCGGGCCCTGACGATCAAACGCAGCGCGTCGTCAGCCCACCGGCTGTTCGGCTTGGTGAGCACGATGCGCTCGGCCTTCTCGATGCTGGTTCCCAAGGTCGCGCGGCCGCTGGATCCGCGCCCCTCCTCGATCTCTCTGACGCCCTCTTGGAAGAGGCGGTTGGCGTTGTAATAGGTATTGAAATAGACACAACCGGCCGCGGCAGGAGCCGCGGCCACCAAGAGAACAACGCAGATGAGCTTGCGGGGTGGGTGCCGAAGCCTATCCACCCGAGCCGTAGGACGACCAGACCCGCCGGCCATATTCTGCCAAATAGTTAACCACCGCATCGGCCAACGCATCTGCTATCTTCGCCTGATACGACGACGATCGCAACAGCTTTTCCTCGGACCGGTTGGATAGGTAGCCGACCTCGACCAAAACGGCGGGCATCGTCGCTCCCACCAGCACCTGGAACGGGCCCTGGCGCACACCGCGATCGGGCGCGGAGAGCACGGCGCCCATGCTCCGATTGATATAGGTGGCGAACGACCTCGACTCCCGCAGGTTCGCCGTCGACTGAAGGTCGGTCAGCATGAACTGCAGCGGGTCCAGATCCTCGATCGGTTTGTTTGCCTCGAAGCGCAGCGAGGCGTTCTCCCGGAGCGCGACGCGGAGGGCTTCGTCCGTCTTTGCGAGGGCGAGGAAGTAGGTCTCGAAGCCGTGGATCGAATGCGGCTTTCGCGGCATCGAGTTGCCGTGGATGGATAAGAAAAGGTCGGCGCTGGCACCGTCGCCGGCCAGTTGAGCGAAGCGGGGGCGGTCGGCGAGATCGATGAGCGTGTCCCGGTCCCGCGTCATGATGACCTGAATACCGGGCTCGCGCGCGAGCCGCTGGGCCAGCCGGCGGCCGATGGCCAGCGTCACGTCTTTTTCCTGGGTGCCCGAGAGCCCCACGGTGCCCGGGTCGATCCCACCGTGGCCCGGGTCGATGACCACGGACCAGGGACGCCCGCGCTCCGGTCTCCCGACGGCGGCCAGCGGCCGCTCGACCAAGCGGCCGTCCAGGTATCGCCAGCGGCGTGCCTCGGCGCGTGGCAGCCACTCGAGGGCCCAGCTCACGGGGATCATCAGCCCGCCGCGCCAGCGATACGCCGGGTTCGCCAGCTGGTAGACATCGGCACCCACCGTGAAGAACGGCGACGCGTCCACGAAACGAACCGGCGACTTATCCATCTGCATCGCGCCGTCGGACCAACCGTAGCCGAGCGCCTCGGCCAACGCGATGGCCGGCGCGGCAGGATAACCCCGGTGACGTTGCACGGGGACGGAGTGCGTCGTTCCGTCCCGAACGATGATCAGCGACTCCGCGGTCGGTCGAGCCCAGCCCGATCCGCCCAGCAGCGTCAACAGTCCGAGGCTAACGCCTCCGACGCGCGCGGCCCATCTCACGTTCCGCCTCACGCCTCTTGATATCCTCCCGGCGGTCTCGATGTCGCTTCCCTCTCGCCAGGGCGAGCTTGAGCTTCGCCACACCGTTTCGGAAATAGATCTCTAGAGGGATCAGCGTGAGGCCCGCCTGCTCGACGCTGCCGATCAGCCGCCGGATCTCCCGGCGTTGCAAGAGCAGCTTGCGTCGCCGCTTGAACTCGTGGGCCTCGGGGCCGGCCGGCTTGTAGGGCCCGATATGCAAGTTGTAGAGCCAAGCTTCCCCACCCTCCACGCGAGCGAAGGCGTCGGACAGGCTGGCGTTACCTTCGCGCAGCGCCTTGACCTCGCTCCCAAGCAGTACCATCCCGGCCTCGAACGTCTCCAGGATATGGTACTCGTGGTGCGCCTTCCGATTCCGGGCGACTAGCTTTTCGCCGTCTCTGGACATGGGAGCTTCGGCTGGAAACCGTGGGGGTGATCTATTATCGCTACAGGCTCCGCGCGGCGCAAGTGACGCTCATTCCAGCACTTCTATCTGCTCTCGGCGCACGCGCCTCATTTCGTGCACCTGCGCCACCTCCGCGCCGAGCACGAAAAAGATCGCCAGGTAGTAGAGCCAAACGACCACCACCACCAGCGTGGCGATACCGCCGTAGATCGAGCGATAGCTGGCGACCCGCGTCAGGTAGAGCGTGAAGCCGAACTTCAGAAGCTCCCAACAGATCGCGGTGAACACGGCCGCGGTGATCGCCATGCGCCAGGGTACGCGTCGAGCCGGCATGTACTTGTAGAGCAGAAGAAAGAGCAGGAAGATGAAGGCCACAGCCGTGACCTGTGCCGAGATCGCTTCGAGGATTCCCACATGCGCCGCAGACAGACCCAGAAACTCGAAGCCCCGCGCCTTGGCCAGGTTGAAGACGATCGTGATGCCGATGTTCAGTATGACCAGCACGCTCGAGACCAGAACCATCTCGGCGTCGAAGATCTTTCCCTGAACGATCCCCCGGCTCTGGCGAAGGTCGAACACCTCTCGGAGCACGGCCCGGATCGCGCCGAACAGGCGCGTCGAAAACCAGACGAAGGCGGCGAAACTGATCAGACCGATCGCCTGACCGCGTTCGACGGTGAACGCGATGACCTCTTCCGGCAGGTTGCGGCCCGCCGTCTCAGCAGCCCCCTCGCCCAGGACAGGCACGACGACGTCGAGGTATCGGCGTAGCTGCTCGATGGGTTCGACGCCTGCGGCGTCGGCGGCCGCCTCCAGGGTCAGGCTGAGCAGCGAGACGATGATCAACAGGAAGGGTACAGCGGCGACCAGAACGCTGAACGTCAGGCCGCTGGCGAGGACGAAGATATTGTCGTCCTCGGCCTTCTCCATGACCCGGACCGTGTAGTCCTTGAGGGCCGCCCACGCCCCGTCCGCGGCGGTCCGGGCCCTGTCCAGCCACCGCCGCTCCTCGGGTCGCGAGGCGGAGTCGGGCGCTTGCAAAGCAGGATGCGATCGACAGCGCGGCTAGGCCGACTCCTCCGCAGACTCGGACCGTTTGCGGGTCGAGCGCGCCTCGGACATCTGGTCTTCAAGCTCGCTGCGCGCCGCGTGCGCGGCCTTTCGTCCGGCGTCGAGCGCCTGCTGCGCGCGCTCGCGGCCGTGGGCCACGCTGCGCTTGGCGGTCTCGTACCGTTCCTCGACTTGCCGGCGACCCTGCGTGAACGCGTCCTGGAAGGTCTCCTGAAGCTCACCCGCCTTCTCCTCGGCACGTTCTCGCAGACGCCGCGCCCGCTCCTTCAACTCCTGTTGGGTCTCGGCACCCGACTTGGGCGCCAGGAGCAGCGCCGCCGCGGCGCCCAGCAAGGCTCCCCAAATGAACGGAACGAGCCCGGAACCGGATCGCTCGATCACCACGTAAGGCACACCGTCATCGTCGTAGTCAGCCATAACGAGCTTCCTTTCACTCTCGATCCCCCGTGCCGTCACGTCGCCTCAGCTCTCGCGCACGGCACGGCGCAACTCTTCCATATTCACCGGCCGGCCAAACTCGACCCAGCGGACCCCCTCCGCTTCGAACCGGTCGGTCACGTTGGCCGGGGCACAGACGATCGTCTCGGCCGCCGACTCGGCCAGACGCTCGCGTACATCCTCCGGGGCTGCGACGTCCACCGGGTGGCCCTCCCGGGCCAGTGCCCGGGCCAGCGCGTCCCGGAAAGGACCTTCGCGGTGAACGAGGAGGACGCGCCGGCGGGCCATAGCGACCTCGCAACAAGACGGGGGCTAACAACCGGAATCAGGAAGCAAAGATAGGTGTCGGCGGAAGCGAATTCAACAAGTAAGAGGGCAAGCTTCGCGTCGAGCGCCGGCGGACTACTCGATGTCGATCTCCAGCCCATCGAACGCCGGACTCACGTTGTCGGGCAACCGCGCCGCCGTGTCTGCATAGTCGACCCGGTGGGTGAGGTGCGTAAGATAGGTTTGCGTAGCCCCGACGCTGCGAGCGGCGGCCACGGCCTCCTCCACGTTGAAGTGGGTGGGGTGCGGCCGTCCCCACCACAGCGCATTGATCACCAGCACCTCGACACCCTTGAGCGTCTCATGCGCCGCGGGCGGGATCTCCTTCCCATCGACGATCACGCCGAGCGGCCCGACACGGAACCCGCAGGAACGGGTGTCGCCGTGCGGAAAGGCCAACGTCTGGAGATCGAAGCCGGCCACCGAGAGGGAATCGCCCGGCTCGAACGTGTGCAGGGCGATCTCGGGGGCGCTCGTCCACGGGCTTGGCTGGATCGCGTCGTCGAAGATGTAAGGGAATCGGCCGCGAAGCTCCCCCGCGTGCTCGTTGGCGACGTACAAGGGCAGCGCGCCTCGACCCCGCATGCTGAAGATCCGCAGGTCGTCGATGCCGTGAACGTGGTCCGCGTGCATGTGAGTCACAAACACGGCATCCACTCGCTCGATCCCGGCGGTCAGCAGCTGCAGCCTCAGCTCGGGTGGCGTGTCGACGAGCAGCACCCGGCCGTCCGCCTCGAGCGCCAGGCAATGCCGGCCGCGCCGGTTCTTCGGATCGGCCGACGTGCAAACGGGACAATCGCAGCCAATCACCGGCACGCCGAAGCTGGTCCCCGTGCCCAAGAACCGAAGTCTCACGTTGTCAGCGTCTCGATCCGGACCACGTTCGTGGTGCCGCGCACGTGGAAAGGGATGCCGAGGGTCACGACGAGGCGATCCCCCGAGCGAGCGAGGCCACGCTCGAGCAGCTCCGCTCGCGCGACCTCCCACATGTTGTCCCAGCTCGCCGTCTGCGGACAAAGCACCGGCGCGACGCCCCACACCATGGCCAGCTGCCGGACCACGCTGGGCGAATCGGTCACCGCCAGGATCGGCACGGGCGGCCGCCGTGAAGAAACGACCCGCGCCGTAAAGCCGCTGCTCGTGAACGTCACGATCGCCGGGGCCCGGATCGCCCGAACCGCCTCGAGCGTCGCGCAGGCGACCGCCAGCTCGGTGGACGCCGGCCCGGTATCCGCTTGGACCGGCGGCGGCACGTCGTAGGCCGGGCCCGTCGCCAGCAGCGAGCTGGCCGATTCGATCTCGCGAATCACCCGGGCCAGCGCATTCACCGCCGCCACCGGGTGGCGGCCGACCGCCGTCTCGGCGGCCAGCAACACCGCATCCGTGCCATCCAGAATCGCGTTGGCCACGTCCGAGACCTCGGCGCGTGTGGGCCGCGGCCGCTCTACCATCGATTCCAGCATCTGAGTGGCGATCACGACGGGACGGTAGCGCGTGTTCGCCTGGCGAACGATGCGCTTCTGAACCAGCGGCACATTCTCGAACGGCAACTCGGTACCCAAGTCGCCGCGCGCCACCATGACCGCGTCCGACTCTTCGATGATCGAACCGATGTCGTCGAGCGCCGCATCCTTCTCGATCTTCGCCATCACCAACACGTCGTCGGGCAGACGCGAACGCAGCTCGCGCACATCCTCCGCCGACCGCACGAACGACAGCGCCACACAGTCGGCTCCGATCTCCAGCGCCAGCTCGAC
>CAYGAJ010000066.1:0-11069 GCA_964347815.1 uncultured Gemmatimonadota bacterium | reverse complement strand
CGCCTATTACGAGCTGGACGAGCGGGGCAAAGCGGTCGCCCACTGGATCCGCGCGCTGCGTCTGAGACCGCGCGATCGAGACGCGCGCTTCAACCTGCATCTGGTCGTGAGTGACGATCCTGTCATCGGCGGAGCGCTGCCGCCCCTTCCGTTGTCGCGTGATGAGCTGGCCGTGCTGTTCGCAATGCTCTGGTTCGTCGGTTGCGGGATTCTCATCGCGAGGCGGCGCTGGGCGCGCGGCTGGATGAGGGTCGGCGCGGTCGCCGCGCTGGTCATGGCCGCGTTGTGCGCAGGGCTGTTGCTCTATCCGCGTTCGCAATACGCGGTGATCGCAAGCCTGGACTCGACACTCAGAGCCGGGCCCGTCCGCCAAAGCGAGATCCTCGCGTCACCAGCACCGGGAACCGGTTACCGCGTACAGGAACGACGGGGCGAGTGGCTGCGTGTATCGCGCGGCGGTGACAGCGAAGGCTGGATCGAGTTGGCCAAGGTCGAGCTGATCGATTGACGGCGCGCTGCCGGCGGCCGGGTCAACCGTCTTCGACCAGCGGGACGAAACGGCAACGCGTGATGAATCGGCGATCGTAGACGTCGCCCTCACGGCGGATCTGATACAGGTCCTGGTCGGGCGGCCCCCCGACCGGGATGACCAGGCAGGCGTTCGGGCTCAGCTGCTCGAGCAGCGCGTTCGGGACCTCCGCGGCGGCTGCCGTCACGAGGATGCCGTCGAAGGGTGCGTGGTCCATCCAACCGCGCGCGCCGTCCCCGATCCGATACTCTATGTTCTCGTAGCCGATGTCGGTCAGCAGACGCCGCGCGTCTTCGGCCAGCTCCGGGATGCGCTCGATCGTATAGACTCGCTCGACCAGTTCGGCCAATACCGCCGTCTGGTAGCCGCTGCCGGTGCCGACCTCGAGCACCCGGGCGCCGGGCCGCAGATCGAGCGCCTGAGTCATCGCCGCGACCATGTAGGGCTGAGAGATCGACTGTCCGTGTCCGATGGGCAGGGCGGAGTCTTCGTAGGCGAGGTGTGCGTAATCGGCGGGCACGAACCGGTGCCGCTCGACGCGCTCCATGGCTTCCAGCACCTTTTCATCGCCGATACCTCGGCGCCGGATTTGTCGGTCAACCATGACGCGCCGCGCTTCAGCGTTCACGTCGGTGTTCAACGCCGCAGCCGCCTGATTCGAGTGTACACGTGTCTTTCATACTGACTCGAACCGTACGCCGCCGCAAGCGTGCTTGACCGCCGGGTGCGGCCGTCCCTAGTGTTGGTCGCCATATGAACACACCGAGCTCAGAACGCGTGCGCCTGACACAGTACAGCCACGGCGCGGGTTGAGCCTGCAAGCTAGGTCCGGCGGACCTGGCCAGCGCGCTCGAGACTCTCGGTGGCGACCTCGTGGCTGACGTGCTGATCGGCCTCGACGCCCCCGACGACGCGGCGGTGTATGCCTGGGACGGCGACCATGCCATCGTCTCCAGTCTGGATTTCTTCACGCCCATCGTCGACGATGCGTACACGTTCGGTGCGATCGCCGCCGCCAACGCCCTGAGCGATGTCTACGCGATGGGCGGAGTGCCGCTGTTCGCCCTCAACATCGTCGCCTTTCCCGCGAAACTCGACAAAAGCGTGCTGATCGAGATCCTGCGTGGCGGCCGCGACAAGGCGCGCGAGGCCGGAGTCCCCGTGATCGGCGGCCATTCGATCGACGACGACGAGCCCAAGTACGGCATGGTCGTGGTCGGGCGCGTCTCTACGCGCGCGATCTACCGGAAGGGGGGCGGACGGCCGGGGGATCGGTTGGTGCTTACCAAGGCGATCGGGACCGGAATCATCTCCACCGCCATCAAGGCTGGCGCCGCCCCCGAGGCCGCCGTCGAGGCGGCGGTCGCCTCGATGCTAATGCTGAACGCCCACGCACTGGAGGCGGCACGAGCTTGCGACGTCGGAGCCCTGACCGACATCACCGGCTTCGGTTTGCTCGGCCACCTTGGAGAGCTGGCGCGCGCCAGCGGGCTGGCGGCGGCCGTCGATGTGGCACGGGTTCCACTGCTCCCCCAGGTCCGGGAGCTGGCGGCCGCCGGCCACGTGCCGGGCGGCACGCGCCGCAACCTCGAATGGGTCCGGCCGTCGATCCGCTCGACCTCGACACTGGGGGAAACGGACGAGCTGGTGCTCTGCGACGCACAGACGTCCGGGGGGCTTCTGATTAGCGTGGCGCCGGGTGAAGCGACTCGCCTCGTCGACGAGCTGCGCTCGAGCGACCACGCCGCCGCCGACATTGGAAAGCTGGTCGAAGGGGTCGAGGGGGAGATCGAGCTGCGCTGAGCGCGGGCGCGGCGATGGGTTGGCTCGCTGCGGCCGTCAGCGCCGCCAGAACTCGGGGTGGAAGAGCACCAGTACGGTGTAGATCTCCAGCCGGCCCAGCAGCATCAACAGCGACAGAATCACCTTGCCGAGCGCCGGGAACCAGGAGTAGTTCCCGGCCGGCCCCACCTGAGCGAGACCCGGGCCGACGTTGCCGATCGCCGCGGCCGACGCGCCGGCCGCCGTGACCAGGTCGATCCCCAGAACGGTCAGCAGCAGCGCCCCGACGATGAACGAGGCGACGAAGAGCAGCATGAAGGCCAGGATGTTCAACATCACCCCTTCATGCACGACCCGGCCCCCCACCCGTGTCACCAGGATCGCCCGCGGGTGCAGATGCTTGCGCAGCTCGACGACCCCCTGCTTCAACGCCGCCCAGAGCCGCATGGTTTTCATGCCGCCGCCGGTCGATCCCGCCATGCCGCCGACGAACATGAGGAAGAACAGGACCACCTGGGTGACGGCGGGCCAGCGGACGTAGTCGGCGGTGGCGAAGCCGGTGGTCGTCCCGATGGAGACCACCTGGAAGGCGGAGGCCCTCAGCGCTTCCTCCCAGTTCTCAAAGCTTCCCGCCAGCAGGTGCGCGGTCAGGACGATCGCCACGGCGACGGTCAGCAGCAGCGTGTAGAAGCGCCATTCCTCGTCGGCCAGCAGCGAGTGTGGCTTGCCGCGCAGCGCCCGGTAGTGGAGCGAGAAGTTGATGCCGGCCACGTACATGAAGACGATGGTCACGTACTGGATGAAGGGCGATCGAAAGGCGGCCACCGACTCGGTCCGCGGTGAAAAGCCGCCCGTGGGCATCGTCCCAAAGGCGTGCGTCACCGCATCGAACCAGTTGATGCCGCCGATCAGATAGAGGCCGACCTGGATAGCGGTGAAGAGCACGTAGACTCGCCAGAGGATGCTGGCGGTCTGGGAGATGCGCGGCTGTAGCCGGTCGGGTGTGGGTCCCGGGACCTCGGCGCGGAAGAGCTGCATGCCGCCGATGCCGAGGAACGGGAGGATGGCCACCGCCAACACGATGATCCCCATCCCACCCAACCACTGGCTGAAGTCGCGCCAGAAGAGGATGCCGCGCGGCAGTGAGCTGGGGTCGGAGAAGATCGAGGCGCCGGTGGTAGTGAAGCCGGAGATCGACTCGAAGAACGCGTCGACCGGAGAAGCGAGCCCGGAGAGCCAGAAGGGAAGCGCGCCAACAACGGCAGCGCTCAGCCAGCCGACGCTGACGATCAGGTAACTCTCGCGGATCGATAGATCGTCGGGTCGCGGGCAGAGGCGATAAGCCACGTAGCCGATCAAAAGGGAGAAGCCGGCTGAAAAAAAGAGCGGGACCGCGTCGGGCCCCTGGTAGATCAGAGCGACGCCGCCGCTGATGCCCATCGCGACCCCGACCGCCGCCACGATGGGGCCGGTGACGTGCAGGATGTCGCGAACGTTTACCATGCTCGCGTCACTGGAACAGCTTCTCGACGGCTTTCACGGCGTCGGGCAGCGCCAACACGGTGACCTTGTCGCCGGGGGCGAGGGCGACCTGTCCGGACGGGATGATGACCTCGTCGCCGCGCATCACAGCGCCGACCAGGCTGTGCTCGGGGAAATCGATCTCCGCCAGGGGCCGGCCGGCGACGCGCGAGCTCGATTGGATGCTGAACTCGATGACCTCGGCGTTGATGCCCCGCAGCGCGGCGACCGAGACCACGATGCCGCGCCGCACGTACTTCAGGATCGTGTTGACGGCTGAAAGGCGTGGCGAGACGGCGGCGTCGATGCCGACCTTCGTCACGAGTGGGATGTAATCGATCTTGTTGATCAACGCGACGACTTTTCGTACCCCGCTGCTTTTGGCCAAGAGGCTGCTCAGCATGTTGGTGTCGTCGGTTCCCGTGAAGACGACGAAGCCATCGATCCCTTCGACGCCTTCCATCTCCAGCAGCTCCATGTCCGTGGCGCTGCCGTGCAGGACCAGAGCCTTTGAGAGTTGCTCGGCGAGTTGGACGCAGCGTGCGCGGTCGGCCTCGATGATCGTGCAGTCGATGTCGTGCTCTTCGAGGATCTCTGCCAGGTAGACCGATGTGCGGCCGCCGCCGGCGATCATGACGCGGCGCAACCGAAACTCGTGGTAGCCGGCGAGCTCGAGGACGCGGGGCATCTGTAGGGATTCGCCGATGATGTAGACCTGATCGTCTGCCTCGAAGCGATCGTCGCCCCGGGGGACGATCGTCTCGCCGTTGCGCGCGATCGCTGCCGTGAGGAAGCGGCGGTCTTCCACCATCGTCGAGACCTCACGCAGCGACTTGCCGACCACCGGCGCGTCCGGGTGGACCCGCAAGCCCATCAGCTGAACACGGCCGCCCGCGAAGAAGGCCAGCTCGGTGGCTGCCTCCGACTGCAGCAGTTGGAAGGTCTCGCGGGCGCACTCCAGCTCGGGATTGATCATCACGTCGACGCCGCGCGGGGCGGAGGTCCGGCGTCGCGTCTTTTCGGTGAAGTAATCGGGGTTCGAGACGCGGGCGACCTTGACCGGGATGTCGTACTGGGCCGCCAGCATGCAAACGATCAGGTTGACCTCATCGACATCGGTGACGGCGGCCAACAGGTCGGTCTCGCCGATCCCGGCCTGCTCCAGCACCGAGGCGCTAGCGCCGTTGCCGGCGATCGCCAGGATGTCCAGCTGATCCTGGGCGTAGGACGCCCGCTCAGCGTCGCGGTCGACGAGCACGATGTCGTGGCCCTCCTCCGACAGGTGGCGAGCCAGGTAGAAACCGACGGCGCCCGCGCCGACGATCAGGATTCGCATTAGTGATCCTCGAATAAGGGTGGCGGTGAGCCCAAAGTACGCTCAACGCGCCCCGTTAACTTTGTGGAGGCCGTTTCGCTGTCAAGGAGACAGGGTTGACGCTCCCTGCGCCCTGCCGGTATTCTCGATGCGGGCGGGCCCGTAGCTCAGGTGGTTAGAGCAGCCGACTCATAATCGGTAGGTCGCAGGTTCGAGTCCTGCCGGGCCCACTCCCCGTCTTGGAGGACCCGAGATGTCGTTGGCCGTGCGCCGCCTGCTTTACAGCCTTCTTGCCCTGCTCGGCTTCGCGTTGATGGTGCCGATGTTCATCAGCACGCGCCAACTGCAGTCGCAATGGCTCGAGGCGCCGGAGACGGCGCTCGATCCCAGCGGCGCCGTCTTCGGCGCCCCGGTTTTCATGTTCCTGGTCGGCCTGGTCCTGGCGACCTGTTTCCTCTACGCGGCGCTCTCCGCGGGCTACCCGCGGGCCTGGAGGCCCGACGAGGAGGGCGCACCCCGCTGCCGCCGCTGCGGAGGCGTGCTGAGCTTTGGGGTCGCCCGCTGCCCGACCTGCGATCAGCAGCTCGCCTGGTAAGCACCTCGACGGTTTTTCTCCTGGGTAGGATTGACAAGGCCGAGGACGAACGCCACGTTTTCGGCTTCAGGCCCCATGAAGTTCGACTGAGTTAAAGTTGCCGGGTCACGGTTCGACCGCGGCAGGCGGAAAACACCCGCCGTGAGTACCGCCTTGGACAGGGGCGGCCTCGGACATTTCCCTAAGGAAGGTCTCGGAAACAAAGCATGTTCTCAGGAATTCGTGGTCGGTTGATCCTGATCGGCTCGGTCTGCCTCGTCTGCGCCTGGGCTCTGGTCGGGCCCAGGATTCGCGGAGAGGAGGGCTGGCCGTTGAAGCTGGGTCTCGACCTGCGGGGCGGGACTCACCTGGTCCTCCAGGTCGCGGATCCGGAAGGCGCGATGAGCAGCGACGCGCGCTCCGATGCCGCCGACCGGGCGCGCGAGATCGTACGCAACCGGATCGACCAGTTTGGCGTCTCGGAGCCCACCATTCAGCGCGTGGGTGTGGATCGCATCATCGTCGAGCTGGCGGGAATCTCGGACGTCGATCGAGCCAAAGCGATCATCCAGCAGACCGCCTTTCTCGAGTTCAGCATCGTCACCGACGGGCAGGACCTGATCGATCGGCTGCCGATGCTGGACAGCGTGGTCGTCGCTGTACTGGGCCCTGAAGGTCTGCCCGAGGAGGCGCGCGCCGAGGGTGCGCCGCGCCTTGAGGAGCTGTTCCAGCAACGTGATACCGGCGAGGCGGCCGGGGCCGAGCCGCCCCGCGAGCAGCTGCGACCCCTCAGCCTTCACCTGCTGGAGTCCGGTCAGCCCGGGTTGCTCCTGGTCGAGGGTCCGCAGCGCGAGACCGTGGAGAAGTATTTGGAGCTGTCCGAGGTCAAGGCGCGGATCCCCAAGGACATCCGGCTGATTTGGGGCACCGACACACGCAGCGTGGCCGGCAAGATCTACCACGAGCTGTACGTCGTCGAGTCCGAGCCGCTGATAACGGGCGAGTACCTGACAGACGCGCAAGCGATCCGCGATCCGCAGTTCGGAACTCCGATCGTGCCCTTCCAGCTTACGCGTCAGGGCGGACGGATCTTCGAGCGCGGCACGTCGCGGCACGTGGGCGACCTGATGGCCATCATCCTGGACAACAAAGTTCAGGGCAGTCCGCCGGTGATTCGCGACGTGCTCTCGGACCGTGCGCAGATCGAGCTCGGGACCGGTGCCACCCTCACCGAGGCGCAGGACATCGCGTTGGTGCTGCGGGCGGGCGCGCTGCCGGCGCCGATGGAGATCATCGAGGAGCGGACGGTCGGGCCGTCGCTCGGACAGGACTCGATCGATCAGGGCGAGGTGGCGGGGATGATCGGCATCGTGCTCGTCATCGGGGTCATGATCGCCTACTACCGCCTAACGGGCCTGCTCTCGGTGTTGGGCCTCATGATCTACATGCTGATCGTGCTGGGCGGCCTGGCCGGCTTGCAGGCCACGCTCACCCTGCCGGGTATCGCCGGGCTCATTCTGTCGATCGGCATGGCGGTGGATGCGAACGTGCTGATCTTCGAGCGCATACGTGAGGAGTTGGGGGGCGGGAAGACGGTGAGGACGGCGGTCGACAGCGGATTCCAGGCGGCGCTGTCGGCCATCGTCGACTCGAACCTTACCACACTGATCACGGCACTCGTGCTGTATCAGTTCGGAACGGGCCCGGTCAAAGGGTTCGCAGTCACCTTGTCGATCGGCATCGTCGCCTCGTTCTTTAGCGCGGTCTTTGTGGTCCGAACCTTCATGCTCCTCTGGATGGAGTCTCGGTCACCGGCGGCCGAGCTGAGCATCTAACTGGCGAGAGGAAAGACGGGCGATGCGGCTTTTTGCCACGGCTGATTTTCGGTTTCTCCAGCAGCGCAGGACGGCGTACCTGGTGTCGGCGGTTATGATCACGATCGGAATTCTGACGATCATCCTGCGCGGCGGGCTCAACTACGGCGTCGACTTCACGGGCGGCACGCTGTTTCAGGTGCGTTTTGCGGAAGGCGTCTCGGCTTCGGATGTGCGCAGCGCTTTGGGCGGCGGGGGGTTCACCAACCTGCAGGTCCAGAACTTCGGTCGCGAGGGCGAGTTTCTGGTTCGCCTGGCCGAATTCGTGGAGGGCGGCGACCGCGAACTGGCGTTGCAAGTCGATGCGATCTTGACGGAGCGTTTCGGCGCGGGTTCCTACGAAGTCGTGCGGACGGAGGCGGTCGGCCCCAAGGTGGGAGGCGAGCTGAGGCAGCGGGCGGCGGGCGCCGTCCTGATCTCGTTCTTGCTGACGCTGATCTACCTCGGCTTCCGCTTCGAGTGGAGGTTTGGCCTCGCCGCGGTCATCGCGACCGTTCACGACGTGCTCATCACGTTCGGGGTGATCGCGGTTCTCAACATCGAGATCTCGCTTCCGACCGTGGCCGCGATCTTGACGATCATCGGTTACTCGCTCAACGACACGATCATCATCTTCGATCGCATCCGCGAAAACCTGAAGAAGCTGCGCCGCCAAGCCTACGTCGACATCCTCAATCGCTCGATCAACGAGACGCTGCCGCGCACCGTGATGACCAGCGGTACCACGCTCGCCGTGCTCGCCGCTCTCGCCGTGTTCGGCGGCGCGGTCATCCGTGAGTTCACCCTCGTGCTCATCGCCGGGGTGCTGATCGGCACCTACTCGTCCATCTTCGTCGCCTCGCCCGTGCTGCTCGAGGTCGAGCACCGTTCGGGCGGTGTGCGCGGCAAGACCGACCGACGCCGGGTCGCCGCGGCGCGCGCCGAAAGTTGAGGCTGTTCGACTCTCACGCACATCTGACGGACGAGCGCTTCGCGGCCGAGCTCGATCTCGTGCTCGACCGCGCCGCCGCAGCCGGTGTCGACGCCGTCGTGTCGATCGCCAGCGATCTCGAGGACGCCGAGGCGGCCATCGCGCTTGCAAGCCGCGCCGCGTCACCGCGGATCTTCGCCACGGCGGGGATCCACCCCCATCAAGCTCACCGTTGTGACGAAGGAGCGCTGGCCCGGTTGGAGGCGTTGGCCCGATCGGCGCCGCGCGCCGTCGCCGTGGGCGAGACCGGCCTCGACTTCTACTACGACAACGCTCCCCGCGACGTGCAGCTGGCCGCATTTCGGAGCCAGCTGGACGTGGCCGAACGCCTGGGGCTGCCCGTCGTCGTTCACTCTCGCGACGCCGATGAAGCCCTGGCGCAGGTGATCGAGGCCTACTCGGGCCGCGTGACCGGCGTGCTCCACTGTTTCAGCGGCGGGGCCCCCCTCCTGCGCACCGGTCTCGAGGCCGGCTGGTACGTGTCGTTCGCCGGGATCGTCACGTTCAAGAATTACGACGGCGACGAGCTCGTCCGCCTCGTGCCCCCCGATCGTCTGCTGGTTGAGACGGACAGCCCCTACCTGGCACCGGTCCCCCGGCGCGGCAAGCGAAACGAGCCGGCCTTCGTCGAGCACGTGCTGCGACGCGTCGCCTCGATTCGCGGCGACGACGCCGGCGAACTGGCGGAGGCGACCCACCGCAACGCCTGCCGCTTCTACGGTTTGGAGGCGGCGGACGCCCCGCGTTGACCGTTTTCGCTTGATGGGGGACAGGGCGCCCGATAGCTTCCCGGGCATGCAGCGTCGCATTCACATCCTTCCCGATCACATCGCCAACCAGATCGCTGCCGGTGAAGTCGTCGAGCGGCCCGCGTCGGCGGTGAAAGAGCTGGTCGAGAACGCCCTCGACGCCCTGGCCACCCATATCGAGGTCGACATCCGCGCCGGCGGCAAGACCGAGATCCGAGTGGCGGACGATGGCCACGGCATGGTACGGGATGACGCGATGCTTGCCATCGATCGGCACGCCACCTCGAAGATCGGTGACGAGCGCGATCTGCGGGCGATCCGCACGCTGGGCTTTCGGGGTGAGGCGTTGCCGTCCATCGCGGCCGTCTCCCGATTCGAGTTGGAAACCGCCCCGGCCGGCGGAGGCCCGGGCACGCGTGTGAAGATCAACGGAGGAAAGGTGGTCGCCGTCGACGAGATCGCTCGTCAGCCGGGGACCACCGTCAGCGTACGCACGCTTTTCTACAACCTCCCGGCCCGGGCCAAGTTTCTGCGGTCCACAGCGGCGGAGACCCGTGCCGTCTCGGAGGCGACCCTCGCCCTGGCGCTTGCTCATCTGAGTACCGCGTTTCGACTCCGATCCAACGACCGAGAGCTGTTCGACCTGCCGCGTACCGGTGATCTGGCGGCGCGCGTGGGCGCGATCTGGGGGGAGCAGATGGCGTCCGAGCTCATCCCGCTCGATTACGAGTCTGGCGGCGTCCGGGTCGCCGGCCTGATCCAGCGACCGGCGAGCGTGCGACCGGGCGGCCGCCGGGTCTACCTGTTCGTCAACGGCCGGCCTTTCGTCGACCGGTTCATCTCCCGCGCTGCGGAGGAGGGCTATCGTACCACCGTGCCCCAGGGCCATCGGCCGGCGCTGTTCCTCTACCTGGAGCTGCCGCCGGCCGAAGTGGACGTGAACGTGCACCCGACCAAGGCGGAGGTCCGGTTCCGAAACAAGATGAAGGTCGAAGAGACCGTTAGGGCAGCGGTGCGCGCGGGACTCGAGGGCTTGGCGAGCGCGGCCAGCCTCGAGCGCGGCGGCCCCGGTTCGGTGCAGCTGGTCACGGCACGGCCGGTGCATCGCGGCGACGCCGGCGTGGCCGGACCGGGGAGCCCGCAGATGGCGCTGTTCGTCCCCGGCGCGGCACCGGCGGCCCAGGCCGACGCCGAGGCCGAGGAGGCCGATCGTCCCCTCAGCGTGTCGGGCTCGATGTGGCAGCTGCACTCCTCTTATATCCTGGCCGAGACACGGAGTGGCCTGATCATCGTCGACCAGCACTCGGCCCATGAGCGTGTGCTGTTCGAGCGCCTGATGCGCGATTTCGACCACGGTGCGGTGAACTCCCAGCGCTTACTGTTTCCGATCACGCTTCGCCTTTCGCCCAGCGAGTTCCAGGCCGTAGAAGAGATCGGCGGAATCTTGCACCGCGTAGGCTTCGAGCTCGAGGCCTTCGGGAACAACACGGTGATCATTCACGCCGTACCCAACCCGCATCCGTACTTCGACGCCGAGCGCTGCTTCCGGGAGATGATCGCCGAGCTGGCTCACGGGTCGCCGCTGGTCGACTCGGCGCGGAACCAGCATGAACGCGTGGCCAAGTCGTTCGCCTGCAAGGGAGCAATCAAGGCGGGACAGCCGCTCTCGCAGCCCGAGATGTTGGAGCTGTTCGACCAGCTGTTCGCCTCGGAGCTTCCGAGCCACGATGTCCACGGCCGGCCCACGATCCTGCG
>CAYGAJ010000065.1:0-11079 GCA_964347815.1 uncultured Gemmatimonadota bacterium | reverse complement strand
GGGAGAAGTCGCTCAGATCTCTGGATGAAGTCGTCTCGGACCTGCTGAGCACCGGCGCCACCCTGTTCGTCGACGTACAGGATCGAAAGGCGCTCAGGCAAATCCTCGAAGAGAGGGACGAGTGAGAGCAACCGGAACCTGGGTGCCGGGCCGCGTCGCGCCGCCTATTCTGGTGGCGGCGCTGCCGCTGCCCACCGGCTCGTTGGGCGCCCAGGAGCCCGCGAGCCGCAGCCAGAGCCCGGCCGCCGACCTCCCTTCGGACTACATCGCCGAGCAGGACGCCCTCCCGAACCGGCCGCCCCCGAGACCGCCCTTCGACGCGGTGGACGTGCTCGCGCTTCCGGCGCGGATCGTCGGTTTCCCCTTCAGGCTGCTGGGCACCGGCGCCGGTGAGTTGGCCGGACTGGTGCAAGAAGTACAGCCGAGCGTACAGGACGCTCTCGTGAGCCTGGCACGACCCCGGCTCCTGGAAAACCAACTGGCCCAACCCGGCCTTCGACCGTGTGACGCCACGCGACGGCTACTGGGGCGCCAAGCTCGTCGCCTCCTTCAGCGACGAGCAGCTGCAGGCTGCGGTGGCCGAGGGGCGGTTGCCACCCGAAGCAGCCGACACGCTGCTCGAGATCCTTGTTTACCGCCGACAAGACCGTCGCTCACTGGTACGGGCAGGTCACGCCGATCGAGAACGCGGAAGCGATCACTTCGATCACCGAAGGGCCGACGGTCGAGCTTCGCTTCGACGACCTGGGCTTGCGGGATGGGGTCTGGGAAGCGGGCGAGACAAGTTACGTTTGGAGATTCGAGGACGACCACAGCGGCCTGCGACGGCGCGGCACGACACCGGCCCGCCCGGGCGTACGCCAGGCGGTCCGCATCGAGCTGGGCGTGCTGAGGGATGCGGCGCCCGCTCAGCGCGACGCGACCGCGGCGCTGCACATTCTGGCGGTTCGACCCAACGCTTCAACGCGCGAGGCGATCGTCTACCTGCGCTGGGAAGGGCGCACATCCGGCTACCGCGTCGTCGGCCTCAAGCACTAAATGACATTCATCCACGACAAGAGCAAGATGACGCAAAGACAGAGAGGCGCGGGTCGACCGGGTCGCCACGCTCGTGCGGTGGCCTTGCTGCTCTGCGCGGAGGCGCTTTGGACCGGCGCGGGCCAGGCCCAGGAACCGAACGATAGCCGACCCGTCACACCGGACAGCGCCGACGTCATCCGCGCCTCGCTCGTTCAGCCGCCCGGCAAGCCGCCCTTTGACGCCATCGACGCCGTCGGCCTGCCCTTCAGGATCGCTTTCTTTCCGATCCGTCTCCTCGGGGAGGGCGGAGCGCGGCTGATCGGGTTCACCACGAATCTTCTGCGGCCCCGCGAGACCAGCATCTTCGATAAGCTCGCCGAGGCCGGCTTGCACCCGCGCTTCAGCAGCATCGGCCCGCGCAGCCGCGCTGCCATCGGCTTGCGCTACGATCGCTTGAGCCCCTTATACGCCGAGTCGTTCTTCTCGCTTCGCGGGTCACAGCATCACGCCGTGGGCCTTGCCTTCGACCGCCCCGATCAAATCATCGACGTCAGCTACGTCTTTCACCGAGACGCCGAGCCCCACTTCTGGGGTGTCGGTCCGAACAGCCGCCGGCGGGACGAGAGCGATTTCCGACTCGACCGACAGAGCGTCACGGCCAGCGCCTCCTTCCATCGATTCCCCTTCACTTTCGGCGGCGGCGTCGCCTACGAGGACAATCGTGTCGGGCGAGGTTTCGATGGGGAGGAAGCGGACCTTCAAGACGTGTTTGGAGACATCTCGTTGTTCGGCGTAGCCGAGCGCAATCGCTACATCGTTCTGAACCTGGTCGGCGCGATAGACGGGACGCACGTCACTGGGCTTCAGCGACGTGGCCTCTATTTTCAGGCCGGCTCCTCCGTTTTTCTCGGTGCGGACGGCACCGACTCCGACTTCCACCGGATCGAGGGCGCCGTGAACGGTTACCTGCCGCTAAACCTGCGCCAGTCTTTGGCGGTGCGCGCAGTCGCGGAAGTCAACCGCGGGGATGGCGGCCGGGGCGTTCCCTTTACTCATCTCGCTGCGCTGGGTGGCGATCGCGGCGCGCGCGCCTACAAGACGCTGCGCTTCAGGGATCGCGATTTGATCGCGATCATGTCGGAATGGCGCTACGAGATCTGGCGCGAATTGCACGAGCGCGGGCGCGCCGAGAGCTTCTTCCTCTTCGATGTCGCAACGGTGGAGCGCAGCCTCTGGGAGGTCGATGTCGATGACCTCCGCCTCAGCTACGGCTTCGGCATGCGCCTGAACTGGGGCGGGAACGCGCGCTGGCTCGCCTATATCGCGTTCGGCGAGGAGGGCGCGCGATTCGATACGGACTTCAGCTACATGTACTAGGCGAAATCGACCGCATGCGCCACGCGAAGCCGCGTCGTCGGAACCTGAAGCCACGCACTACGCGCGCAGTCGGCCTCACCGCCCTGCTGTGCTCGGCGCTGATCGCCGTCGCGGGCTGCGGTGGCTCGAAGGCTCCTCCTCCACTGCGACCGGAGCCGATCCCCTACGTCGATACCCTGCCGATCCATCGGCCGGCGGAGAGAGATCTGCTCCAGGTCACCCGGCTGCTCAAGGTCGCGGTCGGGGGTCAGATCAAGCACGCCTTCAGCACGCGGCGCTGGCTGGGGGCGGAGCACGAGTCGCTCAACGTCACCCACTTCGACGACGTGGTGAACTCGACCTGGTTCGAGCACCGCAACGCGCGCCGACCGATGTCGTTTGAGGCGATCGCCCGGGGTCCCACGGAAACCGGCCCGGATACCAGTCGAACGCTGACGATCGTGGCCGGCAAGGCGGCCGGCATCTCGCCGGGCTTCACCGTCCGCGACGCCGCCGGCCAGACGTTCCTCTTCAAGTTCGATCCGGCCGGCAACCCGCGGCTGGCCAGCGCCGCCGGCGTCATCGCCAACCGTCTGTTCTACGCCGCGGGCTACCACACGCCGGAAGACTTCATCGTGGTGTTCGACAGCGCGCGGCTCGAGTTGGATCCTGAGGCCGAACTCAGCACCGACTTCGCCGAGCGGCCCATGACAGAGGATGACGTTCGCCACGTACTCTCCCTGACCGACCCTCTCCCGGACGGTCGCTACCTCGCCCTGGCCAGCAAGTTTCTGCCCGGAGCGCCGCTGGGGCCATTCCTCTTTTCGGGCGTCCGTGAGGATGATCCCAACGATCATTACCACCATCAGTATCGCCGGGACCTGCGCGGCCTTTACGTCGTAGCATCGTGGCTGAACCACGTCGACATGCGTTACGAGAACACCCTCGACATCTTCATCGATCCGCCCGGCTATGTGAAACACTACCTGATCGACTTCGCCGCGTCTCTGGGCAGCGGTACCATTCGCCCCCACCTGCCGCGCGAAGGCCGCGAGTACAATTTCGATTTGTGGCCGACCATGGGCCGCATCGCCACCGCGGGTTTCTATCGAGTGGGCTGGGAGGGAGAGCAGCGCCGCGTCCTCCACCCGTCCATCGGTTGGCTTGCCAGCGAAACGTTCGATCCGGGGGGCTGGCGCGCGAACTGGCCTAACGAGGCCTTCAAACGGCGGACGGTGCGGGACAGCTACTGGGGCGCCAAGCTCGTCGGTTCCTTCAGCGACGAACAGATCGCCGCGGCCGTCGCGGAAGGGCAGCTACCGACCGAGGCGGCGGTGGAACTGACGCGAATCCTGATTCAGCGCCGCGACAAGATCGTCTCACACTGGTACTCGAAGGTCGCGCCCATCGAGGAACCGACCGCCATCCTGGCGCGCAACACCGCCACCACCGGCCAGCAGGCACTCGTAGTCAGCTTCGTCGATCTGGGGCTGCGTGCGGGTGTGTGGGCGGCGAACGCCACGGCTTACCGCTGGCGTTTCGAGGACGGCGCCTCAGATGTGCGCGCCGGGGGAACGGCGCCGGCTGCGGAGGGCGAACGGCAGAGCCTTGCCATCGACTTGCCGACGTTGCCCGCCGACGGGGCCGCGGCCGATTCGCCGGGACTGGCGACGCTGCGCATCGCGGCGATCCGACCCGGCACCGCCCGGCGTGAGGCGGTGATCTATCTGCGCTGGATGGGTCCGAACACGGGATACCAGGTGATCGGGCTCACTCACTGACGCCGAACAACCGGCGAACGACGACGAGCCGGCTAGAGAGCGAACGCTGCAAGGCCGACCCACCGCTCAGATCATCCGCTTTGACCTCTCCGTTCGACTCGGCGGCGTGCAGAATCTCGCCACCACCGAGGGAGAAGGCGACGTGGGTCACACGTTGCGAGTCGCGTCCGTGGAAAAAGAGGACATCGCCGGGCCGCAGCTCCTGGAACCCACCACCCGGGTCGACCGCGACGCCAAGCTCCGCCTGCTGGTAGCTGTCACGGGGGAGCAAGAAACCGTGCAACCGGTACACGGCCTGGACGAGACCCGAGCAGTCGACGCCCCAGCGCGTACGTCCGCCCCACAGGTACGGCACCCCGTGCCATTCCGCCGCGGTCGCCATCACCGCCGGCCCATCCTGGGCGTAGCGAGACGCCACCTCTTGCCACAGCACCCACCTTCCCTCGGCCAGACGGCCGGCGCGCCCATCGGGCAGCTTCGCGGTCTTACCGTCCAGCGCGATGCGCGCGCCCCAAGGAAGACGCAGAAGAACACGACCGGCATCGCTCACCAGCGTCGCGTCCAGGGCGAGCGCGGGCTGTCCACCCAGATCGTCCCACCAGGCGTCCGCCTGGTCCGCTGCCCGCAGCACCAGACCGCCCCTGTGAAGCCAGCCCTCGTATGCGTCCTCGCCCCGGCAGCGTAGCCAGTCGTCACGCTCCTCCTGGACGGTCAGGACCGCGCCGAGAGGCTCCTGCGACACCAGCTCGGCCCGCACGTTCGGATCCGACCGCACGGGGGCCAGGGCCATTCTCACCACCGCTTTCATGCCCACGCCTCCTGGAAGCTTGTATTCCCCAAGCGTCGCGGTAAGTTCCTTGCCGCCGATCCGGAGTCGGCCCTCACACGCCGTTCGTCTCTACGATAAGAAAAGACCGCGTTGGCCAAAACACAGCCTGGGCAGTCGCAAGCCTCGCACGGACTCACCTACGTCGCCCTCGCCGTGCTGATCTTCATCTGGGCGTCCAACTTCTCGGTCGTGAAGTTTGCCCTGCGCGACATGGAGCCGCTGGCGTTCAACGGGCTGCGCTTCACGCTGGCATCGATCCTGCTCTGGGTGAGCCTGAAGGTGCGGGGCCGAACGGGAAAGATAGACGCTCGCTTCTGGCCGGCGCTCATCGCTCTCGGGATTCTGGGCAACACCATCTATCAGGTTCTGTTCATCTACGGAATCGACTGGACGCTCGCCGGCAACGCCAGCCTGATGCTCGCCACGACTCCGATCTTCACCACACTTCTCTCCGTTCTCTTTCGGCAGGAGCGGATCGCGGTCCTGGCGTTGAGCGGCGTCGGCATCTCGGTGGCCGGCATCGCTCTGGTCGTCTGGGGCGGGACGAAGGCCGTGAGCTTCAGCGCCGACACCGTGCGGGGCGACCTCACCGTCCTCGGGGCCGCCATCGCCTGGTCGGCCTACACCGTGGGGTCGGCACCGCTCGTGCGGCGCTACGGGGCGCTGGCCGTCACCGCGATAACCATGTGGGTCGGCGGCGTCGGTCTGTTCGCCGTCTCGATACCGGCCTTTCTCACCCAGGACTGGGCCGCGGTCAGACCGGCATCGTGGCTTGCCCTGATGTACAGCGGCGCCTTTGCCATCGCGGTCGCCTATTTCATCTGGTACTACAGCATTCACCAGCTCGGCAACACGCGCACCGCCGTCTACTCCAACTTCATCCCGATCGTGGCGTTGATCATCGCCTGGCTCACCCTGGGCGAGATCCCGACGTGGCTGCAGCTGGTGGGTGCGGCGGCCATCCTGGCGGGCACCATCCTGGTGCGCGTTGGCAAGATCGAACAGGCGCTGGCGGGACGCGTGCCGGCGGAATGAGCCACACCAGACGACTCGAGCGACGGTAACCGCCGAGCCGGCAGGCGCGGTCTCCACGTCCGGTCGGCCAATCGCGCGCGCTAGTCCGCCGTGTCCCTTTCTAGATCGACAAGACGCACCAGGTCGAGAAACTGAAACCGCCCGTCGTGGTGCCAGTGCGGTCCCGGCCACGCCGCTCGTCCGATCGGAACCACCCGGGTGGCGCCCAGGGCGCCGAGCCGCGACGCGAGCTCCCACCGCTCCGCCGGCCCGGCCGCGAGGGCGACGGTCTGCAGGTGCCGGCCGACACCCGTCAGCGCCGCCAGCCCCTCGGCCAGATCGTCGACCGCCCGCAAGTATACGACGCGGTTGAGCGTCGAAAGCTCGAACCCGGGCCCCGACTCGAGGATTACGGTCCAATCGGTGCCCGGCTCGCTGGCCAGCACAGTCGCGCCTCGCATCTCGGCCCGGGCGCGTAGCTGGTGAATGAGCACTGACTCGCCCGGCGCCAGCTTCCCGCGCGGGATCTGCTTCGACACGACGTCCAGCGCGCCGGCCAGCGCCTGGGCGAACTCCATTGGGTTCACCGCACCGCCACGCTCCAGATAGATCGTGTGTGGCGACACGCAGCCCTGCTGATCGAACGCCGCGACGTCGGCGGCCGCCCCCCGTGCCAGACCCGCGAGGCCCTTCCGACTCAGAGCCGATCGCGCGACCATTGCGGCTCCGAGCCGGTTCGGATAAGCGATGAACCGAGTCTGCGGTGGCACCCGACACGAGATCTCGGCGATCGTCTCGTCGCTTCCGTAGGCCACGACCGCTTCGGCCTCGGAGTACGCCACCGATTCCAGATCCTCCGACCCACCCGGCCAGTGCGTGACGGCCACGCAGGCGCCGAGCGCGGAATCGTGCTCCGCCAACGCACGCGCGAAGCAGACGGCGAAGTACGGCTCGCCGGCCGCGGTCTTTCCCAGGCTCGCCGATTTGACGCAGAGCGCCCGAATCAGGCTGGTCACAGACACGCCGGGAATGTTCCCGCTGAACACATGAACGGTCAGCGCCGGACCGAAGGCCCGCTGATACCCGCCGCGGGGTCGGGGTCGAAAATCGTCCAGCACCTCGGCACTTCCAAGCTCATCCTCGAGCGCGGCGCTAAGGGCGTCGGCGGTCCAGAGCGCGCCCATTCGGACAAGGCCCAGCTCGACCATCTGGCGCGAGTAGCCGGTCAGCGCCGGCAACGTTGCCAACAGCTCTTCCCGCAACTCCGCACCCGGCGTGGTCAGGCTCCGCGCCGCTGCCTCGATCGTCGTGAGTATCTGGGCGACCGGGCGCTCGGCGAGGGTGGCGGCTCTGCGCTCGCGTAGCTCAACGAGAAGCTCGCGCAAGACGTGCGGCGTGAGCATCGGCAGACGCACGGGCACGTGGCCCGGCCCGAAGGCCCGCTCATGAAACTCGACCTCACGATCAGAGAGCGTCGGCAGCCAGTAACCGGTCAGCGTTGCGCCGTCAGCCATTGATCCATCGCGATCGAGCAACCGCGCAGCTCCGACCCGGCGGCCCGGCCCAGTATCTCGAAGCCTTCGGGGCCCGACACACCCAGGTCATCCGTCTGTATCGCCATCACCGAGTCGAGGTTCGCCAGATCGAAGTGGCGGAGCACGCCCAACCGGCCGTGCGGCAGCGGAGCCAGCGTCTCCGCATCCACCACGAGGGTGCGCACCCAGGGCGGCACGACTTTGTAACGCACGCGTGGCGATCGTGCCAGCGCCCGCTCTCGCAAAACGTTGTCGTAAAACTGCGAGCACATTTCGGTCATTCCGTATTCGGCCACGCAGTAATACTCCGAGAGCCCGAATCGTGCTGTGAGCATAGCGTAAAACTCTGCCCTCGGAATCTCTCTCCGCCGCCGCTTGAAGCCGCCGGTCTCCATCGCTCGCGAGCCGAGCGGCAGCCGGAACCGCACCCCGCGGCCCTCCAGCTCCTCGATCAGGTGCGCAAACGCCGCCGCTGTCCCCAGCATAGCCACCGGCCGGTCACCGGCCTCACACTCGCGCAGAACCCCGATCAGGGGATCCACGCGCAGACCCTCCTCGTCCACGAACACTTCGCTGCCCGCCGCACCGAACTGTCCGCGAATGCGCTCCAACATCCAGGCGAGCGACGAGTCGGGAGCCCGATCCCTCTCCGGTCCCAGCAGGAGCATCCGGAGTGTGGCCGTGTCCGGCAGCAGGTGCCCCCGAAAGTTGGTCAACGCCGAAACCTCGTAAAGCTCCAGATCTCTCACGTAGTGCGTCCCGCGCCGCTCCGAGCCGAGGCTAGTGCCGCTGGTGCGAAAGACGGTCTCGTTTCCCTGCACGCCGCCGCAAACCAGCGCCGCTTCTTTGAATGCCGCCGTGGGCACCGCGGGGATGCCCTCCCAGCTGTCCAGCGAACCGGGCGTGACACCGCGCCGCTCACAATAGCGCCGATACGGCTCGTTTTCGTTGAACTGGTACTCGAAGACGGCAAGCGCGGCCTGCTCGAAGTCGCGGTCATCCCCTACGACGTCGACCCCGCGCTGGATCAATCGCATCAGCTCGGCGCGCAGAACCTCCATCCCTACCATTATAGGTCGTCGCGTCACTACGGGCACGGCGTGGTCCGCGGCGCAAGGAGGCGTGCGAGGGACTTGGGGGGTGAGGCTGTCGGTGTGAGGCCTACGGCTTGTTCTCGGTGCCCGCCTCCGGACCCTGGTCGCTGCCTGGCGCCGGTCCCGGCTCCGGGTCGATGAGCAACCGTTCTAACCGATCGGTCTTTTCGTCGAGGGGCGCTTTGATCTCCAAACCTTCGTCTGCGGCGTGGCGCAGCTCTTCCGGTGTGAGCATGGCTGCGTACACGACGGGCGTCCAACCGGCGTGCTTGATATCCGTCGTTGCCTTGCCCGCTCGTACGCGCGCGGCAGCGCCCTCGGCTCCCAGCGCCTTGAGCTTCTCGCCCAGGAACTCACGGAAATCGGGGCGATCCACGTACTGTGCCATTAGTTGCAGCTGCTGGACGGCGAGTGGCTCGAGTTGTGAGTCGATGGAGGCCTTCACGTAGGCGTCGATGTGCTCCCGAGCGATCTGGAAAAAGCCCTTGCCCAGGCAAAGCCACGCCAGGGTTCGACGCGTGCGGATGACCTCGGGCACCACGCGGATGATCTTCCGGCAGACCGCCATCGCGTTGTCGTACTCACCCGACTGCAGGTAGGCGTCGATCGCGTCACCATAACGCTTCAGCGCGTTCTGTCGCTCGCCTCGGACGAGATGCAAATCGCCCGCGCGGTTGAGCAGCCGGGCGGCTTTGTGACCGTGGCCCAGTTCTTCCAGCTGTTGTTCGATCCGCCGGAGGTCATCGGTGGCCAACGCGCCGGACGTATCGCTCCGGCTAGCGGACCGTTCCGATCCCCCAAAGATCCTTTTTAGAAAACCGAACATCTCGGGCCCACGGAATGGTGATCAATAAACTCGGCCTTCCCGTCCACGCCCAGCGGTCCCGCTCCGCTTGCGACGGTCGAAGGCCGAGGCGCAAATTAGAACCCGCCGGCAAAGGGGTCAACTGACCGCGCCTCCCGACAACCCGAACCGCGTGCGCCCATGCGTGTAAGCATTGAATACTGCGTCGCTTGAAGGTACCAGCCCCGCGCCGCCAGGCTGGCGGACCTGCTGCGAGACCGCTACCCGGGTGTCAAGGTCGAGTTGATCGAGAGCGGCGGTGGCGCCTTCGAGGTGCGGCGTGACCGCGAACTGGTCTTCTCAAAGCTCAGGAGCGGCCGCTTTCCGGAGGAGGCCGAGATCTTCGACGCTTTGGACGGTTGAACTGCCGCCGGCCGCCGTCACTCCCAGTAGTGCTCCGGCTCGTCCCATGTCTCCGACCAAAAACGCTCTTCCTCGCGGGCAATCTGCTCGAGGTCCAGAGCGGCCTCGGGCACCTGTTCGTCATTCAGCGCACCACGCTCGATGATCTGTCGGACCATCTCGTCGGTCAGCCACCCCTCTCGAAGCGGAGCACGGGCACGGCGGCGCCGCCAAATGATGACGAAGCTCGCCACGAGCAGGAAGAGAAGAGCGAGCGCGCTCAGAATGAGGCTGAGCCACTGATAGAACGTCATCGCGATTCGAACAAACTTGCGGGAGATCGGTTTGCCGCGCCTATCGTATATTCCGGCAGGACGACGCCGTTGTCAATCGGCTCGCAATTCGATTCGTGGCATGAACTTCCGCGACCCCACCCGCCCGACACGCCCGCCTTTTGCAAAAAAGAAAGCGATAAAGCTCGGTGCCGCGCGCCTGGCGCTCTTTTGGGACTTGTAGGTGAGCGAGATTACGGGAGATCCGGGGCTTGTGCCGGCAGAACGTCGACGACCAGGAACGAATGGCCGCGTTGCAGCTCGGAGTCGAGGTACAGATCGACATCCCAGCGACCGGTCTCCGACAGGGCCGTCGTTCGCAGGCTGAACACCGTGACCTGCTCGGCCGCGCGCCCGCCGATCGCCAGGACCGTGGCGTCCACTTCGTTTCCCAACGGGTCGATCCAGACGGCCTCGGCCTCATGTGGCGGCCTTAGCGCCTCCCAATGGACCCAGAGGTGGACCGTCTCGCCCCGTGCAAAGATGTCGGTGATCCCCACCGGGACCCCGTCCACGACGCCAAGGGCCAGCACCGACTCGGCCACGCGGGGCCCGGCGATGGGCCCCACCACGGTGCCGCTGGCCCGCTCCTTCTCGCACCCGGCGACCAGACAGGTGATGGCGCACAACAGCCAAAGGCGTCGCAATCTCTTCACCTGGTAAAGATGGTCGCCCGCGAGGGGTAGCGACAGGCTCGCCGGCTCGGCCCGGAAGGCCCGCGTGATCCCGCTCCCGTTCGGTAACTGGAAGAGAACAAGGCGGGGCACCCTGCCCTTTCCCAAGTTTCTTTGTCGGCCGGCTCTCTTAGAAAGTCAGACAAGCACGCGCCACACACCTTGTCCCAGCTATCCCCGGCGCAGAAGCGCCGTTAGCTCCGCGCGGACTCGCTCGACCTGAGGCAGCAAGCTGGGCTCCGGATCAGAGCGCAGCGC
>CAYGAJ010000064.1:0-11112 GCA_964347815.1 uncultured Gemmatimonadota bacterium | reverse complement strand
ACCGCACGAACGACAGCGCCACACAGTCGGCTCCGATCTCCAGCGCCAGCTCGACATCCACCACATCCTTCTCCGTCAGAGCCGGGGCCGAGACCCGGACGCCGGGCAGGTTGATCCCCTTGCCTCCGGAGATGACCCCGCCCAATGCGACCTCCGCCTCGACACGCGGCGGCGCCACTCCACGCACCCGCAGCTCGATCCGCCCGTCGTCGAGCAGGATTCGACTGTCCGGCTCGACCTCATCCGCAAGCCCCGCGTAGGTCACGGGCAGATCCTCCGGCCCCGCCTGTCCGCCGGGCGCCAGCACGATGCGCTCCCCCTCCTTCAGGTGGCGCTCCGCGGCCATATCGCCGACCCGCAGCTTGGGACCCTGGAGGTCGACCACCAGCGCCAGAGGCTTGCCGCTGCTTTCTTCGCACTCGCGCAACGACCGCGCCACCGCCCGCACTCGATCGGGCGTGGTATGCGACATGTTGAGACGGGCCGCGTCCATCCCGGCCCCGCTCAACGCCTCGATCGTCGCCGGGTCCGAGGACGCAGGTCCGAGGGTGCAGATGACCTTGGTCTTGAGCAGCCGCTCTTTTCCACTGTTCATCGCCGACAAACTCTCAGGCGCCCGGACCCGCGTCAAACACGGGGCATCAAGGACGGAACCGATTCCAGAGGTCCGGAGCCTGTGCGGCAATGTCGCGGAGGCTCGCCGCGACCTGGAGGATGGCGCGGCCGGGATCGAGAGGGTCGCCCGGCGGCACCGCCGTGCCGGGCGTGAACGAGCCGGCGACCGGCTCGGCGATCACGATGGCGACAGTCAGGGTCAAGCTTTCGCCGGGGGCGAGCCGGAGGGGGCCGTGCGCCTCGGTCAGGCGATAGTCACCCTGCTGGGTTGGGGCGTGGCCGATATCCGGCGACGGGTGGTCGCTGATCGGATCGCCCGCCGCAAGGCGGCCTGCCAGCAGGCGCCAGCCGAAGCCGTGGCGGTTGCCGTCGTCCCAGTCGTCAGATCGCCGCCAGAAGGTGAGGTTGCGCTCGGTCGCGCCGGCGGGCGGCGCCACGCTGACCAGCCCGACCATCGCCGGTCTGTCGGCAAAGTTGCCGAGGGAGGTGTCTCGGAAATCCGCATCGTACAGAAACGTCAAATCGAGGCTCGGGTCGAAGCTGCCCACGTCGTCCTCGGAGTCGCCGATGTCGGCGTCGAAGCCGAAGCCGACGTAAAGCTCGGTGAACGTGTAGCCACCCTCCGGCACCCAGGGGTAGAGGCGCCGGTAACGCTCATCGGCGCTCACGTTCTCGACCACGAACCGGAGGAACACCATATCCTGCGCGACGGCGCTGTCCACCCCGACCAGCGTCTCTTTGACCGAGAGCCCCTGCACCGATTCGCCGGGGAAATTACCGGTTCCCCAGTACTCCAGCTCCATGACTTGCCGCCTGGCGGTCGACGCTTCGGTCTGGGGTCGGCGGCCCACCCAGGCGATCTCGAACACCTGGCTGGCGAGCGTGTCCCCGGCCCGGGCCCCGGCGTCGGCACCCAGAATCGTAGCTGCCAGGAGGCGACCGCCGGCCGAGTAGCTCGTCCCCGAGCCCTTCGGCCACTCGAGCGCCGGCACCCCAGAGACGAAGCCGGCACAGGTGTCGCCGTTGCTGTTGGAGCGGCAGCTTACGCGCCCCTTGTCCAGCAGGAAGGGACAGTCGAGCCGGCACCCCCCTTGTAGTGCCGCCTCGACCGTGTCCAGGCTCTCCTCGGGGACGGTGACCGAATCCTCCCAGATGAAGACTTCGTTGTTCGCGGTGGCGAGCCGCAAACCCAGAAGGTGCGAGCCGGCGGCGATCGAGTTGAGCGTGGTCGGTGTGGTCGTCTGGAGCGAACGGCGGTCCAGGAAGATCTCGGCCCCCTCCGGATCCGACACGACCATCAGGTTCCCGAAGACCGGCACGGTTGGCCGGTCGCGACCGTCGACGCAGGCGGTCAGGCAAGCGAAGAGGACCGCGGCCACCGCGAGAACCGACCGCTGACTACCCACGCATCACCTCGATTCGTGAAACCAGCTCCGGGAGAACCTCGCTGGCCGACCCCTCAAGAAAAATGTCCATCACCGGCGTCAACTCCGAAGGCACGACGTTAACCTCGATCAATGCCGCGCCCCCCGCACGCGCCAACAGGGGAAGCCCGGCCGCCGGATACACGATGCCCGACGTACCGACCACCAGCATCACATCGCAGCTCTGGGCCAAACGCTGCGCCGCGTCCACGTTGCGAGGCGACAGCGTCTCGCCGAACCAGACCACGTCCGGCCGCACGTAAGAACCGCAGCGTTCGCAACGTGGGGGCTCCACGGAACCCACCACCTCGGCGAGAGGCGGTTCCAGCTCGACCGGGTGTCCATGATCGAAACACTTGAAGCGGCGCAGGTTCCCATGCAATTCGATCACGGTCCGCGACCCGGCGCGCTGGTGCATCCCATCGACGTTTTGGGTCACGACCGCGAGCCGCGGCACCAGGGCCTCCAGCTGCGCCAGCGCCCGGTGGCCCGCGTGCGGCGTGCTTTTGTGCACCAAGTGCCGGCGGTAGTTGTACCAACCCCAGACCCGCGCGGGGTCACGGCGAAACCCCTCGGGTGAAGCCAGCTCTTCCGGCCGGTATTGGGCCCAGAGCCCGTGCTGGGCCTCCCGAAACGTGGGCACGCCGCTCTCCTTCGACATCCCCGCCCCGGTCGCCACCACCAGGAGATCGGCCTCGAGGATGGCCTCGACCGCACGCTCCAGCTCACCCGCACCGCTCAAACCGTCGCTCGATCTCCGAAGACCATCTCGCCGCCAATAACCGTAGCCACCACCCGGGCCGAGCGGATGCGATCCGGCTCCGCCGAGACCGGATCCGTATCCCAGGCCGCGAAGTCGGCCAGAAATCCCGGAGCGAGCCGGCCCCGGCGATCCGCGTCTGCAGCCGCACGTGCGGGGCCGACCGTGTAGCCCCACAACACCTCGGCGCCGGTCAGCCGTTCCTCCGGGTACCAGCCGCCCTCGGGATAGCCGCGGCGGTCGCGACGCGCCATGGCGGCGAAGAATCCCTCCCTGGGATCCGGCGCCTCGACCGGCGCGTCAGAGCCGAACGCAAACGTCGTCCCTGCCTCTCGCAATCGGCGCAGCGCCATCGTCCCCCGGCATCGCTCCGGCCCCCAGCGCGCTTCAGCGATCGGGATATCCGTGAGCAGGTGAGACGGTTGCATCGAAGCCACGATGCCCGCTCGGGCGGGCCGGCCCAGATCGTCAGGGTGCACGCACTGCAGGTGCTCGATCCGGTGGGGTATTCGCAGCGCCGGCGCGCCCGCCCGCTCCAGCGCGTCCACGGTCATCCGCACCGCCGCATCTCCGATGGCGTGGACCGTGGCCGCCAGCCCGGCCTGCGCGGCGCGCTTGACGTCGGCGCGGAACTCCGCCGGCTCCAGACGACACACCCCGCGCCCATCCGACCCCACATACGGCTCCAGCATCCAGGCCGTCGACGAACCCAATGCCCCGTCGGTGAAATACTTGATTCCGCCGATGCGCAGCCAGTCGTTCCCGAACCCGCTGGCGACGCCGCTGTCGATCAGGGCATCGAGAAAGCGTTGCGGCAGATGGTGCAGCACCCTCAACCGCAGCAAGCCCGCCGCCTCGAGATCCTGCAGCAGCCTGAGCGATTCCGGGCCCTCTACCGAGTGCACCGCCGTGACGCCCAGTCGGTGAAGCGCCGCCTGACCCTCGAGCAGCGCCGACCGCCGCTCGGCATAGCCGGGCCGCGGCCGTCCCTCGTACCACCAATCGAGCGCCCGCTCCCTCAGGACGCCGGTCAATCGGCCGCCTTCGTCCCGCTCCACGGAACCGCCCGGCGGCTCGGCACGATCGCTCGTGATACCCAGACGCCCCAGAGCCTCCGAGCTGAGCCAGCCTGAATGCAGGTCGTGAGCGATCAGGCTCACGGCGCGGCCCCCGGCCGCCTCGTCGAGGTCCGCCAGTTCGGCCTGAGGACGCAGCGCCGGGTCCCAGCCCTTGAACTCGAACCAGCCCCCGGCCGGAGCCGACCGAACCGCCACCCGCACCCGCTCCAGCACCTCGGCCATCGACCTCGCACCGGAAAGATCCTCCACCCCACGCCCCAAGGCCCACTCGACCAGATGGATATGTGAGTCGCTCAGACCAGGCACGATGGTCGCTCCGCGAAGATCTAGCCACTCCGCCGAGCTACCGACGCAAGCTTTCACCTCCGCAAACGAACCCACCGCTTCGATCCGATCGCCACGCCAGGCGAGACTCTCCACCTCCGGGCGCTCGTGATCCATCGTCCGGATCACGTCGGCGCGGATCGCCAGCACCCGCTCAGACGACATCTTTTTTCACGTGGAGAGAATCGGGAGAGCCCACACTCGACGCCCGTCCGGCCTCAGCGGCCGCCAACCCGCTCCCCGCTCCTGTCGCCGCCGTCAGTCCGGCGACGCGTCGAGACCCTCGACCAGCTCCGGGCGGTGCCGGGCAATCCAGTCGTGCAGCGATCGCACCTGCGTCATCGACAGTTTCTGTACGGTCTGCATTGGCAAGCCCGGGATCACGGCGGCGAGGGAACGCCGCATCAGGTAATCGCGCTGCTTCCGCCGCAGGTCGGAGGGGATGCTCGGACCGCTGGGCGACTCAGGGATCGGCTCCAGCAGGGTCTGAAAACTGTGGATTTGTCGGTCAGAGAACGATTCCGGTATCTGGTGTCGGCGGCGGCCGATGAAGAACGATCCGTCTGAATCCACTTTGCTCGCTTTTGCCATGCGTCATCCTCGGGTGGTGTGTCGAAGTGACTCGCTTCACTGGCTGGGGAAAGCGGTCTGGCTTACTTTTTCTGTAGTGTGTAACTGCTAGATATTAGCCCGCTGACCCGCGGCTGGCAAGGAAAAACCCCGCCCTGCCTTGCTCCTTCGCGCGCCGGCGACCGGCTCAGGGGTGCGCGGCGGGCCGGGGCGGCGCCTCCATCACGTAGAGGGGCACGCTGGCGAGGTGGCTTCCATCCAGCATGACCTCGAAGGAGAAGTCGCCGGGGCGGGAGAAGGAGACGCCGCTCAAGCCGAGCACGACGTGTGGGCGGATGGGGCGGCCTGGGGAGCCGGCGGGCACCTGGAGGGGGCCTTCGGCGCGAAAGAGCTGGCCGCCGTCGGCATCGATGAGGCGAACCTCGAGGCGGTGGCTCCCCTCCTCGGTGAAATCGGCCTTCACCCTGAGCACGAAGACCATGGAGGCGTGGCGAAAAGGGAACTCCCGGGCCCAGATGGTATCGAACACGCCGAGGAGGTTGAGCTTGCCTTCCTGGCTGACGTTGGCGGCGTCGGCGATGACGGCGAAATCGAGATCCATGGTGAACGTCAGAAGTTGACGACGAGCGACGCGGCGAAGCGGGTATCGAACTGGTCGAACACGAAGAAGGCGTCCGGCGCGCCCGGCGTGGTCACGAGCTGACGCACGGGCTGATTATCGAACCGCAGTAGGTAGCTCAGCTTGATCGCGAAGGTTCGGCTGACGCTCGTCGTGACCGCGGTCGAGAGGTTGACGCGCAGGTCCTCAGTGTCCTCGAGGTTTTCGAGCAGCTGGACGTGGCTGTCGAAGACGGCGTTGCTCGTGAGCTTTCGACTGAACTCGATCTCGGCCTGCGCACCCACGAAGCTGCGCTCGTCACCACTCACCGGGTTCTCCCGTGTGAAGTCGCCGCCCACATTGCCGGAAAGTGACATCTCCTCTCGGTCGATGATGCGGTAACCGAGCCCCAGGGCACCGGTGTAACGACTCTCTATCCCCGCCAGCTCGTTGCGATCCCAACCGGCCGAGGTGAAGGCGAACAGCCCGCGACGGATCCGGTAGCGGTAGCGTCCGCCGGCAGCATACTCTTCGGCCGTGGTGCGGCTCGTCTCGGTCACCACGATCGAGCCGCCGGCGTTGCTGAGCTGGCGATCGCGGGTTCGCGTTCTGAGCGCCGAGCCCTCGAAAGAGACTTCCGAGCGTGCCCACTTGTAGGTGAACTTGTCGGAGACCGAGAGTGTGGTGACGCTGGAGTTGCCCCCCGTGAGCACAAACGAGAGGTCGGCCACGTTCTTCCACGGGCGCGCCTCCTCATCCTGCGCGAGCGCCGGCCCGGCGAGAAGGATGACCACCCCCACAAACAAAACGGCAACGATTACCCTATTCATCAAGAAGAATCACCAAGTACGTGTCTGGAGTCGTCGGCCCGACGGGCCGCGCGGCACCGCCGGGCCCGACCCCGGGCGGACCAGCGAAAACGGCGGTGTAGGTGCTGGGCGTCAGGAGTGTAGGTGGGCGCGGGCGTGAGTCAACCCTTGAAGCGGTGTCAGGCCGCCTCGATGTCTTACGGTAAAGCCGGTTCCTCTTCGAGGGCCGCGACGAGCGAGTCGACGTCCGGCAGCCGTCCGTAGTAACCGAGATAGCGGGCGACCCCTGAGAGCGGCGGCCAATCGAGTGGGTCGATCATGTAGGCCACGCGCAGGTTCCCCTCTCCTCGCCCGCGGGCGCCCACCATCCGTTGCACGACGGCCTGACTTCTGAGCGCGCCCACATCATCGCGGTAGCGCTTGAACAGGTCGTCGTACGCCAGAACCGCGTCACTCAACTGACCATCCCAGGCCAGCCGGTCAGCCGCGATCCGAAGGCGCTCGCGCTCGGTGAGACGCTCGCTCAGCAGGTAGGCCGCCTCGAGAGCCGCGCGCGATTGAGAGCGCTGTCCCCGGAGAGCATACGCCTCCGCCATCAGCCGATACGCCATGGCGAAGGTCGAGTCGCGCTCCACAGCCTCCCGGGCCGCCTGGACCGCGTAGTAGTGGCGACCCGCGAAGAAGTGGCGCTTCGCTTCCGCGTAGGCGTTGAGGGCGCTCGGCGAGTTGGTGAGGCTGCGGGCCGGGGCGAGGCTGCGCTCGACACCGTCGCGAGACTCACCCAGCCGCCGGCGAACGGTGTGCGCCAACCCCGTCAGGGTGGCCAGCGCATCGATGGAGTCGGACACCGCGGCCACAACGCCATAGAGCGTGTCTCCTGCCGGACTCAGCACCTGAAGCGCGATGCTGTCGACGGCCTGACCGACGAGCAGCCGGGCGTCGAGCACGGCGGCGTATCCATCGGCGCGCGCCACCGCAAGCGCCTGTGCCACGGGCAGCTCCTCGGAACCGCCGCCACCCAAACGCCCCGCCGACAGCAGCGCGCGTTCGCGCGGCACCACGCGGAAATAGCTCGCTTGAACGAGGTCTGCCTGCAGCGCAACCGTCAGGGCCGCCAGAGAATACTCCGCGGCGCCGCCGGAAACGCGGGAGGCTTGCACGCCCGGCGGCCCGGCCGCGGCCGGCGACTCTTCGCCCGCGGACCCTTCGGCCGACGGCGTCGCGCCGGATTCGGAGGCTGGCGCGACACGCTCAGAGACGCCGACGTCAGATACGAGCACCCACTGGCCGGGGCTCGGGAGCAAGGGTCCGGCCAGCACCTCGGCGATCTTCGACACCGACGTCTCCACGAACGCCGGCGTCTTCACCGCGACGTTGGGAACCGCGACTTTGGGAACCGTGACTTTCGGCAGGGTGACTTTCGGAAGCGACGGTGCCTCGACGTCCGGAACCGCCGCTGGGAGCAATTCACCGGCACCGCGTACCGCGCGGTACAGATCGGGGCCAAAGAAGAAGCCGACGACCGCCAGCGCCAGCGCCGCGGGAGCGAAGAGCAGAGCCCGTCCCAGACGTGGCCGGCGCGCAGGCTGAGCCTGACGCGCCCTCGTCCGGCCGGCGGCACGGAACCAGTGCCGGGCTTTCACCCTCCCCTGGAGGGCAGGGCTCGCCGGCGTCGGCCCGGCCAGACCCGCCGTCGCGGGGGCTGTCGGTTCGGCGGCTGGCCGGCTGGGAGCCTTGGCCTTCTCGCGGACCGGTGGCGCGGCCGGCTCTACTTTCCCGCCGGCGGCGGGGCTTGGCGCTTTGCGCTTCTTGCGGCGCGGCGGCGCGGGGCGTCGGATGGGCTCAACGACAGCCGCCTTCTTGGCCTTCGCGGCCCGCCGCTGATCCCGGCGTGCCCGGGCGGCTTCGAGGCGCGCCTTGCCCGCTCTGCGCCCCCCGCTGGCGGCCCGCGAGGCCGCGCCGGCGACCCGTCGACTGCCCGCTCCGAACAGCCGGCCCACCACGGTCACCGAACGGAGCACCGCCCAAACTCCGCGCCCCAGCAAACGGAACGTGCCGGTGATCCCCGCCCAAACGCCACCCACCAGCGCCCGCACCCCTCGACCAATCGCGCGGAAGAAACGACCGATTGCCCGTCCCGCTCCTGCGATCAGCCGCCAGACCACGCGCGCCGCCGCTCGAACGAACCGGCCGATCACCGTGAGGATTCGCAGGGTGATTCCGGGTACTTTGGCGATTCCGGCCGCGGACGCCTTCCCGGCGGCGACCGTGACACGCGATGCTTCCGCCCGCCAAGGCCCTAGCTCGTCCCACGTCTGCCTTAAGAACGGCCCCCACGGCTTGCGTACGGAGGTGACCTCGTGCAAGACCGGCCGATACTGTCGCTCGGCAGGCGGCTTCCGGCGGGGACGCTCCTCGCTCAGAGCGTCGTCGTCGTCGGAGCGTCCGAGGTCGGGCCCCAGCGGCCCGAAGGGGATCTGCTCGGTGGTGCTCGCGCCGCCGTCCCGGGATCCCTTGGTCCCGGAAACCGGCCGCTTCTTCTTCTCGGCAGCGCTCCCTGGAAGGTCGAGATCGACCTTCTTGGGCGGGGGCTTGGACGGGGCGGACGCCTTGGCGGCCGGTGCGGGCTTGCTAGCGGCGGCTGGCTTCACTGCTTCGGCGGGTGGCTTGGCCGGCTTGGCGGCCGCAGGCGGCTTTGAGGCGGCGGGCGGCTTGGCGGCCGACGGCTTTGAGGCGGCCGGCGGTTTGACGGCCGGCGCCTTGGCGTCGGGCTTTTGCGGTGCCACGGCCGGCGGCTCGGGCACCTGTATATCGAGGTCGTTGGCGGTGGAAAGGTCGACGAGCTTCTCCCACTGATCGTCGGGAGACGCCTCGGTGCCGGCGGCCACACCCTCTGCCGACCGCGCGCTGGGAGCGGACGCGGCGGGCTCTTGACCCCGGCGCTTCGGATCTCCGGGCGAATCGGCGACGATCGCCGCGCCGGGCTGGAAGCCGGGGATGCCCGGCAGACCCTCGTCGGCGGCCCGGACGGGTTTCGGCGCGTCCTCCGCCTCGGCCGGCTTCTTTGGCTCGGGCCGAGCCGCCTTTGCTGGCTCCGCGGTGTCCTCTGCGACACCCTCGCCGGTCTCGACGCGGCTCAGGAACTTGTAACTCTCCACAACCTGCGCCACCTGGGCCGCCGGCTTGGAGACACCGCTCTGCTGCAGGCGGGACAGGTAGTCGGCGTAAGCGCCCGCGGCTTCTTGCTCTCGATCCGAGCTGGCGTAAGCGCGCAGCAGTCCGGCGACCGGCTCCGGCCGCATCGGCGCGCGATCGACGAGGACCTGCCACCACTGGGCGGCGCCATCCCAGCGACCCCGCTTTTCGGAGCGGCGCGCCGCCGAGATCATCGCGTGGCTCCAAGCCCGCTTGAGCCGGCCCCGCTCGCGGCGCGCCCACTCGTCATAGGCGCGGGAACCGGATTCAAAGCCTTCGAGAAACTCGCCGAGATACAGCTCCGCGACGTGACCCGGATCGTCGCCATCGATGGCCGAGTCGACGTCCTTCGTGTCTACCCACACCCCGCCGATGGCTTCAACCGTGTCCGCGCTCATGCGGATATTGACCCCCGGCACGTTGTTACGCAGCCAGGTCACCGCGCGCCGCAGGGCCTCGATCTCGCGCTCCGCCTCCTGGCCCCGCCCCAGCAGATCCGTGACCTCCGACGGGTGCATGGGCCGAAGCTCATGAAAGAGGTAGACCAGCAGAGCCAGGTGCTTCGGTCCCAGCTTGGCGGTGAGGTCCTCACCCCGGTGCAGGAGACGGACGTTCCCCAGGGTGTAGAGCTCGGCCTGGTTGCTCGTCCCCGCGCGGGCGCGGTCAGCCCCGCCGGGTGCTTCGGACGCTTTATCCTTGAGGTTGCCCATCGCCACGCCAGCGTGTCGTTCGGGGGATCATGTCGGCCGGAGGGGGTCCTTGGGGGTCGGAGGACCCCTAAGTATAAGCGATCACGCCCGATCGCGCTATCCGCGAGCCCCGGACCGGCCCATTCCCGGCGGTCCCAGCCCCTCCCAGCGCCGGCCACGACCCCCCCGCCAACCCCCGTTGACACTCCCGCCGGCCCGGGCTTTGTTCCTCCGCGCCGATGAGGCAAAGACCAACCGTCTAACGATGATCAATATGCAGACGATCGCACGCGAACGATTCGAGAGCGGACTCGACTACGAGCAGTTTCGCCAGGAGGCTCAGAAACACCAGGGGCTGTGGAACGGAGTCTACGAGCATCTCACGCTGCCTGACGACGTTCAGAGACGCCTCGAAAACCTCCCCGGTCGGCGCCACGTGCTGGTGCTGGCGGAGGACTGGTGCGGTGATGCCGCCTCGCTCGTTCCGATTCTGGCAAGGCTGGCGGCCGCGGCGCCCGAGACGGTCGACTTGCGGGTTTTCAAGCGCGACGAGCATCTCGACATCATGGACGCACACCTCAGTCACGGAGGCCGTTCCATACCGATCGCGATCGTGTACGACGATCGCATGCAGAAGCTCGGTTGGTGGGGCCCACGGCCGGCACCGGCTCAGGCGATGTTTCGGGAGAGGATCCGCAAGTTCAAAGCTGGGCGGCTGACGGACAAGGGCGCCGAGATCTACCGGCCGTTGCTGAAGTGGTACCGCGAGGATCGAGGCCGTCACACGATGGACGAATTCCTGATCATTCTGGAACGAGGGGGCGCGCCGAGGTCGTAGCACTGGAGGCCGTGGTGATCATTCCGAACATCGAACATCCGACATCGAACATCGAACTTTGAAGACACTACCGAACTTCGAACGTCGAACGTCCAACCCGACTTCGAAGTTCGGTGTTCATCGTTCAAGGCGCGGCAGCGCCGCAGACTTCAGACGTCGATGTTCGATGTCGGATGTTCGATGTTCAATTCCCTCAGCCCGACTCCGGCTC
>CAYGAJ010000063.1:0-11382 GCA_964347815.1 uncultured Gemmatimonadota bacterium | reverse complement strand
CGTCGTACACCGCCATCTGCGGGTACCAGTAGGCGATGTGGAACAGGTTGTCCTCGCTCCAGCCCATACGTCCACCGGCGCCGCGCTGCGGGATCTTGAAGGACCAGTCGATCTCCAGGACGACCGAGTCGCCCGGCACCAAAAGCCGGCCCGGCCGGATGAACATACCCGTACCCTGGACCGCGTAGCCCAGACGCATCCCCGGCCCGGTGATCTCTGCCAGCGGCTGGCCGTCGGCGACGACCCGGTGCAACTCTACGCCCCCGGTCACCTCCGCCGGGCGATTCCGCACCACACCCTCCGCGTGGTGGTTCTGCAGAAGCTGCAGCACCACGAAGCCCGTCCGATCCGGCGACTTGTTGCGGTAGACGATGCGGCCACTCCCCTCCAGTCGCTTCTCCTCGGGGACGATGCGGGCGCGCAAGGTGTAGTCGGTCCACTGTTGCCAGTAGTCGGGGCCGGGCACCCCGGAAGGGGTGCGCGTGCCCCTCTCGACGGCGCGTTGGTAATCGGACGATGGCACGACCGGGTAAGGGATCGGTCGACCGCTCATCGACTGCGCCGCCAGCGGCGCCGCTGCGGAGAGAGCGAGAACAGGGAGCGCCCAGAGCGCGGGTCTCATCGGTTTCATCGGTGGCTGGTCTTGGTCTGTTCGTGTTGATCCGCACCACGAGGGTACGGTGCGAGCGCGACCTAAGTTACGAGAGTACGGTGGGAATCGAAACGCGGGAGCCCGAACAAACAGACCGCCCTGCGTTGCTCACGCCTCGCGCCGTTCGGCGGCCGGGCGGATCTGCGAGAGGTCGTCCAGGGCCGCGGCCGGCAACTCGCCCCGCGTCCAGGGACAACGGATCGTCTCGCCCAGATCCGAGCAGGGGATCGCCCAAAGCTCGGGCACGCCCAGGTCCACCCGCACCTCCATCAGCCCCAGGTCGGCGGCCCGATCGATCTCCGCCAGGATGTAGTGGTGAGCGATCGCCCTCGCGTCACTCGATGTGATCGCCACCCCGGGCGACTCGGGTCCGTGGCCCTGACGCTTCTCCCATCTCGGCAGGGCCCGCGTGTAGACGAGCCCCCACTCGCCGACGTAGGTCGGTCGATAGATGGCGTAGGCCGAGACGAAGGCGCGCGTCAGCCGGTTTGCTCGGTCCCTGGCTTTGAGTGTGCTCTCATCCAGCGTGCTGAGGGGCGTGGCGCTCGCCGTTACGGGAAAGCTCCAGTACGGGAGATAAAGCAGCTCGTGGGCGGCGCCGGCCGGCGGCAACACGTAGAAGGAGGGCCGCTCGCTTAGCCCGTCGCCTTCGATCTCCCAGCCACGCCCGCACTGCGGGCAGCGGAACGCCACGTCGTTCGATGCGGCCGGCAGCGCCGTGCGACACGCCCCGCAGCGGAGCACCACAACGCGGGGTCGCCCGTCCTCAGGCATGACGCTCCAGCCTTGGCACGTTGTCGGGTTGCGGCCAGGTGCGGACGGTCCAGTCGGGCTGGTTTGACCAGGTGAACGCCGCGACCAGGGTGACGACCCCAACCGCAAAGGCGAGCACAGGCTCGATCATCGACGTGCCGAACAGCAGCGCGCGCAGCCCGTGGCCCACTCCCAGCGCCCCCGGCACCGCGAGCGCGGCCCAGGTGAGCCCGGAGGCGCGGAAGTTCTCGGGCAGCCGCCAGGCGACGATCGAGCCGCCGAGGCCATCGACCACCACCTCGTAGCTGCCCGACAGGGTCTGGACGGGGATCGACCAGAACGGGAAGAAGATGGTGCGACGCGAGCGGGCGACGAACTCGGCCGAGCCCGACTGAACCAGGCTGCGGTCCGCGAAGCGCTCCTCTGCTATGGCGGTCGGCGTGCTTTCTTCCGTGTAGACCGTGGCGCGTCGCTGTGCCTCGGCTAGATCGAAAGTGCGAAGCTCGGCGGCCCGGCGGGCTTCGGCCGCGTCGAACATCTGCAAGTCCCAGCGCGTCGTCGCCGCCGGCGTCAGGTATTGAACGTCGGACACCATTACTTTGGTGTCCTCACGCTCGACGTAGACCCATTTGCTCTCGACGTCTTCGGTTTGATACTGGGGGTTGAACACCGTGCGGTGCACTCGTTTTCGTTCCGGCACCTTGCGCTCGAACACGCCGACCCGGCGCCCGACGATTTCGTGGAAGGGGATGAGGATCAGCTCCGGCCGGCCCAGAATCACCTTCCCTCGGCGCCGCTCCAGCCAGGCGCGGGCTCGGCTCGCCGCCTGTGCCGTATTGAGCCGGGCCACGGCTTCGTAGCGCGGTGTGGCGGTGGCCGTGAGGCAAAGCACGGCGCCGCAGCGGTCGCATTCGGTGATACGCGTCCCCTCGCGCACGAGACCCGGAGCGCCGCACTGCGGACAGGTCAGCGGGTAAAGTTGAAGCTCATTCACGTGCCGGCGGGCGCCGGGGCGCCGCTTTTCGTGAAGATGAGTCTTGCGATAAGGCCGCCGAACGCGGCGACGGCGAGAGCGGCGAGCGGCAGGGGCAGGAAGGTCGCGGCGGCGACCATCGCGGCCGTGGCGGCCCAGGCTTGATTCCTCCGGCGGTACGTCGCCGCGATCGGCCAGTCCACGCCCGTCAACTCGCCGCTCACGGCATCGAGGTCGAAGTCGTAGCGCGAGGCGCCGATCTGGAGCTGACCTCGATAGACGGGCCGGTGAATGAGCCGAATCGTCTTCACGGCGACGGGGCGCCCCGTTACCCGGGCGGCGACCTCGGGGACCGACTCGGGCGCCAGTTCGGGCTCGAGCCAGTCCGCCGATGCCTCGTGCGATCCCGGCTCGACGAACGCGCGTTCGCCGCCGGGAAGCTTGGCCTCGCCGAACCGACCTTCCGGCCCGGGCCGCGCGCTGATGCTCAGGCGCCGGCCGTCGGGGCTCTCCACCTCCCAGACGGGCTCGTAGGCGAGGTTGAGACGGCTGACCTTCGCGTCGGCCCAGCCGGCCTCAAGCGCCCGCGCCCGGACCAGCCCGGCGACGCGGGCGTGCCCGATCGAGACCCGTATGACCTGGTGGAGGATCGCTCCGCTGAGATCGACGAACGACTCGGCTGCGCAGAAGCCGCAGCGCGCGTAGGCGGCGCCGTCGGCGACGGCGACCGGGCCTCCGCACTGCGGGCACTTGGGCTCGAAGGCCTCGTGGGCCACGGCTCGACTCGGTTTCCCGCCGGCTTTACTCCACCACCCGCTCGCCGCACTCCATGCAGAATCGCGAGCCGGCCGGCAACTTGGCCTGGCAGTTCATGCAAACACGCTCGGTCACGCCGACGGGAGTCCCACAGCGGCTGCAGAACTTGGCGTCCGGCGCCAGCGGCGACTCGCACGTCTGGCAGCGTTCGCCGGCCACCAGCGATTCGCCGCAGTGGGGGCAGAAGCGCGCGTCGGGCTTCACCTCGGTGTGGCAGGCGGGGCAGGCGATCCCTTCGGTTGCGGGGCCCGCCTCGGCGGTCGCTCCGCCACGCGACCGCATCGACTCGAAGATCATCCCCGGCAACATCATCCCGATGCCCGCACCCATACCGGCGCCGGCGCCGAGGCCGGCCATATCCCCCGCCGGGCTGCCGCCTTTGCCCGCGCCCTCCAGCGCCCGAGCCGCCTTCATCTTCAGGAACTTGTCGAGGTCGCCCAGCGCGGCGATCTGGGCCCGTTCGTCGATCGCCTTCTCCACCTCTTCGGGCGGTGTGATCGATGTGATGAAGAAGTCGGTCAGGTTGATGCCGTAACGGTGGAAGTCTTTGTCCAGCCGCTCCTGCACCTCCGCGCCCATCTCATCGTACTGGTTCGGCAAGTCGAAGATGGTACGGAGCTTCTCGCCCAGATAGTCGTTGAGGCGGCTGACGATGATGTCGCGCAGGTAGTCCTTGATGTCGCCCGTCACGAACGACCCCATCGTTCCCGCCAGCGCGTTGATGAACACCAGCGGCTCGCGGATCTGGATGGCGTAATTCCCGAAGGCGCGCAAGCGAACCAGGCCCAGCTCCGCATCGCGATACGCGACCGGCTGCGCCGTGCCCCACTTCAGGTCGGTGAACAGCTTGAGATTGACGAACACCACCTCCACCCGGAACGGCGAGGTGAAGCCCCAGGGTAGGGCCAGCACCTTGGTGAGGATCGGAATGTTGGCGGTCGTCAGCGTGTGGCGGCCCGGCCCGAGCACGTCGAGCCCTTTGCCGTCGCGAAAGAAGATCGCCGCCTGGTTCTCCCGCACGATGACCTGCGAGCCGAACTTCGTCTCCGCCGACCCTTCCTGCGGGATGCGGTGGACGATCTCTTGGCCCGTTTCATCGAACCATTCGATTACGCTGAGAAACTCTGACATGTCGCTCCCTCGGTTACGGCGTTGACGGCGCCGGTGTGCCGGAGAGGGGAGGGCGGTACCGCTTTGGCGGTCGAAGGTTCGACCGCTGGGCATCAACGGCACAAATATAACAGTGTAGGTTACTCCTGGGCATGCCCCAGGCGGTCTGCAGCCCGCGGCCCCGCGGCGCCGCATTCGGCGGGAACTCTCACTAACTCCCCTCGGATCGCTGACCCTGCGATCCAACCCCTATACCCCGGGAGGCCTCGGGTTATTCGTCGCTGGCGGTGGGGAGGGTCGACCGCCGCCGTCGGAACCCAACGCCCGCTCTCTTGCTTCGAGGTCGAAGCCACCTCCCTAACCCTATCGTTTGTCTCAGCTTACGCCTCTGGTCCTCCCGACGGTGCAGCCGAGCCCGGCTTGCGAGCCGGCCGGGTCGGCCGTAGCTCATTAGGCCCGCTGATGGCCGAGCGCGGACTTGGCCGGTAGGCCAGGCGAGCAGCGATGGCACGCGTCCGGGGCGGGTTGCAAAACGGTTTCAGCGGAAACGAGTGCCGCAAGCGCAGGATCGCCGGCTCAGAGCCGTTGGGTCGCCTCCGAGCGGTTACTGGGCGGACGAGAAGGACTAGCTGCAGTGTTTCGCATACAGAAGAGACATCGGCCCAGACCGCGGTACCCTTCCGAGTACTATATCAATCGTGAGCTGAGCTGGTTGCAGTTCAACGCGCGGGTGCTGGAGGAGGCGTGTGACCCGACGACTCCGCTGCTCGAGCGCCTGAAGTTCCTCTCGATCTTCTCGTCCAACCTGGACGAGTTCTTCGAGGTACGCGTGGCCGGCCTAAAGGAGCAGCTGCATGCCGGCGTGGAGCCGCAGGATTACCCGGCGGACGGGCTCGATCCGGACACCGTGTTGAGCCGGATCGAGGCACGGGCGCACGAGCTGGTCACCGAGCAGTGCCGCGTGTTGTGTGAGGAAGTCCTTCCCCAGTTGGCTGAGAACGGGATCGAGAGAGTCCTCAACGAGCAGCTGTCGGCGCTGGAGCGCGCCTACGTCGACAAGCTGTTCGCCGGCGACATCTATCCCGTGCTGACGCCGCTGGCGATCGATCCGGGCCACCCCTTCCCCCACGTCCACAACAAAAGCCTGAACCTCGCCTTCTTGTTGCAGAACGAGCACGACCAGGGCCCACAGGAACTGTTCGGCATCGTCCAGGTGCCTTCGGTGCTCGAGCGGGTCGTGCTCTTGCCTTCGGTCGAGGGCAGGACACGCTTCATCTTGCTGGAGGACCTGATCGCAGAGCGAGCGGGTGACTTGTTTGGCGGCTTCAACATCATGTCTCAAGCCGTCTTTCGCGTCACGCGTAACACCGATCTTACCATCGACGAGGACGAGGTCGATGATCTGCTGAGCGCCATCGAGGAGTCGCTCCGTGAGCGAAGGCGCGGCGAAGCGGTACGGCTGGAGATCAGCGCCGGTGTGGACGATCGCTTCCTCCGACTACTCGGCGAGGCGCTGACCCTCAGGACCCGAGACCTCTACGTGGTCGAGGGGCCCGTGGACCTGACTGGCCTGATGCGCCTTCACGAGCTCGAAGGCAATCGCCAGCTGAAAGACGATCCTCTCGTGCCGCGCAGCGCACCCGCTTTTGCCGCCGGGACGAACGTCTTCGATGCGATTCGTGCGGCTGACATCTTGGTTCACCACCCCTACGAGTCGTTCAGCGCGGTGGTCGACTTCATTTCGAGCGCGGCCGACGATCCCGACGTGCTCGCCATCAAGCAGACGCTTTACCGGACCAGCGTCTCCAGCCCGGTGCTGACGGCGCTGGCCCGCGCCGCGGCCAACGGAAAGCAGGTGACCGCTCTGGTGGAGCTGCAGGCGCGGTTCGACGAAGCGAACAACATCGCCTGGTCGCGCGCACTCGAGCGGGCGGGGGTGCACGTGGTCTACGGGGTCGTGGGCGTGAAGACCCACTGCAAGGTGGCGCTGGTCGTACGGCGCGAAGCCGACGGCATCCGGCGCTACGTTCACCAGTCCACCGGCAACTACAACCCGACCACGGCACGCATCTACACGGACATCGGGCTGTTTACCGCGGATCCCGACTTCGGCGAGGACGCGAGCGAGCTGTTCAACTTGCTGACCGGCTACTCGCAGGGGCACCGTTGGAAGAAGCTGCTGGTCGCGCCCCGGGGGTTGCGAGATCGCGTCGTCGAACTGATCGATCGCGAGCGGCGCAACGCCGAGCTGGGCCGACCCGCCCGGATCATCGTCAAGATGAATGCGCTGGTCGAGGCCTCGATCATCGACTCGCTCTACGACGCCGCGCAGGCAGGGGTGGACATCGATCTCATGATCCGCGGGATCTGTTGCCTGCGGCCGGGACTGCCGGGGGTATCCGAACGGATCAGAGTCCGGAGTGTGGTGGACAAGTTCCTGGAGCACAGCCGCATATTCTACTTCGAGAACGCCGGTGATCCGGATGTGTACCTGAGCAGCGCGGACTGGATGCCGCGCAACTTCTACCGGCGAATCGAGGTCATGTTTCCGGTGGAAGATCCGCAGCTGAAACGGCGAGTCATCCACGAGATCCTGCCCGTCGTCCTGGCGGATAATGCAAAGGCCCGAGTTCTCAGATCCGACGGCACGTATGAGCGTGTGGCGGCGACCGAAGATGGGCCGGCGCTGCGCTCACAGGTCGTTCTGCAAGAGCTCGCCCGGCGTACGGCGCAGGAGGCTAGGGAGATGGTGCGACAGCTCACGCCGATTCTCGCGCCTCCAGCAGGGGCGGAGGAAGGCGGCCGACAGCTGGGGGTCGGCGACGACGCGACGTCGCGCTCTGCTTAGCGGTAGGGACGCGATCGCGATCGTTCCAGTCCGGCGCGGTTCAACTGCCCCGCGCCGGCTTGCGCTTCTTGGCGCGTTTCGTCTTGCGAGCGGTCTTCTTAGACCCGCCTTTCGGCCGACCTCTCGCGGAGCTGCGGGCCAGGTTGACGTTGTCGTAGGCGTCATCCCCCGTCACCTCGCGGCTCACGAACGGCTGCAGCCACTCGGGCAGCTTCACCTCGAATCCTTCGTAGGGAAGCTCGACTTCGGCGAGCACCAGATCACGACCTTCGAAGTCGTCGATCTCCCAAGTCAGGTCCCGGTCCGCTTTCGTGTAGCGACGCTTGCGCAGCCGCAGCGACTCGGTGAGCGGCCACAAGCTCTCGAACTGGCGGCGTGAGATCCGCTCCTCGATCTGCGTACGCTTGGGCCCCGATCCCGACTTCACGGTACGGTAGTAGCTCGTCTTCCCTGCCGATCGCAGCCACCGCAAGCGTTCCTGGATCACGTCTCCCGGGAGCCAACCCTGCTCGATGAACATGCCGCGCGTCCTCTTCACTGCATCCGGAACACCCGACAGCACGTACTTCCGTTGGATCTCGGTGTCGGGCGCTCCGCTCAGGCGCATACGCCGCGCCAGCGCCGTCACGCCGCCGAAGAACTCGCTGGCGTTATCGCCCAACCAGCCCTTGTCGAGCCGGCGGAACAGCCGATCGCGCCGCCGTCTCAGCAAGTCGGTCAGCGCCAGCAGACCGTGAGACTCGTCGCTATCCATCCTCCGCTGCCGGGCGCGGGTCGGTTCGCTTCCGAGGGCTTCCTCGTGAAGGCGACGCGCGCGCTCGGCTGCCACGGTCTCGATCGCCGACGCCACCTCGGCGGTGAGCACGTGAGTGTCGTGCAGCTCGCCCAGGATGTCCTGCAGGCGTTTGAGCTGCCGGATCAGAGGTTTCGTCCCATCCACCGATTTGACGAGGGGCTCGAGCAGGTAGCGCAATCGCTTCGCCGCGATACGTGACCTGTGCGCTTCCTCTTCGTGCTCGGGTGTATGCACGGTCGACAACAGCCCCTGCAGCACCGCTGCGTGCTCTTCCAGAAGCTCGCCCGTGACCTGTAGGAAGGACTGTTGCGCCATCGCGCCGTCCGGCGCCAGACGGCGACGGTAGGTCGTCAGGCGATCGGTGACGCCGGCCCGGACCGCGCGGTACCTTCGCGCGATGTTCCGCTGCGCCTCGCTATAGGCCTGATCGCGCCGCGCCTCCAACCGAGCCAGCAGCCAGCGCAGGCCTTTGCGCTCTCGCGGCTTCAGCTTGTCGGTCTGCGCACTCAACCAGACGATCTGGACTTCGGCATCGCGGCCGACGTTGGTCGCCGAGGCGACGTCGCGGATCCGCCTCCGCGCCTTCTTCGGCGCGCTGCCTTTCAGGTGGGGCTGGTAGGCGCGAACCGAGCTTCGGAAGCGGCGCAGCGCAACGCGGAAATCGTGCAGTGCTTCCTCATCCTTGGGGTCGCCGACGCGCTCGAGTGCGGCGTCGGCTTCGGCGAGCCAGGCCAACGCCAGCTGGCGCGCCGTCTCCTCGGCCGGGCGCTCGAGCTGTTCGCGAGAGAGTGTGGCCACGCTAGCCTCCCAACGCCCTCAGCTGTCGCGGCGTGAGCATCCAGAGCAGCGTGGCGCCGCCCGAGAACACCTCGTCGTAGAAACGCAGAAGGCAGGCGCCGCCCTTCTTGAACTCGACGAAGGGCTGGTTGGAGCGGGCCGTGAGCCAGCTCACGTGGAAGCTCAGGCTCGGCTCGTGTCCCACGACGGCGACCGTCGATCCCTCCGCCTGGCGCTCGAGCCAGCCGAGCAGGCTCTTCGAACTGGCATCGGGCTCGAGCGCCGCCACCTCTTCCACCTCGAGATCACCATAGGCGCCGGCGAGGATCTCGGCTGTTTGCACGGCGCGAACGAGCGGGCTCGTCGCCAACACGTCGATCCGAGGCACCAGCGTGCGCAACCCCGTCGCCGCGCGTCGCATGCGCTTTTGTCCCCGCGGCGTCAGCGGTCTCAGCTCATCGGGCTCGCCGGTTCGGGCGAAGGACTCACGGTCCTCCGCGATGGCGTGGCGAACGACAAGCAGATCGAGCATTGCGGCTCAGGACTGTAGCCGTGACGCCTCGGGCTGGTACGGCTCGACGGCGCCGGCCCATTGAAGCTCGAGCGCGGTGGCGAAGGCCTTTTCGAAAAGCCCGGCCTTGCGATCCGCGTCCCAAAGCTCGACTTGAGGCGGCGCCTCGGCCTCAACGATCAGCCGGATACGCTCGTCCTCGAGCTCCGGGGTAACCGAGGACACGGCTTGGGCGTGAGTGCGGTCGAGACCATCGGCCACACGAAGGATCCCGCTGAGAAAGCGTACCAGCCTTCGGTCACGCTTCCGCAGCCGGGCCAGGTTGGTGTGCTTCTTTTTCGGGTAAGCGCGGCGGTGATAGCGCGCGACGTTGGCGATGAGCTCCACCTCCCGAGCCGAGAACGCCGGCAAGTCGCCGTGCATGATGAGGTGATACGAGTGCTTGTGGTGCCGGGCGTGGCTGATCAGGTAGCCAATGTCGTGGAGAAGCGCTCCGGCCTGAAGAATCTCCCTCCCCTCCTCGGGCAGGTCGTACGCCTCCTGCAGACCGTCGAAGATTTGCGTCGCCAGTTTGGCCACATGCTCGCCGTGCCCCTCGTTCGAGTGGCACTTGCGCGCGAACAGACGCACCCAGTCCATCCGGTCGGCGACCTGGCGCCGGCTGGGCGCGCCGCCGTTTCGGCGTTCGGCGATGATCGAGAGCAGCAACCCTTCGCGCACGCCGCCCTCGTTGACGCGTATCTCTTTGCAACACAGCCGCTTGGCGAGTCGGGCCACGGCGGCGGCGCCGGCGACGATGATGTCGGCGCGGTCCGGGTTGAGGCCCGGGATCCGTTGGCGCGCCTCCAGATTCATCTCGCGCAGACGATCGACCAGGGCGTCCACCTCGCCGCGAGTCAGCGTGTAGCCCTGGACGCTGCCTTCCTTGCCCTCCCGCTGGTTCTTGATGATCGCCGCGAGCGTGCTGAACGTGCCGCCGCTGCCGACCATCGTCTGCGCTTTGAACGGCGGCTTGCCCACGTGTTTCTTGATCTCGCGGTCGATCGCCTTCTGGAGCTTCTTCCAATGCTTGTCGCTGATCGGATCTGACTTCACATAGCGCTCGGTCAGGCGGACGGCCCCCAGAGGAAGTGAATAGATCTGCTCGATGGCCGTACCGGCGGCCAGCACCAGCTCGACACTACCGCCGCCGATGTCGACCATCGCCACAGGCCGTCCGTCCAGACTGAACTGGCGAGTCATGCTGAGAAAGGCGAGGCGGGCTTCTTTTCGACTGGAGATGACCTTGATGCGAAGGCCGTGCTCGCGCTGGACCCGCCGGCGAAAGCTCCGCCCGTTGGATGCCTCGCGCACGGCGGCCGTGGCGATGGCTCGGATCTCGGAGGCGTTCTTGCCCTCGGCGATCGCCTTCATCCGGCCGAGGGCGATGAGGGCCCGCTCGATCGGCTCCTCACCCAGCTTTCCTGTGTCGTACAGCCCGTGGCCGAGCCGGGCCGGCTCGCGTTCCTCGTCCAGCACCCGATACGTCCCGTCGTCATCGACCTCCACGATGATGAGTCGGATCGTGTTGGTGCCGATGTCGATGGCGGCTAATCGAGTCTTCGAGTCCGGGTCCGCGGTCTTCTGATACATTCGTGCGCTGAGCTGCGTTCGTCCCGCCCGGTCAACAAACAACCTCCGTGCTCCCATGGGCGCGGCCGGGTCGGCGGCTTTGGAATGTAATCGCTCTGTCTCTCTGTTGCGACACAAACGCGTAAGACACCGCTTGCCACAGGAAAGGCACGCGTCCCCGGGTACGGAACGTGGCTCCAGCTGGCGGAGGGCGGAGGCGGCCGGCTGGACCGAGGGCTAGCTGGGCTTTGGAGGGACCTCCGCCTCGCTGCGCTGCTTGCGAAGCCAGGCGCAGTAAGAGGCGACCGGGGCCGCGGCCGTGACCACGGTTCGGCCTTCGGGGTTGCGCAGCTTGCGAGTCTCGATCCCGGTGACCACGGCGGTCACCGCCCATTCCGGGTGGGCGCGTAGAAGCTCGCAGGCGGTCTGCGGCTCGGTATCGGGTTCCTCTTCGTCGTAACGAAAAACGGCCGCGCCGATGTTCTTGAAGCCACTGCAGAGATTCGGGAAGGCGGCGGAGAAGACCTGGGTCACA
>CAYGAJ010000062.1:0-11512 GCA_964347815.1 uncultured Gemmatimonadota bacterium | reverse complement strand
CCGCTCTGCGCCAGCTCGCCGACGACGGATGCGCGGTCGTGGTGGCGGGACAGGAGGCTGAGACACTGCTCGGGCTGGCGGACGTGGTGATCTGGCAGACGGCCGGGACCACTTACCACCTGGGGCCGCCAGAAGAGGCGCGGAGGCACCGGCGGTTCCAACGCGAGTATCTGGGCCCGCGGCTTGGCGGTGGCCCGGCGCCGTACTGAACCGCCCGAGACCCGGATCTGCGGTCTTGGTGTCACCGAGCGATTTCGGCTAGATTTTGTCTTCTGTGAAACGACAAGACACGTTCGCTTCTGAGCGAGACGTAATGAGATCGGCCAGCAGGCTCACGACGCTGGCCGTGTTGGCCTTGCTGGCCACGGCGGCCACGGCCTGTGGTGGAGCGCCGCCGCTGCCGGACGGCGCCGAACGCGTCGTGCTGCTCCATGGCCTGGGCCGCAGCGATCTCTCCATGCTGCGCCTCGAGCGGGCGTTGGAGGACCGCGGCTACGCTGTCGTCAACGTCGGCTATCCGTCTACCGAGCATTCGATCGAGCAACTCTCCGAGAACGAGCTGGGGCCGGCGCTGGCCACATGCTGTTCCGATCCCGGCGGTCGCGTCCACTTCGTCACCCATTCGATGGGCGGCATCGTGCTTCGCTACTACCTCGAACAGCACGAGGTGGAGGGGCTGGGCCGTGTCGTCATGCTGAGCCCGCCGAATCAGGGGAGCGAGCTTGCCGATTGGGCCGCCGAGAACCCGGTCCTCGAGAAGTTGTTGGGGCCGGCGATCGAAGAGCTGGGCACCGGCCCTGAGAGCATACCGAGCCGGTTGGGCCCGGTCGATTTCGAGCTGGGCGTGATCGCCGGCGACCGCACGCTAAACCCGCTTTTTTCCCGCATTATCCCGGGCGTGGACGATGGCAAGGTGTCGGTCGAGCGCGCCAAGGTGTCGGGGATGGCCGACTTCCTGGTCGTTCCGCACAGCCACACCTACATCATGCTTAGTGAGGATGTGATCGAGCAGGTCATCCACTTTCTGGAGAACGGCCAATTCCGTCACGAAGCCGAGTCGGGGGAACCGGCCGCCGGCTCGGGGAAGCCGTGAGCGTGTGGTGGGCGCTCGTGGCTGCGAGTGCGCAGGGCGCACGGGGTGATCGATGCGGCTAGAGGCCTTGCCGCGGCCAAACGTCGAGGGTGCGACACCCCTGGAGGCCACGCTGCGCAAGCGTCGGTCTATACGGGAGTACTCGGCCGAGCCGCTCGCCCTCGCCGATCTCTCCCAGCTGCTCTGGGCGGCCCAGGGCATCACCCGCTCGGGCGGCCGGCGCACCGCGCCATCGGCGGGGGCGACGTACCCGATCGAGCTGTACGTGGCGGCCGGTAAGGTCGACGAGCTGGCGCCGGGCCTCTACAAGTTCCGGGTGGGGTCGCACCAGCTCGTCGAGGTGATGACGGAAGATCTGAGGGAAGAGATCGCCGCGGCCGCTCTGGCGCAGGATTGGATCGCCGACGCGCCCGCGGTCATCGTCATCGCCGGCGCCCTCGAGCGCACGGCGGCCAGATACGGCCAGCGCGCCGTTCGCTATGTGCATATGGAGGTGGGCGGCGTCGCTCAGAACATCTACCTTCAGGCCACCGCGCTGGGGCTGGGCACCGTGTTCGTGGGCGCCTTCAGCGACACACAGGTCAGGGCGGTCCTGCGGTTGCCTGAGAGCGAGCAGCCGTTCGCCATCATGCCTGTGGGAAAGGCTCGTTCGTAGGAGTAGCGTGGGCGCGATTTAAGCGCGCGAACGACAAAAACCGACGGAGATAACTCACGATGAGGCACCGCATCGTCAGCTTCCCATTTGCCGCGCTCATCGCGGCGGTCCTGGTCTCGGTAGCGGGCGCACAGACCGCGGATCTGGGCCAGCTCGAGTTCCCCAACTCCGGCGCCGCCGCCGCACAGCCTGCGTTCATCCGCGGCGTGCTTCTGCTGCACAGCTTCGAGTATCCCGACGCCGCCGAGGCGTTTCGCGAGGCTCAGCAGATCGACCCCGACTTCGCTCTCGCCTACTGGGGCGAAGCGATGACTTACAATCACCCCATCTGGCAGCAGCAGGACCGTGAGGCGGCGCTGGCCGCGTTGCGCCGGCTGGGCTCGACTCCCGAGGCTCGGATCGGCAAGGCGGGCAGCGAGCGCGAGAAGGACTATCTGCGGACGTTGGACGTCCTGTACGGCGATGGGGACAAGCGGTCGCGTGACTTCGCTTATGCCGACGCGATGCGCCGCCTGTACGAGAAGTATCCGCACGACCACGAGGCCGCGGTTTTCTACGCCCTGGCGCTGCTGGGCACCGCGCACGAGGGGCGGGACATCCCGACCTACATGCGGGCGGCGGCGGTGGCCGAGGAGGTGTTTCGCGACAACCCGCAGCACCCGGGCGCCGCTCACTACATGATCCACTCCTACGACGACCCGGTACACGCGCCCCTGGGGCTGCGGCCCGCGCGAGCCTATTCCAGGATCGCGCCGGCGGCGAGCCACGCTCAGCACATGACGTCGCACATCTTCATCGCGCTGGGCATGTGGGATGAGGTCGTAGCTGCGAACGAAACGGCCTGGGACGTCGCCGACCAGCGAGTCAAACGAAAGGGTCTGTCGAGCGACGCGCGCAATGCTCACGCTCTGCGCTGGCTGGCGTACGGTTACATACAGCAGGGCCGTTACGAGGATGCGCGTCGACAGGTGGAGATCATGCGGAAGGACGCGGAGGCCAGCGGCTCACCCCGGGCGCGATCGTATCTGGCGCTGATGCGCGCGGACTATCTGGTCAATACACAGCGCTGGAACGACCCCGCCGTCGCCATCGAGGTCGAGCTTCGCGGCTTGGGTCGGGCGACGGCGGCCAGCCACACGTTCGCCACGGGGCTGGCGGCGTTGAAGCGTGGCGACCGTGAGATGGCCGAGCGCGTGGCGGGTCGCCTGAAGGAGGAGCGTGAGTCGGCATCGCGCGGCGGCGGCGACTACCCGCCGGACCTTCAGGCCATCCGTGTGCTGGAGCTGGAGCTTCGAGCTCTGTTGGCGCTGGAAGACGGCAGTACCAGTCAGGCGCTGGAGTTGATGAAAGAGGCGACCTCTATCGAGTCGGAGATGCCGTTCGAGTTCGGGCCGCCCTTCATCGTGAAGCCGTCGCCGGAGTTGCTCGGTGAGATGTTGTTGCAGTTGGGCCGCCCGGCGGAGGCGCGCGAGGCCTTCGAGGCGGCGCTGCGGCGCGCGCCGCGACGTACGGCGTCGCTGTTGGGAACGGCGCGCGCGGCCGAAGAGATCGGCGATCGGGCGGCGGCTCGTGAGGCGTACGACACGCTTCGGCGGATCTGGCATCGAGCCGATGCCGCCCTGCCGGAGTTGCGGGAGGTGGCAAGTCGTTGAAGAGGCGAGCTCGGCGGCTGACGAGTTCCGATTGGCGTTCCACTTATGAGAGGAGAGTCGGCCTATGAAGATGAGTGCGAACGGTCTCGAGAAGCTAGAGTTGTGGGAGGGCAGCGAGCGCAAGGCCTACCGCGACGTCGCTGGGTTGCTGACCATCGGGGTGGGGCACCTGCTGACCCAGGACGAGCTTCACTCTGGGAAACTCTATATCGGCGGTGAAAGCACCGACTACCGGCGCGGCCTGACGAAGGAACAGATCACGGAGTTGCTCGCCCAGGACTTGAAGGGCTTTGAAAAAGTTGTCAACGACAACGTGAAGGTCCCACTCAACCAAAACCAGTTCGATACCCTCGTCTCGTTCTCGTTCAACGTGGGGCCCGTCGCGTTCAAGAACAGCACGCTTCTGGAGCTGCTCAACCAGAGGCAGTACGACGAGGTTCCGAAGCAGTTGCGCCGCTGGGTGTACGCCGGTGGCCACAAGGTGAGAGGACTGCAAATCCGCCGTGAGAATGAAATCAAACTCTGGAATAGCTAGGTACGGGATTCCGCTCGCTGCCGTCGCCCTCTGGGCGTGCGGAGCGAGCGAAGATTCTGCGGGCCGCCGCGCGACGCCGCGAGAAGGTGCGGCGCCGGCGGCGGTGGCCGCTCAGGAGTCCGAGCCCCAGGCCACGGCGCCGGACTTCTCGATGGCGGGGCTCAGCGTTAGCGAGGTCGAGGGCTTTCTGGCCTCGCTAAGAGCTGCGGTCGCCAACGATGACGCGAGCGTCGTCGCTTCGATGGTCCGCTATCCGATCACGGTGCAGCTCGACGGCCGAAGCACGATGGTCGATTCGCCTTCCGACTTTGTGTCGCGTTACCCGGACATCGTGAACGGCCGCGTCAGAGAGGCCGTGCTCACTCAAGACGTCACAGGGTTGTTCGTGAATTGGCAGGGTGTGATGATCGGGCGCGGTGAAGTGTGGTTCGGCGCGGTCTACGAAGATCCACGCGACGACGACACCTACGAGCTGAGGATCATCGCGATCAACAATCAGGAGTGAGTCTTGGCGGCGACGATCGGCGACGGGCCGACATCCGGTGCGCCCTACGGCATCGCGCCTCCGGGCTACCGCTTGCCGGGAGCCACCCGACTTGGGCCGGTCAAACTGCAGGTGGCGAGCCTGGAGCGGTCGCTCCGATTCTACAACCGCGTCCTTGGGCTGCGCACCCTCGAGAGCGAGCCGGATCGGGCGACGCTCGGCGCGCTTGATGACGCGGCGCCCCTCGTGGAGCTGTTCGAGCGTCCCGGCGCGGCGCCGGCGCCTCGACGCGGCCGCCTGGGCCTGTACCATTTCGCGCTGCTGACCCCGGACCGCGCCGCGCTGGGGCGATTCGCGCGTCACGCCGCCGAGATCGGCGTGCGGGTCGGACAGGCGGATCACCACGTCAGCGAAGCGCTCTATCTCTCCGATCCGGATGGGCTGGGGATCGAGGTGTACGCCGATAGGCCGCGCAGCGGGTGGCAGCGGAAAGGCCGCCAGCTGCGGATGGTTACCGAGCCGCTCAACGTCGCCGACCTACTGAGCCACGCCGGCCACCGCCCGTTCGACGGGATGCCTCCGGGTACGGTGGTCGGCCACGTGCATCTGCATGTCGGCGATCTGGACGGCGCGGAGGCCTTCTATCACGGCGCCCTAGGCTTCGACAAAGTCGTGTGGGACTACCCGGGCGCGCTGTTTCTCTCCGCGGGCGGGTACCACCACCACCTGGGCGTCAACACGTGGGCGGCCGGGGCCCGGCCAGCCGGCCCCGACGACGCACGGCTCATCGCCTGGACGATCGTCCTCCCCGAGCGTGCCGACGCCGACTGCGCCTCGGACGGCATCAGGACGGCCGGCTACGAAGTCAACGGCCAGAGCGGACGCTGGCACGCCACCGACCCCTGGGGCACCACGCTCGAGATTACCTCGGCGCGTTCGGGCTAGCTCCCGTCATCCGGCGGATGATCGCGATGTGCTTCTTCTCGTTGGAAAACGCCACGGAGAACAGGATCAGGGCGACAACGAGCACGAAGAGGCACGTAAGCATCACTACGGGCAGCAGAGCAGCCATTATGGCGAGGGTGCTGTCGGGTATCGTGCCCGTTTCGAGCCCGGAAAGCACGGCCCACGGGTTGATGAGCATAGGGCGCGTGAACAGCAACCAGCCCGCCAACACCAGGAGTACGACGAGCATGGCGGTGCCGACGATCGGCCAGCTCCGAGCGAACTTCGCCCTGCTTTCGACGAACGACTCTTCTTCTCGCGTCAGACCCAACTTCACCTCCTCTTCGCGGATCGTCACGTCCGGCGGTGCGCGGCGGCTATTTCAGCAGCCGCATCGCGCGTGCTGCGTCAACGGTTACGGGCGCGTCTGTCTTTCAACCGTTCCTGCATTCCCATCAAACGATAGCTTTTACGAAGCCACGATTGCACCTGGCCGTCGAGCTGCGTGACATCCGTGATCCGCAGCCAGTGAGCCCACCAGCCGCGACCGACCTCCTCGATCTTCGCGAAGCGCTCTGAGTCCAGGCGATACGGGAGCGCGAAGTTACACGTCATCCCCCGCTCGGACAGACTCGTGATCCCGGCAAACCGCACGCGCCCGAGGAATGCGATGCGCGTCTTTGCGGGTGCGACATGATATTCCCCGCACGCCGCGATCATCTGCTCGAAACGGTCGTACAGCTCGCGAGCACGGGGGCCCATGCGCGACTTCCAGTCGGCCAGCGTTGCCTTACCGCATGAATGCCAGAGGTTCTTTGTGACGAGCTTCGCCCCACACTTCGGGCACGTCCAGAGCGGCCGCGGGCGCTTCGCAGTCATCGCACGTTCGCGGAGCCGCTGTCACGACTCCTGATAGATCTGTATGAGGTTGCCGCAGGTGTCCTCAAAAACGGCAACGCTGGCCCCATTCGTCCGGGTCGGCTCCATTCTGAAAACCACCCCAAGCGCGTTCAGGCGCTCGTGCTCTTTCTCGATGTCGTCAACGGCAAACGACGTCAGCGGAATACCGGATTCGAAGAGGGCACGCTGATACGTGGCGGCGGCGGGATGGACGTTGGGCTCGAGAAGCAGCTGCGCGCCGTCGGGCTCCTCAGGCGAGACGACGGTCAACCACCTGTACTCTCCAGCGGGGAGGTCCATCTTCTTGATGAAGCCGAGGACCTCGGTGTAGAAGCGGAGCGCGCTTTCCTGGTCCTGTACGAGCACGCTGTTCAGCCTGATCTTCACGGAAACCTCTCTTGCAGAAGTGAGCGGACGGTTAGAACGCCAGCGGCGGACGTCGAGCCTGCCGTGCCGATCGCCGGCCGGGAGGCTCAGTTGTCTTCGGTGGGTGATTCCTCCGGGGGCGGCGACTGCGCCGCCAGCGCGAGCCGCGCGGCTACGGCCTCCATCTGACGGCGGCGCAGGCGCGCCCATCCCGGCAGACGTAGCGCGCCGATACCGAACATTCCGAGTCCGACAGTCGAAAGGAAGCCGACAGCGCTCAAGAATCCGGGGTCGACGATCTTGCCCGTGAACGCGGAGACGAGCAACATCGCAGCGGCGATCCCAAGCGTTGCCAGACCCGTGGTCATCGCGCCACGGGCGTTGCCGTTCACGGTCTGGAGTCGAAGCCGGTGTCCGGTCTCGGTCGGCTCGAGCAGGGCCTGCAGGTTGCCGTTGGTCCACTGGCGGAACGGGCCGTCGTATCTGACCGTGCCCCGCGCGTCAAACGTCTCGCGCAGGTCGCCGACCAGGCGCTCCCACTCTGCCTCCGTGATTTTTCGCTCGAGTTCGGCCGTGCGTCCGACGCCGAGCGGCAGACCGAGAAAGGTCCGTGTCGTCGGACGCCCGACTCGATCCAGCGATCGCGCCGCCTCGGTCACCAGCTCGGCCGGAAGGCCGACTTCGCGGCCAATCTCCTGCAGGTCGGCGAGCGTCATCCCCTCGCTGGGCGCGAGTTGCCGACGGGCGGCTTGCTGCGCCTCGGAGGCCCGCTCGAAGATGGCGGCGACCTCTTCCTCCGTGTATCGCCGTTCGGTCATACCGACTGCAAGATCGCTCAAGCCGAGGTCCGGGGCAAACCGCTGCTGCGACCGTGTGCTTCAGTCGAGCGGGATGCGGTCCTTGTTCTGCGCCAGCCACTGCTCGAAGGTCTGGAGCGCAGGATTTAGCGAGCGCGCGAAGTCGAGGTTGCGCGCGCCACAGAAGTCCTTCTCGAAGTCGCGCTTGAACTGGAACATGTTGCCGAGATCATCGGCCCCGGGAAAGCCGAAGCTGCGGTACACATCGGGCTCCACCGCGTTGTACCCCACCTCCTGGCCGAGCGCCTTTGTGAGCGCCGCCGCCATCTGCGCGCCCGTCAGGTGCTCGCCGGCGATGCCGACCGATTTGCCGATGAACTCAGGACCCTTCTTGAAGATGCCGTAGGCGCACTTGCCGATGTCCTCTGCCGCGATGCCCGGCAGCTTCTTGTCGCCCAGCGGAAACGTGATGGCCAGCTTGCCATCCGGCCCTCTCTGGGGGCCGCTGCCGAAGAAGATGAAGTTGTCCCAGTAAAAGCTCGTGTGCAGGAACGTCGTGGGCACTCCAGCTTCGGTGAACAGCTGATTGGCCTCGCCTTTGGCGTCGAAGTGCGGGACCTTGTACTTCTCCATCAGCGTGGGCATACGGTCATCGCTCAGCGGCACCCACTTGCGTGTGTCTTCGAGCGTGGACCAGATGACGTGCTGGAGGCCGGCATGCTTGGCCGCCTGGGCCATCAAGCGAGCCTGGGCCAGCTCTTTCTCCGGTGAAAGGTGCGCCCAGTAGAATGTCACGCAGAAGGCGCCGTAAGCCCCGGCGAAACCTTTCTTAAGGCTCTCTAGATCGTCAACGTCGGCCTTCACGACCTCCGCACCCAACGCGGCGAGCGCTTTTGCCTTGTCGGAGTTGACGTCGCGCGTCAGCGCCCGAGCCGTGAACTGGCCGCCTTTGTCGTTCATAATGGCACGAACCAGCCCTCCACCCTGGGCTCCGGTTGCGCCCACGATCGCGATAATCTTCTTGTCGGCCATATGACTCCTCCTCTCAGCGTGTACCCGGCAGATCCTGCAGTGCTAATGACAGTAGGGCCCCAAACTGGCCGTGCCTTGGCCGCTCGGCAAGTCGAGGTGGCCGTGCTTTCAACACCCACACCGCCGGCCGGTCGAGCTTATCCGCCCTGCCCTTTCCTTACATCGCGGGAGACCCGGGCCCCGCGTTCCAAATATCAATCACGCACTCCCACCTCCCGTCGGCCGTCTTGCGCCACACCGTGACGTAGCGGCCACGAACCGTCACCAGGTTTCCGTCCTCCCCGGGGAACGTGAATGAGTTTTCACCGGTGGTATATCCGAGATCGCCACTCGGCGCTACGACGACCTCAGTCGGCTGCCAGGAAACGGCGAAGCCCGGGACGCTGAGGCTCTGAGACACGAACTCGCGAATCGCGGCCTTTCCTTTGACGAGCCGGGCTTCGGGCGGAAAGACCGTCGCGTCGTCGGACCAGTACGAGACGATTCTTTCGAGATCCTTTCCTTCCGAGGCCACGGCCGCCTATTCCATGTCGGCCTCGCGGGGGCTCGCCCGCTCGGCATCCATATCGATCGTGGGTGCACAAGCGGCCAGTGTGGTTGCCGCCAACAGAGGGATTATGTGTCGGACAGACATCACTGTCTCCTTGCAGTTACGGAACACTTACATACGGTTGGTCGATCCGCCCTTATTCGCCATGGCGCCGCCGTCCGAATCCGTGCTCCGCGGCAGCGGCGGCTTCTGGTCGACCGGGATCGGTGACTCGTAGCGCTTCCCGCCCGTTTTCTCGAGGAAGTACGCGCGGGCCTCCGCGACCAGCTTGGGATCGGTCAGCAGATCGACGCCGGTGAGCGCCAGCACCTTCGCCGCCACGTAGGCGCTCTTCACCGCGCCGTCGGTCCCGTGCGACGCCGCGGTGGCCCAGCTGTGCCAGGGGATGCCGGCGGCGGCGCTGGTCACCTGTAGGCCGACGGTGGGCGTGATGTACGAGACCTCGGCCACGTCGGTGGAGCCGCCGGAGAGCGGCTCGGGCTCGTCGGCCAGCGGCTTGATCTCGACGTCGAGCCCTTTCTCTTCGAGCCCGAGCGAACGCTGCAGCTCCTTGGCGAACGCCTGTTCCGCCTCGCCGTACGACGGTGGACCGACCCGCTCCAGGTTCTTCTGCATCGCCACCTGCAGCGGCCGGTTCAGGTTCATCTCGTGGACGCCGGTGATCAGCGTGACCTTGTGCTCGGTGCGTGTCGCCAGCGCGGCGCCCTCGGCGATCTTGAGCATCCAGCTGTAGTACTCTTCGACCTTCTCGCGGTCGGCCTCGCGCACGTAGTACCAGACCTTCGCGTACTCTGGCACGACGTTCGGCGCGCCGCCGCCCGACGGGATCACGTAGTGGATGCGCGCCTCGGGCCGGATGTGCTCGCGCATCATGTTCACGCCATGGTTCATCAGCTCGACGGCGTCCAGCGAGCTGCGACCGTTCCACGGGTCGGCGGAGCCATGCGCCGCCTGCCCGAAGAACTCGACGGTGAAGTTGTTCATGGCGCGGCCCGGCTGGTTGCGCACCCCGGTCTCCAGGCTGGGGTGCCAATCGAGCGAGGCGTCGAGGTCGTCGAACACGCCGGCCTTGGCCATGTAGACCTTGCCGACCACCGTCTCCTCCGCCGGCGTGCCGTACAGACGAACCGTCCCGGCAAGGCCGTGCTTCTCCATCGTGCGCTTGAGGGCGATGGCGGCGCCCACCGACCCGGCGCCGAACAGGTTGTGGCCGCACCCCTGGCCGGCGGTCACCCCGTCCTGGCGGGGCTGCCTTTTCGGGACCGCAGCGTTACCCACGCCGGGCAGCGCGTCGTATTCGGCCAGGATGCCGATGATGGGACGGCCGCTACCGAAGGAGGCGACGAAGGCCGTGGGCATGTCGGCCACGCCGCGCTTCACGGTGAAGCCCTCGTTCTCCAGAACGCCAATCAGGAAATCGGCCGACTGTGCCTCGAGCAGCGCGGTCTCAGAGTAGTCCCAGAGCTTCATCGCCATCAGGTGGATCTCGGACGAAAGCCCCTCGACGACGTCGATGGCCGTCTGCTTCGCGGGTGGAAGCGTCTGGCCGAAGACCAGGTCGCCGCAGGCGAGCAGGGCGAGCGTAGCTGCGATGAGACGGTATGGAGGACGAGGCGTCATGGCGTGGCTCCTGCTTGGCTGATTGTTTATTGAAGGCCGTAAGTTGCGCGTCCTGCCGGAGTCTGGCAACCGCGCGCCAAAGCCGGGTGTGTGGTCGATCACCCGCTAACGAAAATCCAGTCCCAGTGGGCCGCCGCACGCTCCAGCACGCGATCCACATCCTCGGCCAGCAAGAACCCGCGCTCGACCAGCGATCTTGCCGCGCGCTCCGCCAAACGCAGATACTCGTCGCGGTTCGTGTAGAGGCTCTCGATGCTGGGCCGCGGGTCGCCGAGCCGGGTCCGTTCGGCTTCGGTCCTGGGCAGTGGGATGTAGGTACCGAGGAAGTCGGTCAGCTCGTCGGTGCCGCCCGGGTATCCGGCTCGCAGGTTCCACGGCGCGTACGTCGCCAGTGGCGCCAGGATCTCGACGGTCTCCACGCCACCCAGCTCGTTCCCCAGCAGGTCCACCTGCGACACCCGCACGGGAAAAGCGGACCCCAGCTTCGGCGGCTGCACGTCGATGATCCCCTGCGGCCAGCGCGGGCCGTAGTCGGCGCGGTACGCCTCGTGAGCCACGGTCGGGAAGGCGACACCCGGGATCGCCGGGAAGTTCACCTCGTCGATCGGCACCAGCGTTCCGGAGTCGATGCGCGGATAGACGCTGGATGGCGGCTCGACCCCGTCGCGGACCCACTCCACCATCCGCACCAGCAGCGCTCGCAGCGTCACCAGGAAGTCCAGCGGGTTGCCCCGGTAGGCCGGCGATCCGGAAAGACGACTCTCAGCAGGTGGCGGAAAGCGGCCGACGAAGTGCTGGCCGCTGGCCAGGTGATAGATCCGCTCGTTGGGGAAAAGCTCGACGTCGCGTTCCCCGTCCAGCGTCGTGTGCAGCAGCGACGCCG